>JAJZXI010000012.1 GCA_021806545.1 Actinomycetes bacterium | reverse complement strand
TTAGCTGGAGTGGACGGTGCGGCGCGTGGCTGGGCAAGAGCACAACTAAACTGCAGAGGGAGAGCTGAGGATTTCAAGGCTACATGGACAACTTGGGCAGGTCTTTCGAAACGGAAGGTATGACAATCACCGACGAGGTCCAGCGTGAGGCCAGGGCTCTTGGGGATCCGACTCGCCATCGGCTATTCCGCTATATCGTTGATGCTCCCGGACCCGTCGGGGTTGCCGAACTCACCGGGTATGTACAGCTCAACCACAATGCCGTGCGCCAACACCTCGCAGTTCTCAAGGACGCTGGCCTCGTAACCGAGGAGCTGGAGAAGCGCACGCGGCCGGGGCGTCCAGGGCTACGGTATCGACCCCATCCTGAGATAGTCGGCAGGTGGGACGCCCCCGGCGCTTACTCCTGGCTCGCATCATTGCTCAGTAACGCAGTTCGCAGTGGTGAGAGTTCGCGCCAGGTGGGTCGCCGAGACGGCGGCCGCCGAGCAGCCGAACTGGTGGGTACCGGTGACAGCACTGAACTGTTTGAGGCGGAGATCACGAGACGCGGATTCCGCCCAAAGCGTGTCGAGAGGGGAAAGCGAGTCGACTTTGTGCTTCAGCGTTGCCCATTCGCCGATGTGGCTGAATCTGATCCGGAGACGGTGTGCCAGCTACATCTTGGCCTTGCCGAGGGTCTAGCCGAGGGTCTTGGCGACCTTGCGGTCGAAGGACTCGAGATGTTGAGCCCTCGCCAAGCAGGTTGTCGTCTCAGCATTCTTCGGTGTTCATCGACACTAGCCAAGACGTCTTCGTCGTCTTAGAGGAGATGGAAACTCTCTACCCACGTGCGTGGCCCCGGCTCATCGAGCCGCACCGGATGAGTGTGCTGGGCCCCATGACGATCGGTTCTCGTTGCAAGGAGGTTCCTGGCTGCGCTGCGGCGATAGCTGTGCGTTAGAGCAGGGGACGGTTTCGTTCGTGTCGTCGTCCCAGTAGTGAAATCACGCTTGTGCGCAACCCAGGCTAGTTGTTACCGAGTCGAAGGAGATTGGGCGTTCTCTTGAGCGCAGTTCGCTTTACGGGCTTGTTCACATCTGGTGGCCACTCTCGCTCAGACAAGGCGGTTTCGTTACGCACATGAGGTCTTTGCTCACCAGTTTACGAACCAGTACCTAGCACGTGTGACAGGCCAGGAGCCCGATGACAGCGAAGGGAACCTCGCGGCTCCATGAACTAATTGAGGTAGTTGAAATATTTCTCAGGACGATGTACTCTTCGAGATATCTCTCCTAACCAGTGGGGATGAACGGAGGTGTGGGGTGGAAAATTCGACAAGGCTTGACCTCTATCGGCAGATGGTGTTGATTCGGACCTTCGAGGAGACGATTTTGCGGGAGTATCACGCCGACAAGGCGCCGATATGGGACATCGGAGCGGGTCTAATTCCAGGCGAGATGCATCTGTCCGCCGGACAGGAGCCAGTTGCGGTCGCGGTATGTGCCAATCTCACTCCTGATGATGCGGTTACCGCAACGCATCGACCCCACCATTTCGCGATCGCTCATGGGATGAGCCTTGAACGACTTGCAGCGGAGATCTACGGGCGAGAGGATGGTCTCGGTCGTGGGCGAGGTGGACACATGCACCTCTTCGATCCGTCGATTCACTTTTCGTGCTCTGGCATAATTGCCGAAGGTTACCCCCCTGCATTGGGGCAGGCGTTTGCCTTCAAGAGCAAGGGCTCTCAGGCTGTTGCTGTCGCGGTTACTGGCGAAGGTGCCGCCAACCAGGGTGCATTCCATGAGTCCCTCAACTTGGCGGCAGCCTGGCGACTCCCAGTGGTCTTTGTGATCGAGGACAACGACTGGGCGATTTCAGTGCCTCGTTCTCTCTCGACCTCTGTTGCGTCCAACGCTGAGCGGGCGAAGGCTTATGGCATACCAGGGGAGCGCATCGAGGACAACTCGCTTGAGGACATCTTTGCTGCTGCGAAGCGGGCTGTTGACCGAGCTCGCTCTGGTGGGGGTCCGACCCTTCTCGAGGTTCACACCTTGCGGCTTTGGGGACACTTCGAGGGTGATGCCCAGGGTTATCGGCCCGACCTTGATGGCGTAGCGCAACGAGATCCGCTGCCAGCGTATGAGATGCATCTTCGTGCACTCGGTGTCGCCGACGACGACGTGATCAAGGGTGCTGTGACTGAGGCTCAGGCCCGTGTCGAGGCAGCCATCTCGTTCGCCAAGTCGAGCCCGATTCCCGAACCGTCATCAGCTACTCGTTATGTATTTTCCTAAAGGAGACTCAAAATGGTAAAGATCGAAACATCCCCACAGCAGGTTACTTCGCGGAAACTCACGGTGTCCAAGGCGATGGTAGAGGGGATTGCACAAGAAATGGAGCGTGATCCTTCGGTCATTGTGCTTGGGGAGGACGTTGGTGCCTACGGTGGCATCTTCAGCTCCACGACCGGTTTGCTCGAGCGTTTTGGCCCAGGGCGTATCCTTGACACGCCAATTTCGGAGACGGCATTTATCGGACTCGGAACTGGTGCGGCGGTTGAAGGCATGCGCCCGATCGTCGAATTGATGTTTGTCGATTTCTTTGGCGTAGCGATGGACCAGATCTACAACCACATGGCAAAGATCCACTATGAATCTGGTGGCAATGTCTTAGTGCCTATGGTACTTATGACAGCCGTGGGTGGGGGCTACTCCGATGGTGCACAGCACTCCCAATGTCTTTGGGGTACTTTTGCGCACTTACCCGGGATGAAAGTGGTGGTACCAAGCTCTCCGGCCGACGCCAAGGGGCTTATGATCTCCGCGATTCGCGACGAGAATCCCGTTGTGTATATGTTCCATAAGGGAGTCATGGGTCTTCCATGGATGACCAAGAGCACGCACGCGCTTGGGGATGTACCCGAGGAGTCCTACACCGTTCCGATCGGGAAAGCGGCGATAACGCGGTCCGGAACTGACGTGACGGTCGTGACGCTTTCGCTCTCGGTTCATCACAGCCTTGATGTCGCCGATGAGCTCGCCAAGGAGGGAATAGAGTGCGAAGTAGTTGATCTGCGGAGCTTGGTGCCACTGGACCGTGCGACGGTTCTTGAGTCGGTAGCGAAGACCGGTAGACTGGTCGTTGTCGACGAGGATTACCAATCGTTTGGCCTGTCAGGCGAGATTGCCGCTATCATCGCAGAGGAGGACCCACGGCTCTTGCGTTGTCCGATGAAGCGTGTCTGCGTGCCAGATACGCCAATACCGTATGCGCGTTCGTTAGAACAAGCAACTCTCCCGACGCCAACGCGCATAGCCGCTGCAATCAGGGACGTGATGGCTTGAGTACAGAGGTACTCTTCCCCAGGATTTCCAAGACTGACCCGGATCCCGAGGGGGTGGTGGTCACTTGGTTCGTCACTCCGGGGGACTTTGTTACGCAGAACCAGCTGATTGCAGAGGTGCAGGTAGACAAGCTT
This sequence comes from Actinomycetes bacterium, assembly GCA_021806545.1. Taxonomy (GTDB): domain Bacteria; phylum Actinomycetota; class Acidimicrobiia; order Acidimicrobiales; family Acidimicrobiaceae; genus Ferrimicrobium. The sequence continues at coordinate 28,323 of JAJZXI010000012.1, read as the reverse complement.
GATACCGAGGTACTCGCGCCAGCTGCGGGAGCGATACGAATCATCACAAACGAGGGAGAGATAGCCCGCCAGTCGAGCGTTATTGCCTACATCGAGGAGGTTTAACTGTCCAGCTGTCTCGCCGAGTGAGCATTGACGACGGCTTCGCTCAGGAGCCGCAGACGAACGATCGGCCGACTCCGTGTTGCTTTGACTTTCTCCGCTGTAGGTGACGCTGTTCTTATTCGGTCTCAACTGAGTGGGAACGACGCGAGCACCAATTCTTGTGTTGCAGGTGCATCGCGGTGGGTCTTTGTGGGGTTTGGAGGTAGCGGTGCATCGGCACGCGATGGTCAACAGAGATTGTGGTGAAATGCGCTGACTGGAACGGTCGCGCTAGTGTTCGAGCGACGGTCGTGGTGTGAATCTTTCTCTGTGGCAAATGCTGACCTCGATTGAGAGGCCAGCGCCGATGATTGCAAACTGTCCTTGGATTTCATGGACCGGGTGTGCCGAAGAGCGCGATGCATGCGATCGACGCGAAGGAGGGGTGCGTTGAGGAACTGTCGCAGAAGTCCGATTGGCATCGCGGGGCTTCAACTCACTGCGTTCGTGTGATCGGACAAGGATATCCTGTTCGTTCGTTGGGGTGGGTCGATGGTGCAACCGTCACTTTGGCTCTTGTAGCACGGCAGCGTTTGATCTGACAACAGATTCATTGACAGTCTGGTGAACGACGGCGAGTGTAGGCTTACAGCACAAGTCGTAAGCCACCGTCGAGGTCCAAGATCGAACCGGTGAGCATCTCCAGATCTTCGCTCGCCAGTAGGCCCACAAGCTTGGCGATGTCGGCCGGGGTGACCAGTCGACCCATGGGGGTTCGTGACAGGACGGACGTCCGGAGCGTATCGAAGTCCGGCAGTCGGTGCGCTGCCGAGGTCTCTACGAGGCCCGCCCTGATGCCAAAGACCGATGTGTTCGGCGCGAGTTCCACAGCGAGATATCGGAGCATGGTTTCGAGCGCTGATTTAGCAGCACCCAGTGCTCCGTAATTCTCGACGACCCTTGTGGCGCCGGTCGAGGAGATAACGATGAGTTTCCGGGGAGCCAGGCGTGCTGTGATGATCGCGAGCGAGAAGGCCGACACCTGAAAGGTCCAGCCCAGGTGGTGCATGTTGAGCTCCTTGACTGGCCTCATAACGCCTGATGCCGCCAGCCAGGCTATGACGCCTGGTTTGATGGAGAGGCCGTCAAGCCATGTTATGACCTGGTCGAGGGAGGCCTGCGTGTTGAGGCTGATCTGCTTGGTGGCAAATCTTATGTTGCGGTTCGAGAGGGTGGTGCATAGGTCGTCCATGGCCTCACGGTGCCGGAAGCCAAGTAGCGCAAGCGAATAACCCAGACCTCCCAAGTGCATGGCAACTTGTTGCCCGATTGGAGAGCTTGCGCCAGTGATAAGTGCCCAATCGTTGGTATTTTGTTGCATTGCCGTCCAAACTAGCGATCCGAGGTAGATCTTTGAGCAGCCGACACCGGTCCGGCCTGATCGGCGAGCCAACATCGCCCGATCGAATCTCCAGCAGTCGCACACGGCCATGGAACTTATGATATGATGGGTTTATTCGTGCGAATATGCGCATGTGATGGCTCTTTGTTGTGCTGCCGAGTCTGATCCAGGGGGGTGAATGGTATTCGGTGTGGAGCTGGCTGTTCATGACTTTGGTTTCGTAGACCCGATTGATTCCCAAGCGCTGTGGCACGCGCTCGTCGAAGAGGTTGAAGGTCCGACACTCACTTTTATGCGACCGAACTCCGCGTATGTGTCGCTCGGGATGCATCGCCATGTTCGCGAAATTGACGAGGCGGTCATCAGAATGCGTGGTCTTCCAGTTCTGCGCAGGTACGTGGGAGGAGGACCGGTATACCTGGACCAAAATCAGCTGTTTTTTCAGGTGTATCTGCCAAAATCGATGGCAGTCGGTCCACATGCGTTGTTGCTGACTCGGCTACTTTCTCCGGCGGTCAGTGCCTTCAGGGCGATTGGAGTTGACGCGATCCTTGATGAACACGGCGAAATTTCTGTGGGTCGCCGCAAACTTTGTGGGCATGGTGCTGGGGAGATCGGATCGGGAGTTGTGGTAGTAGGAAACTGTATCGAGAGTTTCGATGCGACAGAAGCAGCAGGCATTTTGAATGAGCCAAAACTGGTAAAGGAGTGCGCTGCTCGCCTCATGGCTCGCTATGTCGGCCCACCGGAACCAATGAAGGCGGGAGAGACTTTCACCGAGGCTGCAGTCGAAGCCTACTGCGACCTTTTTGGTGCCACGACGGTTGTCGGGATACCCGCGCGAGCGTATGAAGGTCGGTTGGCCGAAGTGAGAGCGGGGCTAACCGACCCGGCTTTCGTCGCAGGCAACGATCTGGGGCTTACACCACCGGATCGCCTTGAGGTGATCAAGGTACGAGCAGGGGTTCTTCTCCTGGTTGGGAAGGGTAAAGACTGGCTTGCGATCGCGATCATAGCATTTGGAGAACTCGAGGAGCTGACCGTTGCCTGCGCTACGTGCGACTTGGTTGGCAAGGAGGCCGTTGACTTTTTGGCGACAGGGGACGAGGTTGGCGGGGCGTTTCTTCGTCGCCTCAGTGGACTGACAGGAGTATGAGTTATTCCAACTCGCAGCGAGCGAGCGGAGGGGAGATGAAGTTGGGAGGGTACGACGTGGCAAAAGTCAAGTGCAAAGGATATGAGATCAGGGACGACCTGTATTATGACCACGACCGCAATCTTTGGGTGGAGAGGATTGCCAGCAACAGCGTCCGGGTTGGGTTTGACCCGCTCGGTGTGGAGGTGAGTGGCACCTTGGCACAGCTGGTGATGCACCCGAATTTGGGGACTCTATGCCGTGGCGATGCCGTCGGGACGCTGGAGGCAGAGAAGTTCGTCGGCCCACTCGAGACTCCTCTTGGCGGCAGGGTGGTCGCATTCAATGAGGCGGTCATCAGCGATCCGCGACGCATCTATGCCGACTGCTTTCAGGCGTGGCTATTTGAATTGGCGGGAGTCCAATCGGAGGAGTTGGCCACACTCGTCCATCCAACCGACGTGACAAAGGATTTTGAGGAGCGGGTGGAAACATATAAAAGAGCAGGGGTATTGTCGTGGTAGACCTGTTTGAGCGGCGAGTTGATATCTTCGGGAATAGGATAGAGTTTTATGCCCCGGGGCTGAAGCGCTGGCAGACCAGCGAGTGGCGGCCGAAGAACTCTCGGCGCTTTTTGCCGATTTCGGTAACGGGTCAGAGTTGCGCACTGAACTGCGATCACTGCCAGACAAAGGTTTTGGAAGGAATGATATCCGTTCGTCTCGGCGAGAACCTGTTCGAACTGGCATCTCGCCTGAAGTCCGAAGGTACGGAGGGGATCCTGATCTCGGGTGGATCGACCAAGTCTGGAGGGGTTCCGTTACGACGTCACTTGAAACTCGTGCCTCGGATCAAGGAAGAGCTTGGCCTCAAGGTAGTTGCCCATTCCGGCGTGGTTTCTCCATCTCTGGCTGACGACCTTGCACAGGCTGGTGTGGATGCCGTGATGCTCGACATCATTGGAGCTGATGAGACGGTACAGCAGGTGTATCACCTCCCACTGGTGGCTTCCGACTTCGACTTGTCGCTCTCCCGACTCGATGCTGCCGGGCTCAGAATTATCCCCCACGTTGTCATTGGCCTCCACTATGGGAGGATTCTCGGAGAGTACCGCGCACTGGAGATGATCGCCAATCACCGAGTAGACACCGTCATACTGGTGGTGCTGACGCCGTTGATCGGGACGCCGATGGCCGACATCCCTCCGCCAAGTTGTGATGACGTCACGAAGATTTTTGTCGCTGCCAGACAATCTATGGCTGCAACCAAGGTCAACCTTGGTTGTGCGCGCCCAATGGGCGATTTGAAGATGAGGCTCGATGAGGCTGCCATCGATGTTGGTCTAAATGGGATCGCGTATCCGGCTGAAGGAGCAATAGCATATGCTCGCTCCAAGGGACTTGAGCCCGAACTCTACGAGTGGTGTTGCTCTATGAGCTGGGCACAGGCGGTTGGCGAGAAGCTCGTCGAGGTTCGGGTTTCCTAATGGTGGGTCCATTGCGGCTTATCGTTGACCATGGCGTCAGCGCCGCGGAGGGTTTGGCACTCGACGAGGCACTTGTTCGGCGGTGCGAGGAGAACGGGAACACCACTCTTCGGCTCTATACCTACTCCGACCATGCTGTCTTGGTGGGCCGGTATCAACGGGTGGAGGCGGAGATCGACCTCGATGAGGTGACGATTCGCCATCTGGACATCAACAGGCGCCCAACGGGTGGTGGCACCATTGTCATGGGATCGGGTCAGCTGGGAATCGCGTTGGTGTTCAAAGAAGAGAATCCATCGACCCCGCGTCAGGTACTCGAGTCCTTCGGCGGAGTTCTTGCGACAACGCTAGGCCACTTGGGGATCCAGGCGAGCCTAGCCGGCAAGAATGATCTCGAGGTTACTGGGAGGAAAGTAGCTGGGTTGGGAATTTTCCGCACGCCCAGAGGCGGAACACTCTGTCACGCCAGCGTGCTCGGGAGCTTGGACACTCAAGTAATGACGGCTGTCCTGAGGACACCGGCTGTTAAGGCCGAGTCGAAGCTCCAGGCAGAATTGGCTCAGCGAACCGTGACACTCAGCGAGTTGTTGAACAGGTCGGTGTTTGGATCGGACCTCATCGAGGAGTTTTCGTTAGCGCTTCCGCCTGCCATGGGCGTGACGGGAGTCAGTCGAGAGCGTCCGGACGACTACGAACTTGCGATTGCGAGTGATTTGCTGGCACACAAGTACTCACAGTCGTCGTGGATTTTTTCTCGCGATGGTGTGACCCCCGCGGAACACCTCGTGACTTTCCGGACAACACTTGGAACAGTGCAACTGGTTCTGCGGATTGCAGGGGCTGCTGTGAGGGACGCATCGGTGACCGGAGATTTCATCGATTCTGACTCCCGTCTCTCGGCCTTGCCCAAGGCATTGCGGTGGCAGCCGTTGGGTAGCGTCCATCTGGCTGATGTGGTGTCAGAGGTGCTTGGTGATCTGGTTGATCGAAGAGCACTTGGTGAGGCATTCGCGGTGTCGTGGATCGGCGGAGACGCCATGCCATTTCGGATTGGTTCTTGCTATCTACCAGAGGGGGGTGTGAAGTGACGACGGGAACTGCGATGACATTACGCTCGCGAAATCGGAGGTCATCTGGCCAGGAGAGCCCTGAGTGGGTCCGAATCTCTGCGGCCTCAGCAATTGCACTGGGTTTCCGATCGGGTCGCTTTGGTCGCGACTTTGATTTTGGTGGTATCAATCTTCTGTTGAACTATGAGGATGGGTGCAGAAGTGATTGCGGCTACTGCGGCTTGGCTCGAACTCGGCCGGGAGATTATGAGGATAAGTCGTTTATACGCGTGGAGTGGCCCCTGGTACGCACTGACGACCTTGTCGATCGGATGGCGGCTGTCGAAGACAGACTCACGCGTCTTTGTATTTCGATGGTGACGTCGCCATACGCATTCGAGGATAGCTTGGAGATCACTTCGAGGATCAACGCAAAGGTTCGGACTCCGCTATCGATCTTGGTGGCGCCTCCGACGCTGAACCGACGGCGATTGGAGCGATTCTACGATGCAGGTGTCGACATGATAGGCATTGGACTCGATGCGGTCACGGAGCGACTCTTCCGGTCTATTCGCACCGATGTTCCCGCAGGGGGTGCGGGCCTTTCCTGGAAGAAGTACTGGAATGTTGTTGACGATGCTAGGGAGATCTTTGGTCCCTGGAAGGTCAACTGTCATACGCTCGTTGGGCTGGGTGAGAGCGATCAGGACTTGGTTGACCTTTTCGTTCGGCTGGTCGATCGGCAGATTTTTCCTTATCTGTTCTGTTTCAATCCGGAGCCAGACTCCCGGATGGGTCTGGTGCCCAAGTCCACGATCACGCGTTGGCGCAGGATACAACTCGTCAAGCACTTAGTCGAGAAGGAGGGCTTTCGGGGCGACGATTTCCGATTCTCGGAGGAGGGATCCCTGACTGGTGTGCGAGCAGTGCATGCTGATCTGGTGGTAGAGACTGCGAACCAAGGACTTGCCTTCATGACCAACGGCTGTCCCGGTGAGAACGGTGAGCCAGGTTGCACGAGACCATACGGCTCATACCGGCCAACCGAACAGTTCCGTGACTTTCCATTTGAGCCAACGACAAGCGATCTGGTAAATATACGAGCCGAATTGGAGGTAGATCGACTCTTTTTCTGAGGGAAGACACCAGACGGTCACGCTCAAGGTGCCTCCACGGCGCAGTACCCCTCGAGGGAGTGAGGGTAGAGTTACGCTTCGAAACGGCGAGACCAGTTCAGTCCTTATCATCCGATCATTGACCTGGATAGATGAGATTATCCATTGGCGGGTTGTTTACGGGGCCGAAGGTGTCCATAATATTCGCACACCCATTCAGAAGTCGGTCATCCTGCCCGGGGGCCGCGGTGATTTGGACACCGATAGGGAGTCCATCGGCAGTCTTGGGTGTCGGTAGAGTAGCGGAGGGTAGTTGCATGACAGAGGTGGCCAGACTCCAACTCCAAAGAGCGTAGGCATCGTAGAGATCGCCATCGAGTCTGATTGTCATCCCGATTTCGTCGGTCCGGATTGAAGGAGTGGGTGTAGCGGGGCTCAAAAGAAGTGCGTCAGGCTCAAGTGAGTCTCGCGCAAGAGTCTTGAGTTGGAGCTGACTTTCTAGGTCGGCCAAGTAGGTGCGTACGTCTATCGGGTGGGATAGCTGCTCACTCCACTGCTCTTCGGTAAGACCGCGGGTGATCTCGGCCTTCGCCAGACGCCAACCTAAGTCGATCATCTTGTGGATTTCCATTGGAGGGCGATAAGAACGTATCCTCCATCCGTGCCTCGCTAGCAGGTCTACCGCATCAGAAATCACACTGTATGTCTCACTGTCGACTGGCAGCTCCGGAGATGGAGCCCACACATTGATGGTTGTTGGGCGTTGGTGTGAGCCAACGTAGGAGTTCCCTATCGCGCCTCGTGACAATACCCGTACTGCAAGCTGAATATCCTCGATTGAGCGGGCAATTGGACCTGCGACGGATGCCGGAGGTTCCAGCTGTCCATGGGGTGGCCAGGGGAGGTGTCCGCGTTTGGAGATAAAGCCTGGAGATGGCCGAAACCCGATGACGCCGCACCACGAGGCTGGCAATCGTATGGAACCGTGGAGATCACTTGCAAGGTCAAAGACGCTAAAACCGGAGGCAACGGCCGCGGCCGAGCCACCGGAAGAGCCACCAGCAGCTCGTCTGGTATCCCATGGGTTCTTTGTCTCCCCGTACAGCGGATTGATCGAGTGATGTCCTTGGAGTTGCGTCGGAACGTTAGATTTCCCGATGATAACCGCATCGGCTTGTCGCAGTGTGGCCACGGCGGGAGCATCCCCGATGGCCACTCGACTGCGGTAGCGCGCCATTCCGCAGGTGGCTGGTAAGCCACGACAATCAAACGCCTCTTTGATGGTGATCGGTACCCCTGCAAGGATGCCGACTGGTTCACCGTCTGCGAGTCTGGTATCTATATCGTCGGCTGTGCGGAAGGCATCAGCGCGGTCGATCGCGACGACGGCATTGACCGCATCGTTGAATCTATCAATTTGATCGAGATGGGCAGAGAGAACTTCTCTGGCGGACACATCTCCACTAAGGATCATACGAGTGATCGCCTTCGCACTTTGGAAAATTAAGTCCATCGGGAGTCCTTATTTGTAGTTTGTGTTCGAGCTCAGACAAGGAATTCCGAGCATGATGGTCATGGTTTTGGATAGCTGATCTCGCTAACGACACGCGTCCGTGAGATGACGTGGCCATTATGGATTACGATGCGCTCCTGGGAACCTGATGCAATGACGTCGGTGAGAGAGGTTCCCTTGATTGCAACCAGTTCTGCAGGATATCCTGGCTGGATTCGTATCTCCGGCGCTCCTATCGCGATACGGGCGTTTGTACTGCAGTGCTCCCATGCCTGTTGGGGATCTCGGTGGGCTGCCAGCACCATGAGCGAGGCTGTCTCAACGGGATCCAGTCGTCCGATGGGACAGAACGGATCCCGAACATTGTCTGCACCTGCGGCTACATTTACACCAACGGACGCCAAGTGTGCGGTGGGGGCCATGGCACGCGGAGGGGCTGAGGCGATGCGACGGGACTGGAGCGAAAGGTTGGTCTGTGGAAGCGTGATGACGGAGATCTTGAGCTCTGCGAGCCGATCTGCCACTGATCGTTGTACCTGCTCTGACTGCACGCCGAGACTGACACAATGACTCGCTGACACGCCTTGATCGAAGTGCAACCGTTCGACTGCCTTGATAAGGTCGATTACGGTAAGCACGGACGGGTCTAGTGTCTCGTCGGTATGAAAGTCACAAGGGATTCCAGCCTCTTGAGCGGCACGAAGGAGTAGTTCGGTTGCTGCGTATGGATTTGAGTCGAGGTATGGGCACCCTCCAACGACGTTCGCGCCGGCCGCCAATGCCGATTCCAATAGGCGACGATTTGCGTGTCCAAGTGAGCCAGTTACCTGGGAACCGAGAAGACAGGTAATCTGGATGTCCGCTAATCCTGAGCTGCGGAACTCGTTTGCCAGGGACAATAACACTTCGAGAGAGCGAATTCCGATAGGCTCTCGAACGTCGACATGTGTTCTGACGGTGGTGGCTCCGTTGCGGACAAGCGTGAGAAGGGCTGCACGCGCTCGGTTGTTGGTGTCGAGGGGATCGAAGGTGACCGAGTTGGTGATAGAGATCGCGCTGATGAGATCACCGCTTTGATTAATGGGAACGTCGGACCGGTTTGCGAGTAGCGCCTTGTCTAGGTGTGCATGGGGTTCAACGGGTGCCGGAAGAATCATCATGCCTTCACAAGACTCGACAGTGTCGTTGACGTTGATGGTGAGTCCTCCAACCTCGACAATGAGGCCCGTATCTTGCTCGATCGCGATGTCACAGCGCGAACCGTCAGCTAGGTTACCACCTCTGAGGATTAGTCGGTGGTGCGCCACTTCTGCGGGAGCACTCATGGTAGTCAACAGAGCCACGCAGATCTGTGAGGAGTGGTTGGAGACGCAGAGATCGACTGCGCTCGGAAGTGTTGGCGAATACATATTGGTGGCCGGTGGGCGATGAACTTGTCGGGGCACCTGTGTGGTGCACCAGTCGAAGTTGTTTTCTTGGCGTCAAGTGGGTTGACGGCCTTCGAGGCACGTGAGGCGAGGGTAGGTAGGTACCAGAAGGCGTCGAGCCAGAAACTCGGATATTGCATGTTTTCGATGACTCGATCGCTGATAGACCTTAGGTTTGGTGTTATGGATTGTCTGTGATACTTGAGAGCCGGGCTGCTCATGGGTTCGACAGTTTTCGCAAGGGGGTAAATCCGGGATTCGAAGACAAGTTTGGCCTCGTACCTTTTGCCACTCTTGGCATCGCGGCGGGTGCTGATATGGCTGGCTGGGGCTGCTCGGTGAGTGATCTGGAGGTTCGGTGCGTAGATTGTGAGCGAGGTGACGTTGAGAATTGGTGCTGGTTTGAATGTGTCAACCGCTTCGGATGATTTGATCTGCGGGACTGATCTTATTGTTCGGCATCTGGGTAGCTGCCTCTTCTCAGAGACTTCGCTGATTTGCCAGGGGTAGCCTGTGGCCGATGGCTTCCTCAGCGGTTCACCCCAAACAGGCCAGGACAGGACACTGGGCATGGTTCTTGCTTTGGATTTTGCGGACACGGAAATAGGCGCCATGAGCGAGGCGTATTGCCGTTGATCTCCTCTGGGGGTGCATTGCTCCGGAGTACGCATGGCACTGGTCCTTGCGGCGAGGGCTGGGCTGCGTGGGATTGCCAACTCTTGTTGGGTGCTGACTGCTTGAAGATCTTGCTTAGTCCGACACCACTGACAGCACAGAATCACGAGTAGCTTGTCGGCGCTGTCGAGAGGGGCCAGAAGACAACCATGGTTTGGCTTGAGAGGCTCGCATGTGGTCCGCTGCGGTCTGGCGCATCGCCTGTTCGTAGCAGACGAATCGCCTCTAAGGTCGATGTGCGCCGCGAAGTCCATAGATGGTTCCAGTTCGGTGATGCCAGGAGTTGCATGAATTAAGAGCCTCTCAGTAGTTCCCACAGCCCAGGTGGTCATCTGTTATTGATCGCTTGATCGATGATCTTTTGCATGGTTTCCTGCTAAACGTCAGAGAGGGCTTCGATAATGGCCGAGTGAGAACCTCGAATGTGTTCGGGTCGTGGATGAGACCCACCGTTACTGTCTGTCCGGATTCGCTCCACGGCCCCGGGTTTGGAGATGGCGATATTGATATTGTTAGCTAGATGATGCTCTTCCATTGGAAGAATCTACGACGCACATGTTGCCAGGATGTATAGGCTTTTTGAATGCTCTGTTAACCGTTCTTGTATGGCGTTGCGAGTGGTCGTACCCTCGTGTGCCGCCGATTTACACAATCGCAATGTTGTCAAGACACGCCTGTAATCTGAGTGGATCAGACTATCTACTCATGAGAGTTGATGTTCACTTCTATGGATCTGTTCCCTTTCCAGATCCAGGGGCTGGATTACCGTTACCAACCGACCGGCGGGCTTCAATTGATGATGTTGTCGCCGGCTATGAGAATCTCGTAGTCTGGGCGACTCTCGCGGACACCTTAGGTTTTGATACGATGTGGCTGACAGAGCACCACTTTCAGTATGAGGGGTATGAGGTCACACCAAACCTCATTCTCTTCGGACTGCATCTGGCTGGATTAACCAAGCGGTTGCGCTTTGGCCAGATGTTTAATATAGTACCTCAGTGGCACCCGTTGCGCCTGGCGGAGGACTTCGCTATGGCAGATATATTGACCGGAGGGCGCATGGTATTTGGCGTTGGACGAGGAACGGTCCCCCGCGAGTCTCAGACGCTTGGTGCAGTTGTGGCAAGTGGGGATAATGCAATGTCGCGTGAAGCGGACCGTATCAATCGTGAGTTATTTGAAGAAGCTATGGATGTAATACGGTTAGCTTGGGTCTCCGAGAGATTCAGTTATTCCGGTAAATATTTTGCCTTTCCACCGCCGGGAATTCCTGATAGAGGCGAAACGGTAACCGAGCTCACCCTGATCCCAAGGCCGATACATCAGCCTGTTGAGATCTTCCAACCGGTTGGGTCGCCTGCTACGTTGCGCTATGTCGCATCGCAGGGATTTACGGGTGTGTTTGCGATGGCCCCCTTCGATGCGATAAGGGAGAGTTGGGATCAGTTCGCCTTGGTAGCTCAAGAGGCTGGTAGCACGATCGGAGCCGGTGAAAGACGGTGTCTGCAGCTACCGATACACGTAGGGCGAACTAGCGCCGAGGCGCGCGCTCATGGACGTCCGGGTCATGATGAGTTCGTAAAGTTTTTGAGTCCATACGGACGCTTTTCTCGCTTCCGCACCGGAGTTCCGTTCGACTTTCGACCTTCCCTGGAGGAGTCAGTGGCGTGCGGCGCTATGGCGATTGGTTCGGTTGAAGAGGTGGCGGATCAACTGGGGCGCTGGTGCGAGGTACTTTCGCTGCAACACCTCGTTTGTTTTCCTGATCTGCCTGGACTTACCCGTGAACAGATGAACGAGCAGCTTCATCTGGTTGCCGAGGATGTTTTGCCGAGGATCGGTGTTCGTCTAGATCCACGTTCCGCGAGCGCCGGATTGAAAACTGAGGTGACCAAGTGATGCAGGCTCCATCTTTGGCGCTATCGACTGCTACTAGTCAGGATACTGCTCCGGTGGTGCCTGCGCTCCGATTCAGTCAGGTTGATTTGACCTATCCAGATGGAACCGTTGCCGTGCGCGACATCAGCCTCGATGTCGCGTCAGGCGAATTCGTAGCGATCGTGGGACCTTCGGGATGTGGGAAGTCGAGCTTGTTGCGATGCGCTTCTGGTTTGATAGCTCCCACGCGAGGCTCGGTGCAGGTAGATCTCAGTCACCTTGGCTACGTATTTCAGGACTCGACACTGCTGCCTTGGCGCAATGTTCAACAGAATGTCGAGCTCCTTGCCCAACTTCGTCGAATCCCCAAGGAGGAGCGTAACGAGCTCGCCCGGAGCGCTATCGAGCTTGTCGGACTGACAGGCTTTGAACGACATCACCCACGTCGGCTCTCTGGTGGCATGCGAATGAGGGTCTCACTGGCTCGCTCGCTCACCATCGATCCAAGAGTATTCCTCTTCGACGAACCCTTTGGGGCTCTCGATGAGATCACTCGTGAACGGCTCAACGACGAGTTGCTTTCCGTGTTCCAGTCGAAGCGCTTCGCTGCGTTGTTTGTGACCCACTCGATTTACGAGGCGGTTTACCTCGCAACTCGAGTAGTAGTGATGTCCTCGCGTCCGGGCCGGATTGTCGCCGAACATGTGGTTCCATTTTCTTATCCTCGAACCCCTGAAGTGCGGTTCTCTGCGGAGTTTTCGCGCGTCGCTGGTCAAATATCTTCCGATCTTCGAGAGGCGATTGCGTAATGCAGCTTGCAAATCCACTTGTTTCAAGGGCAGTTCGATCCCGGTCGACGGTACCGGTGGTTAGGACCTCTCGACGACGGCGCGCCTTGGTGCCTCCGGTTGCGTTTTTCTTCGTCATCCTCGGCGTCTGGGAACTCATCTCGGCCTCGCTCGCGGGCAGCCGGAAATTTCTCCTTCCCCCACCTCAGAGTGTCCTGATACATGGGCTGCTCGCACGGGATGCCTATAGCCAGATACTTCCATCCTTCCTCCGAACCGCAGGGTTGGCCCTAGGCGGCTTGATCGTTGCAATGCTTGCCGGAATGCTTGTCGCCGCTGTCATGTATCGGTTCAGTTGGCTGGAACGCGCAGGATTTCCGTATCTTGTCGCGCTGCAGGCAGTGCCTGTTCTTGCGGTCGCGCCACTCATCGCAGTCATTCTTGGCTATAGCTATGTCGCGAAAGGCATTGTGGTTGTCCTAATTGCCTTCTTTCCAATACCAGCCAACTTCCTGCTTGGACTCCGTTCAGTCGATGCGGGACTCGAGGACCTGTTTCGATTGCAGCGGACGAGTTGGTGGACTCGGTTTTGGAGGTTGGCGTTTCCCAGTGCGTTGCCACAGCTTTTTACGAGCTTTCGAATCGCAGCTGGACTGGCTGTAATCGGTGCGATCGTTGGCGAGGAATTTTTCCAAGCGGGAGTCCCTGGCCTGGGTATGCGTCTTTTGCAGTACCTAGATCAAGTTGAGTACAACCGACTGTATGGCGCTTTGATTCTTTCGTCCTTGCTCGGAATCGCATTCTATTCCATCTTCACTTGGACGAGCAGTCGCGTGCTCCGCTCATGGCACGAGTCGGCCCAGGTGGGACGCTGAGAGTGGGTTGTTGGGCACCAGAGAAAGGAGTTGGTATGCGCAGGAATGGCCATCAGAAGGGTGCTTTGAGATCCCGATTTATGCGCTGTAGTTTCACCATGGTTGCCTTTGGAGTTGTCGGCGGTAGTCTGCTTGCCGCTTGTGGGACTTCTTCGGCGACATCGGCGAGTTCGACCACTCCTGTGGTATCAGCGAGGTCGTTCCAGGCGACCCATTTCACGACGAATCTTTCCAAAGTATGTCCGAACCCACTTATTGTGCAGACGAATTGGCTACCGGAGCCTGATCATGGTGCTCTTTGGGAACTGATCGGTGCAGGGGGGAAGATGGCGCAGTATACCTATACGGGTCCACTGGGGTCCACCGGTATCAAGATGGAGATTATTGCTGGCGGGCCAGGAGACAACTATTTGCCGGAGCCTACGGCACTTTATGCAGGAAATCCGGTGATACGCGTCACGCCTGACCTTGGTATGGGTAGCCTGGATACGGTGATCCAGCTGTCGAAGAAATTCCCGGCTGTAGGAGTTGTAGCGTTACAGGAACATGACCCGCTCGTGTTCATATCGGATCCAAAGACGTTTCCAAATTTAAGCACGATACATTCTCTAATCGCTGCTGCAAAAAAGGGAGCGCATTTTTATGTAGCGTCTCTCCAGACTGCGTATGTGCAGTTCCTGATCTCTAAAGGAGTGCCTGAGAGTGCATTCATAGGTGGTTATGCTGGGGATCTTGCTAAGTTTGCTACAGGTAACGGTATGATCATCCAACAAGGATATGCTACTTCGGAAGTCTACAATCTTCAGCACAATACTCCCGCATGGAATAAGCCTGTGCACTTTAGCTTTATTTCACACTATGGTTTGAATGACTATGATGAGGTCGTTGAGGTGGCAAAGAATCGATTGCCGGCTATGTCAGCGTGTCTCACGAAGTTGGTCCCAATGATACAGCAGGCAGCAGTAGATTACATCCAGCATCCAAGCGTCGTCAACAAGGTTTTGAACAAATTCAATAGTGGTGGGTTCGGTGCAAGTTATTGGTCTACATCCCTGGCGTATAGCAAGGCGGCTGTACGGACGATGCTGAAATACGATCTGGTCGGGAACTCACAAGGAGGCAAGGGGCCTATTGGGGGTTTGAACCTTTCGAGAATTCAGGCGAACATCTCTACGCTGGTTCCGATATATGCTAAACAGGGTTCGACGAATTATCTTCCAGGGGTTAGCGCATCGGATGTAGCGACGAATCGCTTTATAGATCCCAGTGTGAAGCTGCCGGGGTAGGTCGCATGTGATGCTTGTCAAGGATTCTTGCAGGAACCACAGGGTGAGAATGAATGGGGTTCGGGATGAGTGCTAGAGTTCCGGCTGTAGTGGTTGTCAATGGCATGATATTGCCTATGGATCCGTCTATGCCGGAGGTGGTCAATGGTTGGCTGAGCGCTGGTAGCGACGGTGTGATTATTGCCCTCGGGACTGGTGATGCTCCGGCTGGCGGGGAGGTTGTAGACGCGCACGGTGCGTTTGTGGCTCCGGGGTTTGTCTCGTCGCATAGTCATTTGTTTACAAGCGGTTCTCGTGGCCTAGGTATTGAGTGTTCGTTATATGGGTGGATTGAGGCCATGACGAGATACACTCAGTACGCCTCAAGTGACGATATCTACTGGTGTACGTTGCATGGTGCACTCGATTTCATTAATAATGGGATCACAACAGCTTATGATTTCACGTCAAGCCGTTTGCCGTTTCATGCACTATCAGGCGGCGATGGGACGTATGGGGGACTGCTCAGACCGGCCGGTTTTGCGGAAGCACAGATTAGGGCAAAAGTTGACGCGGGGATTCGATTCGTTAATAGCATTATGCTTGATGACTCGACAGGTACAATCGAAGAAATTGTTGATCGGTTCACGGAGACGGTCACCTTTGCGGAACGCTATGAGAAGTTAGATACATTTCTTGGCATGGCGATTTCTGGAGGGATTCAGTGGGCGGCGTCGCGTGCAAGTGCGGAGTTGGAAACATTGTTGATGGAGCGGTATCAGATTATCAATCAGCCTCACCTATTGGAGACGCCATATTCGATCGATCAACAGCAGGAGCGGTTTTGGTGGTATCGCGATGCTGGGACGCTTGGAAGGGGGTTGATTTTTGGTCACTTTATCCATACAACTCCCGAGATTGTCGAGGTAGCGGCCGAGGCTGGATGTGCGATGTCATGGCAGCCGACTTCGAATGGGCGATTGGGGTCAGGGGTAGCGGATATTCCAGGTTATCGGAGGGCTGGCTTGCGTGTAGGGATCGGTCTTGACGACCAGTCATGCACGGATATTTCGGATCCCTGGCAGAACATGCGTATTGGCCTCTACACGCAACGAGCTTGGTATCGAGATCCGGAGGTACTCAGTGTGAAGGAGATACTTCGATTGCATACACTGGGATCCGCCGAGGTTTTAGGACTTGATGATCGAGTTGGAAGTTTGGCTCCTGGCAAGTTTGCGGATTTCGTCATTGTGGATCCGAGTACACCTGATACGGGCCCGGTGTGGAATCCCATTGCTACGTACGTACTCGCGTGTGGCTTGCGAAATCTTAAGCAGGTTTGGATTGGAGGTCGGTGCGTGAGCAAGGAAGGTGTATCGGTTAGGCTTTCGGACGCCGAGGTCGCTACGGAGATGCACGGTCGTCTTAGGGCGATTCATGACTGGGCTGCCGACGGGTGCTCAGCGTGAAGCCGAGGCTGCTCCCGAGAGGCCATCGTGCCGATCTGGGGACTGGCTTCATTGTTGGGCCCACGCTGCTTGAGCATGGCGCCGGTGATGGCCCGCTTAAGGGTGTCACCTTTGCCGCCAAGGATCTTTTTGATGTCGCTGGCGAGAGGACTGGGGCTGGGTCGCCTGAGTGGCTACAAGAGGCTCAGCCGGCGGTCTACCATTCGTCAGCTGTGGCGGGATTGCTCGGGGCTGGCGCGGATCTCTGGGGGAAGACTATCACGGATGAACTTGCTTTTAGCTTGGCGGGCACCAACGTTCATTATGGTACACCTTGTAACCCGAGGGCTCCCGGGCGGATTCCCGGCGGCTCCTCGGCCGGCTCTGCGGTAGCCGTGGCTACCGGCACCGTGCCATTGGCTCTGGGCACAGACACAGCAGGTTCCACTCGGGTCCCGGCGTCGTATTGCGGCATCATTGGTTTTCGGCCGACGTTTGGCAGGATCTCGCTGGCTGGTACCGTTCCGTTGGCCCCCAGCTTTGATACCGTCGGTATCTTCGCGGACTCGATTCGTGTGTTATCTGGAGCTCTGACGGCACTATTGGCCCCGCGGCAAGAAGAAGGAGAGGGCTCGACCAGTGTGAAGCGACTGATTTTGAGCCTTGATCTGTTCGGTAAGGCAGACTCTCGAGTCTCTGACGCAGTGCTAGAGGCAGTGTACCGTTTCGCCAAGCAGAGAGGACTGATGTTGGAGCACGGCGAACTGCTTGGCCCTGCAGCAGTGGATGCTTGCAGGGACGCTTTTCGGGCTCGCCAACTGTCAGAGGTGTGGCAAACGCACGGAGATTGGATTAGCGGGCGACGACCGAACTTTGGGCCGGGGGTTGCGGCACGCTTTGCGATGGCTAAGACGGCCCCGCGCGTGGAGGATGCCACCTTCGCTGGCCAACGACGCAGACTAGAAGCTGTGATCACAGCGCTTCTGGGTGAGGACGCGATACTAGTTTTCCCGGCAACGGGCGGTCCTGCGCCGCTTCTGGACCTTGACGACGACGAGAAGGAAAGGGTGCGTACTGCAAATTTCGCGTTGAACTCCCCAGCGAGTCTCGGTGGTGTTCCTCAACTCGTGCTACCACTGGCAGAGGTTGACGGATTGCCAGTGGGTGTGGCGTTTCTGGGTCGAGCGGGAGACGACGAGCGGTTGATCGAATTTGCTCGATGTCACGTTGATTGAGTGGTTGCGCTGAAGAACGACCGCACAATCGAATCGGAATATTGATTCATCGGGAGGAGAAGATGTCGCGCCTTGGGTGGTCGGGCAATACTTGGGAGGTGAGCGCGGAGCGAGTCTCGTTAGTTCGCGATTCGCGGATTGCCCGCGTTGTGGAAGTAGGGACCGACTCGCAGGTGGTTGAGTTGGATTTGTCCGCAGCTGCCCTGATCGTAGTCGATATGCAGAATGATTTTTGTAGCCTTGGTGGCTGGTTGGACCATATCGGGGTCGATGTTCGCGAACCCTCAGGTCTAGTACCAAAGATCAATCGAGTAACTACAGCCCTTCGAACTATGGAGGTGCCCATCATTTGGTTGAACTGGGGTAATCGAGCTGATCGGGCTAATCTTCCTCCGGGCGTGCTCCACGTATACAATCCAGATGGGGAGAGCACGGGGATAGGAGACCCGCTACCGCATTCGGGATCGGCGGTCTTACAGCGTGGAAGTTGGTCGGCGGCCCCGGTGGACGAATTGGTCCGAGCCGACAATGACATCCGAGTTGACAAGTATCGTATGAGTGGGTTTCACGATACTGAACTCGATGGTATTCTACGCAACCTGCACGTAACAACGGTCTTGTTCGCTGGAGTGAATGTCGATCAGTGTGTGTATTCCACGTTGATCGATGCCGCGAGTCTTGGATATGATGTGATCCTGCTTCGTGACTGTAGTGCCACGACGTCACCCTCGTTTTGTTCGGAGGCGACATACTATAATGTTGTTCAATGTTTCGGCTTTGTCGCATGCGGTGTGTCAATTATAGAGGCAATTAATGCTAAGTTTGGTGCTGGAGGTCGTGTATGAGGGAGCCGAGTTATGTTGACGTACGGTTGTTGCACCCCTTTCGGATTTCAGCGGACGATTCGGTGAAGCTTGCTGTTCTGAAATTTCCGACATTAGAGCACGATACGTCGGTAGTCTTTGAAGTATGGGATCCGGGCGGTGCACAACCATTGAATAGCCATCCTCGCTCATTCGAAAGTTTCTTTTTCCTTCATGGAAGTGGTACAGCCATCTGTGATGGCGATGAGATTGAGGTTTCTGCAGGTGGGTTCCTTGTGTTACCGCCTATGTCGCAACATCGAATTGTCAATAGGAGAGAGTACAAGCTCTACGCTATCACTACTATGAGCCCCGATGATGGTTTTGCGGCCTTGATCGAGTCGGGAGTGCCTACCACCTTTGACGAGGTTGATTATGAGATGTTTTCATGTCGTGCGATGTGATTAACTATGGCCTGAATTGCCGTACAAACAATGAAGTGTTCTAGGGCAGTTCAAATGGTGGATTGCAGGTTGTGTATGAGAGTGGCGCTTTCTTGGCAACGACGTGATGGATTGGATCAGTAGCTGACACACCAGTGGTTGACACAGGATGTTAGCAATAGATTGATGACCCTTGGCAACGTAGTAGTTACGAGGCTTGGTGTAGTGAGAGCGTGTTGGTTGTGGGGTTATTGTTTTGGTGTAAGATTTGCTTTGTATTGGGATCTGGTTTGACTTGATAATGGTTGAGTTTGGTCGGGTTGAAATCTACGAGCTATGAATTGAGACGAGCAAGTCTGGTGCGCGGTCCAGTATCAGAGTGAGTGGTCCTTAGGGCGCATCTGGAGTTTTGTTGTTTGGAGTGGCATTATGTATGTGTTGGGCATATCGGGAAGTGCACGGGATGGGTCGTTGAATACCGCACTCTTGCGTTCTCTATCAGAGTTTTTCCCGAAGGATATCGAGTTCGAGGTCGTTGATAATCTTTCAGTACTGCCGCTTTATGATCAGGTAAGTGAGGACGAAAATGTTCCTGCATACCTAGCAGAGCTGAGATACAAGGTTGGGCGCGCGGATGCTGTGATCCTGGCCAGTCCTGAGCATAATTATTCGTTTTCTGCCTCTATGAAGAATGCCCTTGACCTGCTTTCACGGCCTAGAGGACAGAGTGTGCTTGCCGGGAGGTTGGTTGCATTGGTTGGAGCAGCGCCCGGTCTCTATGGAACTGTTCGGGCGCAGGCTCAACTACGACAGGTTCTTCATGCGACTGGGGCTAAGGTACTTGATCGGCCGGAAATTTACGTAAATCAGGCCGATTCGAAGTTCGGTTGTGATGGGACGTTATTGGACAGGTCGGCCCGGGAGCTATGCGCACAATTGGTAGAGACTGTGTGTAATAGCGATGTGTTCGTCAGGTGGTGATGCAGTAATCGGGTTGGATGTAGTGCGTGAAAGCCTAATGTCGCCGTCTGATACGGGCGGCATCTTGTTGGCGATTAGGAGCTACGAGTTGTAGCGTCGTGGATTTACACCATGCCGGATCTGGGACGGGTACCGGTTGGGTGACTTTACGTTTGCGGAGACTCCGTTGGCTTGCCGAGGAGTTGGTTCGCAATGAGGTCTTGTGCAGGCCAAAAGCGATATTGAGTCAGGCGACTACTGAGATCGCTGGCTGTGAGAGGTTAGGGGCTTGTCTGGCGCAGGTCACCTGGTGCATCTCCAAGCTTTGTGGAGGCTTGGCCTACGTCGGTTCGGTCGATGCGAGCGAGGACTTTACGGTACTCCAATGTAGTGAGATCACAACGCAGGTGCACCTCGCTCTTAATGTCGATGGGGAAGTCGGCATTGGTGGCCTCCAGGACAAGCCGATCTTCGTCTACAACTCGGCGGCTGTAGCTATGGAAGAGTTCGTAGGGCTGGCTTGTTGAATCACCTGCAAGAGCTGAACAGCGTATGTAAATGGAGTGCGTATCGTCGACTGGTGTGGCCGTGCTGTAGAAGCAGTAATCCGGAGGGCTTCCGCCGTACTCCAAACGAATCCTTGTGTGTAGTGGTCCTAGCAGCTCGGCCTCCTGGATGCGGGAGAAAGACCGATCCTCATCCACGATTCCCATCTGCGGCCCAACTCCACCCACTTGCTGTGGGATCCTTGAGCGAAAACCCATGGTAGTTCGGTGCAACTCGTACTTAGGTACGAGTGGCGCGTTGGGGTTCCCAAAGGTGTTTTGGTGCACGAAGGCCGGATGCGACTGGTCAAGATTGTTGTCGATGATTCGAAAAGCGCTAGCATTCCAGGGTTCGAAGAAGTCGACGTGGATTTCCCACTGGAGTTCATCGGCCTCCAACCATGCCGGTGGACCTGGAACGGCTGGCCTGCCGACGCAGGTCCAGTAGAGGCCATATTTCTCGATGACCGGCCAAGTTGCTAGTTTGGCCTTTGGTGGAATCGGCAGACCAGGGTCGAGTTGTGGAATCGCTGTACAACGCCCGTTGATATCGAACTGCCACCCGTGATAGGGACAAATGAGCTTGTCTACGACGATCGCTGCTGTTGCCAGGTCGGCGCCGCGGTGTGGACAGAAGGGCTGTGTCAGCACCGGTTCACCACCTTCACTTTGCCACAAGACGTAGTCCTGACCAAAGAGGCGGACAGACTTCGGCGTGGAGTCTCCGGAGCGGGCGATCACATACCAATAGTTGCGCAGGGCGGAGAGCTGGGTTACATACATGTGACTTCCTCTTTGTGATTGACGCGGGTTGGAGTTGAAGATGCTGTCTCCATGAGACGTTTCATAGCCCTTCGGTAGGCGATTGCAACACGATCAAATCCGAGATGCAGTTCGCTCGTTAGATCGAGCGGCGCTGCGACAGGCCGTTGGCTCTCGACAATTGGTTGATCTTGTGCGGCCAGTAGCTCCTGGAACTCCACAAATGGAGAGTCGTCGGCCTCGAGGTCAAAATCTCGGGACTGGTAGCAGTACCCAGTTGCACGCCCATCGGAATGCGGTTGTATTGAGAAAAACAATACGCGGCTAGATTGCGTGTCATGGTAGTAGCTTTGGAGGTGGATCGTGTAGGGAAGATCTACGACATAGGTGTTAGTTTGGAGTCCGCTTTCGCCGCGAAAGTTGGCAACGGGTAGGCTTTCGCCTGCGTTCGGTACTACCATGGTCATCTGGTAGCGAAGCTGGTTAGCCTCCGATGTGACCTGGTGTTCCGGCACGATGAGATCATCTCGCCGCCCAAGCAGACCATCGTGTAGATATCCGAGATGACCGAAGTCGGTGAAGTTTTCGAGCATTCTCTCGGCGCTACATTCCCATGTGTACGGCGAACAGCTGACGTGGTGAAAACGCGGATTGGTCCACTCGGGGAAGCTAGGAATCGAAAAATGAGGTTCGCCGAGGCAAAGCCAGATCATCCCATAACGTTCCTCGCATGCGATGGACGTCAACGCTGCCTTGCGTGGTATAGCGGTTTCAGGTGAATTTTGAGGAACCTCTATACAACGGCCGGAGGAATCAAATCTCCACCCGTGATAGGGACAGGTTATGCAGCCTGATTCGTCTACGCTCCCCAGCGAGAGTTGGGTGCCGCGGTGAGGACACTGATCAACTGCGGCCCGGGCCCGACCGGTACCATCACGCCAGAGGACAACTCGCTCATTGAGCAGGTTTGTTCCGATTGGCTGGTCGGTGAGGCTGTGGGACCAGGAGCAGACGTACCACTGCTCTTGAAGATATGACGGCATTATTGACCTTTCGAACTATGGGGATACCGGAAGGTCTCTCGTGCGTGCTGGTGCTCCATGGATGGAAATTGTAAGATGCGGTTATTTCAAATAAGTTTCTGTTGTATGAATATTGGTTGACTAGCAATTTGGTCGCTAGGGCTGCATTCGTTCTAGCGATAGTCGAGAGGCCCTACATAGGAGGTCGGTTCCTCATGCTGTAGGTATCCGTTCAGTAGGGGATTATAGAATTGGGCTGGCGCTCAAGGGAAAGTCGTGTCGGGATTGCGGTCTAAGGTAGGCTCGCCCGAGTAGTATCTGTTGGTCAACCAATTTTGTAATCAGGCGTATACGTGCTCGAAATAGAGGGCGCCTAGGGTCCCGACATGAGACTTTGGTCAAGTTATTCGAGTATCGACCTTGAGGAGGTGGCGGGCTCAAGCCTCGTGCTTCAACCCATCGGTAGTATAGAGCAGCATGGCCCGCACCTTCCACTGGTGACCGATTCTCTTATCGCACAAGAAGTGGCGCTACAGGCGATTAGAGAAACGCCAACCGCATCGATTCTGTTGCCTATAATCTCCTACGGGCTTTCGAGTGAGCACCTGCACGCTTCCGGAACCATCAGCTTGAGCCCAACGACGCTTCTTGCGGTCCTGGACGATCTCGGAGCGTCGTTGGCTCGCGCGGGAGTAGAAAAGCTGGTCTTCCTCAATGGCCATGGAGGCAATAGCGCCTTATTGCGGGTGGCGTCGAGGGAACTTCGGGTACGTTATGGTCTGATGACGTTCCTTGTGCATCCTCATCTTCCGGTCGATCAGGTAAGTGTGGTATCCAACGATTGCGAAGGTGGATTCGCAATTCATGGCGGAGTGGCTGAGACTTCCATGATGTTGTACCTTAAGCCAGATCTTGTTCATATTGACCGTCTGGAGCGAAGCATTCCTGACTGGTTGAGTCGGTATTCAAAGATTGGGTTCGGTGGTCCGGTTACCTTTGGCTGGACCGCTGCCGATCTGTCCTCGAATGGTGTGATTGGAGATCCAACTTCTGCGTCTCCAGAGGCTGGTAAGAGAAGTTTTGAAGCGGGCGTCTCGGGTGTTGTGGCCGCACTCGAAGAAATTCAGGCATTTCAGTTTCCACAATATTGAGTGGTCTGATGGCTCGGGCGAGGATTAGCTTTGGCCGTACGTTTGCGTGCATAGTTCAATGGCGCCAGAAGGCTTTCGCCGAGCGGTCTGTTAGGATATCTGTAGTGGAAGCGTCGTTGTGTATTTGATTGGCTGTCCTCTGCGAACAGGCCAGGCGATCTGCGTGGCAAGGTGATCAAGACTTATAAGTCATTGGTGTAAGTTGCTAGCTGAGACTTTCCTCTACGAGAGGTTCGCTCTATATGTGCCCACAGGTTCCGTGCGATGTCTTGCTGGGATCTCGTTTGAGTTCCCGAAACGCTCGATAACGACTTGTCAGTCGGGACAGAAAGAGGGGTAGGATAGCCTGGAAGGCCGGAGTATTGCGCAGGGAAATATTGCGCTAAAGAGTATCGGATTGCTTGACTTGGTCTTATTTTACCGTAAGTAGATCGTTCATCTCGCTCAGGAACATCATGGACGCAGTGTAGCAGTGTTGGGATCACTGGACCGTGAGAAGATACCCTGTGGGCGATGTCGATTCGTTGGGTGACTTCGACGAACAAGGCAGGTCGTTTTGACCTACTTGATCTGCAGGTGGTAATCGTATACCTTCTCGACACGTCTGCGGATGGGTGGCGAAGGGGGTTATAGAGTCAGGATGAGCATATTGAGCGCAAGGCTGTTCGACTTGGAGTGAGGAAATATCGTTTTGCGGCCATGCTTGATCAGTAGGGATGGGCTGTGCGCCTGTTTGCCGTGGAGTTAGAAGCTGCTTGACAGCGTTGAGTGAGCAGTTTACTTATCCGATGAGGTTGGAGGAAACCAGTCAAGGGTTCGTGCGGAGATTCAGGCGCTACACTGGCACACCAGATGTGGGCAGGACCGTCGTCCGTTGCGGACCAGGAGTGGACCGTCGTAGACATCACAGCTCGTCGAAGGAAGTGTCTCACTTCGCTACATGTTGAGAACGTTGAGAAGGCGTCTGACCTGACCTGTGGTGTGAATGTATACGAGGTATTAAGGCATTTATCGTGTTGAGCTGAGGGAGTGGTTGACGATCGAGGCAGGTAAGTTCTCATATGTGTGTCATGGGTCGAGATGGGTGACCGAAGTACTGGGCAGCTAGCGCTGCAATATCTCTCAAGTATTTCTACGTAATAGGGCTGCGTATTCTGTTATATCTGGTTCTTCTGGTTGCGCAGGTGTGGAGTGATGACGTCAATGAAGGAGAGTCAGCTTTTGCGTGTTGTCCAATCCAGATCCAGATCAACAAACATTAGCCACTGCAATATTGGGCATCAATTGGTTGATTTGTCAACTCACTAAATTCAAAAATAGCTGAATAGTAGTCGCGAGCACTTAGGTAGGGGCTGTCGGTCTACACTGTGGATGTGGCTGGTTGATGACAGTACGGTGTACGGTCGTGGACCTGCTGGTTCATTGGAGGTTAGTGCGAGATGAACTCCAAGGCTGCGCCACGGCGGCAAGCTGCAACGAGTCTCGGTATAGCGGTGGCAGCGGCGTTGCTGCTTGCTGCATGCGGCTCGAGCACGGCGAAGGCAACGATTTCCTCTAAATCGGTATCTGCAACACCATGGACCAGCAATCCTCGTCAAGTCTTGGAGCCAGCGTGGCGCCTACTCGCCAAGGAAGTAGCAGTATCCATTAACGGTGGTCTCGCCTGGACGACGAAGGCGATGCCACCCGGGGTCCAAGTTGGTGGAAGTTCGGTGACCGTCACTGGAAAGGGTTCGGTTCTGGCAGTGGAGAGTTCAGGGGCCAATGTCAAGGTCTTTCGAGCATCCAATACGAGTTCTCTATGGACGCATGAATCCTTGCCTATTCGATGGCCGGTTGGAGTAGTACTCGGCCCAAGATATGACTCTAACAAGGTCAACCTTGGAGAGAATTACGGAACTGATGTAACCTCAATCGCGATCAATGAAGGTGGAGCCCAAACTGGTAGTGTACCGGTACTGTTTGTCTCCGACAATGGAGGACTGGCTTTCGTCCAGGTACACTTACCGACCAGCTATGGCACTTATCAGGCCGCCATGCTTTCTTCCAGTACGGGGGTCATAACGGGTGGCAATAGTTTCCAGGGTGTTTGGTTCACAGCTAATAGCGGAAAGAACTGGGAGCCGGCTGCGATACCGGGATTTAATCCGAGTCCGAACAACACCGTTGGTACGCCGGTTGCATTTGGCACCCAGATCTATGTCCCTATCGCACTCGGAGTTGGCACGAACGCAAAGACCACTTTGTACGAGAGTACCGATGGCGGTGCATCATTCAAGGCTCTTAGCTCACAGAGGGGCGTCGGCAGCCTGATCGTGGCGGCCAATGGTCCGGATATCTGGTTCTTGAACGCTCCACACGAAATAATGGAGTCATCCAATGACGGAGTATCATGGACGACGGTCTTTGCTCCGACGCTCGCCAAAGAGGTAGCTTCCGCCGAATTGGTCTCACCAACCAAGGCCGTCGCCACGACAGTCAACTACGGCTGTACAGGGTTCAAGACCGGCTGCTACTACAACTCTTATCAGCAGGCGACTACCAATAGTGGAAAGACCTGGACCGAGGACACCCTAAGCCCCCTAAGCCCCACATCCGGAGGCTGAGAGGTGGGTGTCGTCATGCGACGGAGGTATCTAAACTTGGTGCTGCTCACGCCGACCCTGATGCTCGCCGCTTGTGGTCAGCCAGCGAACAAATCAGGAGCTGGGAGCCGGGGAACTACAACCACCAAGGCTGACGCACCTGGCACCAAACTGTCGCCCAACGAGCTGGCGATTGTGACCGCGATCGCTCGTCTCCCTGCCAACGGCACCTACCCCAATCCTGTGCCCGCCGCCAAGGCTGCCGCCTATTTGGGTGTCGCCGGGTGCCCTTCTACTGTCAACGTCGATCGATCTGCAACCTTGACACCTGGTGAAGCGGCCACACTGGAGAACTCAGTGGACGCCGACCTCATGGCTAGGAACCCAAGCTTCATACGCTACTTTGATCGCACATTGCTTGACATGCCAAGGGACGGGTTTGCGCAGTTGTTCGGGCAGAATTTTGGCAGTAAGGTTAACGGATCGTTTACCCAGGCCGATATCTCCACTGAAGCACTCCTTGCCGACCATCAACTTGCGCACTCCGTTAGCTCTGCTTGTGGATCAGCGGCAATGCAGGCAAGCTGGAGGCTCGTGTTTTGTAACCCGAATACAGTAGTGAGCGCTTGCGATCCAGGCATTACAACCACCGAACTGGCTATTGACAGAAACGGGCAATGGTTCATCTGGTACCTAGGAAGCGGTCTTCAGTGAGACTGAGGGTTATGATTCTGAGCTGGTTGCCGACTCACAATTAGTGTGTGAAGAACTCATAATACTGGCGGAGTACTAGGTATTGGATTGGTGATTGTGGAAAGCACTTGAGTGATATACCCTGATACAGTAAAGGCATGTCGAGCTATTTAGTTCCTTGCTTCAGATTCCAATTGTGTTGTTTTCATGTGCCCCAGCAGCTACGAGCCCGAGGATTACGGTAACCGGGCATGAGTTGTCATTGGTTCGAGCTACTAAGGCAGTTTGGGCTTAGCGTTTGTTGATCGTTCCAGATGCCTGTAACACTGCCGGATCGACACAGGTGATGCTGGCCATCAGGTTCCATTTCCCCCTAACACTTCAACAATCTGGAGCTATACCTGGGGAGTGCAAACAGCCACGGGATACAGCCTTCTTTTGGCTCTTTTCAAAGGATCTGTCTTCGGACGAGGTGCTACATATGTTCTCACCACCGTGGAGTAATTGGGTTGTCGGGATTCATGGGTCGAATACCAAGGTGGTCCCGAAGTGTTTGCCATCTGTTCGGCGTATGTTTTTCCTGCGCCAAACCTTCAGCATTACCACGGCAGCGCCTCTCTGCACTTGCGGTCAGATATCGGTTGGTGTCACCGGTATCGGTGATGAGGCAGATTTGATGACTCTTCGGAAGTTAGCGGCAAGTGGGGACCAGAATCGACCAGCAATCGGTAAACTGACGATCGTGCAGTGGCGCTGAGTAAGAGGGGATGATCAATTCGCTGAGTTCAGGGTTCAAATATCTATCGACGGGAAGGAGGAAGCGGTCTCTCATCAGAGGTCTCCCATGGTGTAAGAGCTCTCGCCTATGCGCGGAGAACTCCTTGAGTCGGAAAAACTGGTACGACCTTGGACAGGAGCGACCAGCCTCCTAGGTGGCGCGTTCAGAGACCAACTGTCTGGCCTGCTCCCCACTCGATGCGGGAGCTAATGCGCAGCGACATCGTTCACTTCGCTCATCGATCCGACAGGTACAGATAGCCCATGGGCAATCGGAACCTAGTGTATCGACGCGCCACTGCAGCCGGCAAGCTCCTCGGCAAGTGGTACAATGAATCGTACTAACGACGAGGAGAGGGTAATCGTGACCATCACCGCCAGCGAGGCCCGCAAGAACCTGTTTCCGCTCATCGAGCAAGTCAACGATGACCGCCAGCCGATCGAGATCACCTCTCGCCGAGGCGATGCTGTGCTCGTGTCGCGAGCCGACTGGGATGCGCTGAACGAGACGGCTATGCTGCTGCGAGTGCCTGCCAATGCCCAATGGTTGATCGCGAGCTTGGCCCAAGCTCGCGCCGGTCTACGGGAAGAGCACACCCTCGATCGGAGCTAGGTGCGCCTTGTATTCACTCCTCGCGGGTGGAAGGACTACGTTTGGTGGCAGGCAAATGACCGTGCAACCCTGAAGCGGATCAATCGGCTTGTCGATGATGCTCTGCGCGATCCGACAGCGGGCATTGGCAAGCCGGAGCCGCTGCGTCATCTGCTCGCCGGATGCTGGTCACGGCGCATCGATGAGGAGCATCGGCTGGTATATCTCGTAGATGGCGAAGAGTTGGTCGTCTTACAAGCCCGTTTTCATTACGAGGCATAGAACGCTGAATAACCATGTGATTCCCAAAGTACGACCGCCCCGCCGTGTGTCCGCTCGCGGATCCTCCGGAGATACAATTAGCCCTTTTGGTATGGAAGTTTCGTACGCATCCCACAAGTCGTTCGATTACTGGAATGGGGGCGCCGTGGCCGTCTACGAGGATGTGTTCGGCGATAGGCCAATCAAAGCTGCTGACCGGTCGAGTGGTCCTCGATCGCCTCTGGTGCAACGCTCACATCATCTCGATGTCTGGGGTATCCATGAGGACCAAGAAGTCATGAGTGAGAGCAACCCAGCACAAACCCGAGAGCCATTGCGTAACGTTACGAAACC
>JAJZXI010000129.1 GCA_021806545.1 Actinomycetes bacterium | reverse complement strand
CATGCGACCTTCAACCTTGTCGCGCTTCTCGTCCTCGTGCACCCTCAATGAAGGTGCGTCGAGACGACGAGAAGAGATGAGGGGTAAGTCTGTCGAACGGGCTTCGTCCGTATCAGGGTAGATGTCCCCAGGCGGATACAAGTGTCGGCAGTGCGACAAAGGCGGTGGGCGCAGGGTCGACGCCTGTCATCGCACCAAGATAGCGCCCAACGACGGATGCACCCATGCCGATAGGGGTACATGATGCGAGCTCGATCGTGTCAGCCCCGATCGCTTCGAGCAGGTCGACGAGGCGGACGCCGATGTCAGGGTGCAGAATCTCGGTGGTGTCCGCCGCCACAACATGTTCGCCTACTCTGCCTGTTGAGGTGATTGGCTCAAGGAGAATGAGGTGCCCACCAGGTCGCAAGCAATTGCGCATCGCACGTAGTGCCTCAAGAGGCTCGGCGAGATCGAGCAGAAAGAATCGACAGACGACGGCGTCAACCTTGCACGGGAGCATCAGTTGATAGACATCTTGAACCACCTCAATCACGGATGGAGGCAGGGCGCCGCGCTCTTGGGTTCTCACGAATGCATCTGGGTCGATATCGATCGCGTAGATCGTGACTGATGGCCCGAGTGCTCGCGCGATCGTATCGGTGATGCCGGCGTAACCACATCCAACCTCAGCGACCGTGGTGACGCCGAGCATCTGAAGGAGACCGACCAGGTGCTGGGTCGCATCCTCATAGGGATCCCAGGCACGATCGTCACCAGGGCCAGATTTACTCGGAAAATAGTGGCGATCTCCCACGTTTCTACGCTAGCGTTATGGGTCGTGAATGCAACATTAATTCTGTGCGATTCTGCACAGGTCAGCGAAGGCAAGCTCTTTCTTCTCGGAGGTGGCTGGTCAGTAACCGGCCCAGGTATGTCGCCGATGGCGATCGCCATGAAGGTCGATGTTGGATGGTCGGAGGCGCCAGAAGCCCATCACTGGGAGCTCTTTCTCCAGGATAACGACGGTAACGCCGTTACCGTGGAGACCCCAGAGGGTCCACAGCCAGTTGAGGTGCGAGGTGATTTCCAGATTGGAACCCCTCAAGGGGTCCCCCTTGGTAGCGATATTCCGGTGAACCTCGCGATCAACCTGGGTCCGCTGCCGCTTCCACCGGGCGGTCGCTATCGTTGGGTCTTGACTATCGATGGTGATTCCCAGCCGGACTGGAGTGCCGCATTTTCAACCATGGCGTTTCCTCAGGGTGAGCAAGGTGAGACCGGCGAGTCTGGTGAAACTCCGCACCCAGTATCCGAGGATTGACTTCTCATGGCGGTAATTGATCGACCCTTCGGTCGAGTCTTTGAGGACTTCGTAGTGGGGGATGTGTATCGTCATTGGCCTGGAAAGACGATTACCGAGGCAGATGATCATCTGTTCTGCATGATCACCATGAACCACCATCCACTCCATACGGACGCCTATTTTGCCGAGCATTCGACGGTGCACGGGAAAAACGTGGTGGTGGGGAATCTGGTTTACTCGATCGTGCTCGGGATGAGCGTTCCGGACATCTCGGGGTCGGCGATTGCGAATCTCGAAGTGGAGTCGCTCGTTCATCGCAGGCCAACCTTCCATGGTGACACGATTTATGCCGAGTCGCGCGTGCTCGCGGTGGAGCCCTCTCAGTCGAAACCCGACCGTGGTATTGTGACTGTTGAGACCTTTGGCTACAACCAGGATGGTGCCGAAGTCGTCTATTTCCGCCGCAAAGCCATGGTCTGGCGTAGAGATGCCCTGCCATTGCGAAAATTTCCCTATCAGCTCAACGAATAGGTCACCCTCTAGGGTGTTATCAACGCAGACCGCGTGGCTCGCACGGTCACCTGGCTGTGCTATGGTGATAGCGTTGAGGCAACTCCTCAAGATTGGCTGATACTGGTCGATGTCATTAGTCGAGGAGATGAGCCGTTGACACAGGCCTCCCCCTCTTTGTCGAGCGGCCTCTCCTCATCGGTTTTTCCAGCTTGGAATGTTTGCTGATGCCCGGCCACACGCAGACGGCCTTGGAATGCTGAGCGAATGCCGATGTATTGCGTGGAGTAACCTGTCATTGTTGAGCTGGGTTCTCGACGGAGCCCGAGCGAGGCTCAATCTCGAGCGCGGAGGTTGTCGCTGACCATAGCCCAAAGCACTCCCGGCGAGATGACGTTCCCGATTGCGTCGCTACACCTCAGTGAGCCGCGTTTATATTGTCTGGCTATCTACGTTCGCGGAGTTCCATAGGGGAGTAGATGTGAAGGAACGTCAGCGAGCAGCGGATTCGTCTGGTCTCGTTCTGAGACTACGGGATCCGAGAGACGCCAGATGTCGTCCAGTCGTGGATCATTCCATCGAATTCCATGCTCGTCGGATGGGTTATAGTAACCGTCTACGAGGTAGGTCAAGGTGATGTCGGTGAGAGTCGCGAATCCGTGAGCGACCCCCGGTGGGATAAAGACGCCGACGGGGTTACTTTCACCCATTTCGAGATCCATGAGCTTGTCGTAGGTTGATGATGTGGCACGCAGGTCATACAGAACAACCTGAGCAGTGCCGTTTACGATGTACCAGTAGTCAGCCTGGTGGAGGTGGTAATGAAGGCCCACCAGCGAGCCAGCGATCTTGTCCGACCGCGAACCCTGCACCATCTCACGTCCAAGCGGGAACCAGGAACGCCGATAAGTCTCCTGGAATCGACCGCGCGAGTCGATATGAGCTTCGGGATGAATGACGATCACATCCTGCAGTACGCCGCTGGTAGTTTGCTCCACCATGTTTTCTCCGTTGATTCATTAAATTGTGGCGAGACCAGGCTATCAGTTACGGCGTGTTCAGCCAGCCATGAGGAGGATTCTGAAGCGTCGTCGTTAGCTCAGACAGTTGAGTGTCCCGCATCCTTGAGTATGAGTCCGAGGTCGTGGCTGTTGGACGCATTGGCAAGGGCAGTTTCAACGGTGATCTTGCCCTCCGTGACGAGCCGAGCGAGCGCTTGGTCGAAGGTCATCATACCGTAAAAGGCCCCTTCGGTAACAATCGTCTTGATGTCGGTTGCTCTTTCAGGCTCAAGTATGGCCTGCTTGACTCGGCCGTTGGTGACGAGTATCTCGCAGGCGGCAACCAAAGATGTTCCAGATCTAGCCTCGACCAGGCGTTGGGAGATTACTCCTGCGAGGATGTCGGCAAGGGACACACGCGCTTGCTTGTGCTGGTATGGGGGAAAG
Source organism: Actinomycetes bacterium (assembly GCA_021806545.1). Lineage (GTDB taxonomy): Bacteria > Actinomycetota > Acidimicrobiia > Acidimicrobiales > Acidimicrobiaceae > Ferrimicrobium. The sequence continues at coordinate 3,718 of JAJZXI010000129.1, read as the reverse complement.
AAGTCGATGATTCTTGAGATAGTCTCTGCGACGCCGAGTGTGTGCAGCGTTGAGAGGACGAGATGCCCAGTCTCTGCCGCCTGCATCGCGGCCTCCACTGTTTCGAGGTCGCGCATTTCACCAACGAGTATGACATCGGGATCCTGCCGTAGCGACGCCCGAAGTGCAGAAGCAAACGTGCGCGTGTCGAAGCCGATCTCACGTTGGTTGACGAACGATCGTTGGTCTCTATGGATGAACTCGATTGGATCCTCGAGTGTGATGATATGCTTCGCTCGGCTGGCGTTGATAGCATTGACCATCGCAGCGAGCGTCGACGACTTGCCGGATCCGGTTGGTCCGGTGACAAGGACGAGGCCACGTTCTATCGTCGCGAGGCTTGCGATCGATTGAGGGAGCCCCAAATCGTCGTAACTGGGTGCCTCGGGCTTCACCGATCGGAATGCGAAGCCAATCGCTTGTCCAAAGAGGAAGCAGTTGACCCGATAGCGACGGCCATGCGTATCAACGTAGGCGAAGTCGGTCTCGCCAGTTTTTTTGAAGTTTGTGCTTGCCGATTCGGGAATTATGCAATCCATGATTGCCGAAAGATCTTCCGGGGTTGGCGTGGGTAGATCGTCCAGGCTGCTGAGCCTGCCACTGACCCGCACGCGAGCTGGAGAATTCCCCTTGAGATGAAGATCTGATCCTCCTAGTTCTCGGAGGGCGTCAAGGTAGCTCTCTAACAGTGTGTTCGCGATCATACTCGTAGTTCTTCGACCACCTCAGGGTCTAGCTGAAGCGTAACCAAGGCTCGCACCGGTAACGTCAATTACGCAACGCCTATACTGGGAGCCGAAGAGTCGTCTCTCACCTTCGAGGTGTCCCGTGGCAGTAATCATCGTCTTTATCGCAGCGTTCATTGGATTGGCGGTCGTAGCGCGTATCGGCCTCTCGAGTTCGGTGCGGGAGCGTCGTTCCATGTCCGGTCATCGGCAGACCCTTGAGACAATCTCTAAGGTGACAGACACCCCGCTAGCTGACAGAGATGTTCGAGCTTTCAAGGTCGAGCCAATGCGTCCCGTTCGTCTTGATCTCTCTAAGCTCGATGATCTTACGGACCCGGATCTCATTCGCATCACCGCGCCTGTGTCCGACAACGATGCGCCACGGGCCGCTCAGCCGAGTAAAAGTGAACCTGTGGATGTTGGAGATAGCATGGACGCTCCTGCTACGCCAGAAGCTGTTCCTGCACCAAAAGTTGTGGAGGAGGTTCGTGCCGATGCTGAAACGGTTGAGGTGCCAGCAGAGCCAGAGTCCTCAGAGGCGCTGTCATCATCTGGGCAAAGTAATGCTGCCACGGCGTTCGTCATTGGTGAGGATGGTGTTGTCGATGGAGATTTGACAGCTCAGCTTCCTGGGGTCCAATCGCAGCCAACGCAGACGATGCCGGTGTTTGAAGATTCTGGAGTCGATGAGCAAGACTTTGCCCCTCGGCACCCTGAGGTGGGCCAGCATCGGGTTTACTCCACGGGAAGGCGAAGTCTCCCTCTCTCTGCGATGGTGGTCGGTGCAGGGGCCATAGCCGTCGTCCTGGGGGTCGGTTTTTTTGCTCTCGGTAGGAACTCATCCTCGACCTCGCCACCGCTGATAACGGCGACCAAACGGTCCCACTCGTCGCCGACCAGTACCAAGAGTGGTTCAAGCTCTAAGAAGACTGCGGCGGTAAAGAGTAGCCAGAAATCTTCAGGGAAGTCCACCGGTGGTGGCGGAGGTTCGTCCCCGTCGAGCGCTGCGACGCCAACGAGCTTCAGCCCGGTGAGCGCCAATTCGAGTTATGCAACGTTTGACATACCGGGAGGTGCGAGGACGATTGTGGTCAGCGCGAGTCAGCCTTGTTGGGTAGCCGATTCGGACTCAGCGAACGGGCCACTGTTGTGGGACGAGACCCTGCCCGCGGGAGGTTCTTATACCATCTCATCAAATGCGTCGTCGCTGTGGATCAAGGTGGGCAATGCTCATGAGTTCCACATGCAAGTCAACGGTCTTCCCGTCTCCTTCTCATCGCCGCCGGGAGTTTTTGCGTTCGATCTCGTGGCGACCTCCGGGTAACGTACCTTCGTGCCGCCTCCTGAGTCTGTCTTGGGGCTCATGGCCACTCAGATGGCACAAGGTTGCGTGTGTCGTGACTTGCTGTGAGCGAGGGAGGAGCGGCTTGCTAGCTCTGAGTGGGTACCTGGAACGTCGTGGTCGTCGCACCTATATTTCGACAAGGGTCGGTCGCCCGCGTATAGATTACACACCGTCTTGGCGCCAGAACCGTGGTAGCGGCCGACGCGACTTCTGCCCAGACGAGCAGCGTGACCTATGAGCGGGACACATCGCAATGTCCTGTCATCCATATGGACTACATGGCGACTACCTTTGGCCGTTATCGCTCGCAAGCAGGAACGACATGAGCTATCCTGTGGCGTAGTTGCTGCTGCACGGGCAACAACTCTAGAACAAGGGGTGTCGATGTGAAGCTACGGAGATTGGTACAGGGGGGCTATCACAGCCCTCAGTCTTGGTCTTGTTAGTCTTGGAACCGGGATGGGGTTGACGGCGAGCGAATCTACCGTTACTCCAGAACAACCGGGGTTGACCGTTGGAGGCGGATGAGGAGCTACGACGTTTTGTTCACCAAGTTTCATTAAGTTCGCCTACCAACAGGAGCACGGCGATGCCACGTCGATAGGAATGACTCTTTGTAACCATATGACGCCCTATAGTGCGAGCGCCGACAGTTCTTGTATAGATAACGTTGCCCAGTCTCTTGGGACCACGGTCGACGAATACGCCGTGCAGGGGATTTTCCCAGAATTTTCCCTTTCCTGCTACACGAGTAATCCCACAGATGTCTTCTATGAGGTGGATTGAGTCCATCTTGGCGTCACCATTAGGCCTGCATTCTGGGTGCTCGACGGTGGCGCCAGCCAAGATAGTTGTGGTAACGAGAATGCTGTGCGCTTGTCTTTAATGAGGTTTGCAAAATTGGGTGCACTGTTGCGTGCGACAGGGATCGTCTTGGCGTTTTGTCTGATCTTTGGCATCGCGGATTCAGGCGTTGCATGGGCTGGCACTCCTGTCGTACGGAGCATACGGACCATTAAGAAGGGTTCCCCCTTTTCCCTTGTTGATCTTGCGGTCGATCCCACCACCGACACTGTGTACGCGAGTAATGGCATTGCGGTATTTGTGATCAACGGAGCTACGGACAAGGTGCTCCGCACGATCCATGTCAAAAATAGTGGACTTGCTATAGCAGTTAACCCTACAACCAATACCGTATACCTGGCCAACGGCAAGTCCATATCCGTGATGAACGGAGCTACGGACAAGGTGCTCCGCACGATCCATCTATACGCTGGCATCACCGCGATCGCGGTTGACCCCACCACCGACACGGTGTACGTCGGCATGTCCCAAAATTCCTCTGCCACTTACTTTGACAAGACTGACGCGAAAACTCTGTCCGTGATCAACGGAGCCACGGATAAGGTGACCCGAACCGTCGAATTGAACCGCCAGGTGTTAGAGTTCGCGGTTGACCCCACCACTGACACGCTCTATTTGAATAATGGCAACTCCATATCCGTGATCAACGGAGCCACGGATAAGGTGACCGGCATCATCGATGCTGCTGGCCTCGTAGCGGTCGATCCCACCACTGACACGCTCTACCTGGCCAACGGTAAGT
>JAJZXI010000011.1 GCA_021806545.1 Actinomycetes bacterium | reverse complement strand
GTGCAAAACCAATCCAGACCGTCGACGTTCTGGTAGAGGTGGGTTTTGCCAAGGATCGTTGGTCATCGAGAAGTTGCTCACTCGCCTGGGTCGACGAGGGGACATCGACCCGCGCATCTGGGGGCGTAGCCTGCGCAGCACCGGTGTCTTCTGGCACTACCGGCTGACCAGGGCTCTCATCTTCCATGAGCAGAAGCATAACCGTAACCGCTCAACCTTGGTCGCCGTTGACGCGCACGAACCCGTTGGCTCAGTGCGCATCGTACGCACGACCAACACCATCACATCCAATGCTGCCCTTGACCCTTGGATTGTCATCGTGTTCGACGACAAGGATACTCGCGCTCGGTCACCTCGAACAGCCGGTGTCCTCGCTCAGCTTCGTCATGGTTCAGTGGTGTCGAGCGCGCCGCGCAGCTCATCGATGAACAGAGCAATCTGCTGGGGCGACTGATTGTCTAGCACCCGTCGCAAAAGTGCCGATCCCACGACGACACCATCGGCACCAGCTCTGATCACCGCGGCCGCCTGGTCCCCACTGGAGATGCCAATACCTATGAGCACGGGCAACGAGGTACGGGGACGCATCCGAGTTGCCATAGTCGTCGCCGTCGCGGCGAGCTCAGCCCGCTCACCGGTCACTCCCATGAGTCCTACCCCATAGACAAAACCCTGCGCTACGGCGAGGATCTCGTCAATCCGTTCATCCGGGGTTGCAGGGGAGAACAGTTGCACGGTGTCAAGTTGCTCCTTCGTAGCGAGGTCGCGCCAGCGCCCCCCCTCCTCGAGCGGCAGGTCTGGTATGATCACCCCTTGGACACCCGCGCTGCGCAGCTGTCGGACCGCGCGCTCTTCACCCATGTGGTGGAAGATGTTGTAGTACGTCATCACAATCAAGGGCACGGGAAAACTTCGCGATCCCAGTTCAGCCAACACCGAGAGCGGCGTCACTCCTCGCGCGAGGGCCATCTCGCCTGCCCGCTGGATCACGGGTCCGTCCATGCTTGGGTCAGAGAAGGGGATGCCGATCTCGACCGCATCCGCACCTCGTTCGATGACAAGATCGACATACGAGAGCCAATCTGGATCCAGACCCGCCATGAGGTACGGGACAAGCAGGTGACGCCCTTTCGCTCGTAGCGCCTGCAAGGTTGCCTCAAGCATGACCGTCCCCCTCCAGGAAGCCGAGTCTCGCCGCGATCGTCTCGGCATCCTTATCACCTCGACCAGAGAGCGTCACCACCACCGATGCACCGGCGATCTCCTCTTGGTGCTCGACTAGCCAGGCGATCGCGTGGGCCGACTCGAGCGCACAGATAATCCCTTCAGTTCGCGCGAGAAGTTGCACCGCCTCGAGCACCTGGTCATCGGTAATCTGGTCGTAACGGGCCCTGCCAACGGTGTGGAGAAAGGCATGCTCTGGGCCGACTCCTGGGTAGTCGAGCCCCGCGGAGATCGATGTGGCCTCATTCACCTGGCCGAACTCGTCCTGCAGAAAGAAGGACTGCATCCCATGTACGATCCCCCCAACACCGCGGCCAATTGCAGCGCCTCCGGCTGGCTCCACACCGACAAGGCGTGCAGGGGTATCGACAAATCCCGCAAAAGTCCCCGCGGCATTCGAACCGCCCCCCACGCAGGCGACGACCCAGTCCGGCGGTGATCCCTTCGCCTTGAGGAATTGGGTACGAGCCTCATCTCCAATCACGCGCTGAAACTCTCGGACCATCCACGGATAGGGGTGTGGGCCCATGACGCTGCCGATGCAGTAGTGGGTGTCGTCTAAGGCAGCAACCCAGCTTCGCATCGCCTCATTGACCGCATCCTTGAGCGTGCGCGAGCCCGAGGTTACGGGCTCGACCTCCGCACCCAGGAGGCGCATGCGAAAAACATTCAGTGACTGCCTTGCGACATCGACCTCACCCATGTACACCTTCGCTTCGAGCCCGAGAAGAGCAGCTGCAGTAGCGGTAGCGACGCCATGCTGACCAGCGCCGGTCTCCGCTATCAGACGCGTCTTTCCCATTCTGCGCGCAAGTAGTGCTTGACCGATGACATTGTTGATCTTGTGTGAGCCGGTGTGTGCCAGGTCCTCCCGCTTGAGCCATACCTCAGCACCAACTTGGGCCGAGAGTCGCTCTGCTAGGTACAGCCGGGTTGGCCGACCTGCATAACTCTCGAGCGTGGCGGTGTATTCACCGCGAAAGGCCGGGTCGATCCAGGCTTCCCGGAATGCAGCCTCAAGCTCTATCACCGCCGGCATCAGCGACTCCGGCACGAAGCGCCCGCCAAACTCACCGAATCTTCCGGTCACATCAGGATCACCCATCAGGCTGGTCATCGGTTGACTCCTTTACAAAACACAACATCGACATACGGGCACGATCCACTCATCTCATTGGCCATACGAGGGCAGGCTCGTAGCGGCCACTCCTCGGACTGCACTGATGAACGCGCGCAGCCTATCAGGGTCTTTGTGTCCTGGTGTCCGCTCAACGCCACTTGACACATCCACTCCAAAAGGTTGTACCTGGCGGATGGCCTTGGCTACATTATCGACCCGCAGGCCTCCCGCCAGAATGAAACGGGCGGGCCGAGGCACGTCGCTCATCCCTCGTGACATGCTGATGCCTTCGTCATTGGCCGGCATCGCAGATTCTCGTTGCGCTGCTACCGTACTCCAGTCAGCCGGGCGCCCCGACCCTGGAACTGGGCCATCGCCAAGGATGGCCCAGGTGTGTTGGTAGCGAGCGCTTTGCTCGAGGAAATCCTGCGTGACCGAGATGGCCTTGATGACATAGGGGATCCGCTCTCGCAAATAGGCGACCTCATCGGGTGTCTCAGAACCATGCAGCTGCACGCCACTGAGACCAAGCGAGTCCACCTGTCTGAGGACGTGGGCCACCGGTTCATCAACGAAGACACCGAAGGTGAGCACCTCGCCCGATAGCCGGGACAGGATCGACCTGACCTGCTCGGCGGTGACCTGACGTGCGGACCGCGCGAAGACGAAGCCCAACGCATCGGCCCCCAGTGCCGTTGCGCACTGCGCATCATCGAGATTCGTGATGCCACAGATCTTGACAAAGACGCGGTTAGTAACCACGTAAGGTCCGTACCATGCCAGCGCGATCCCCAGCTCGCATCAGGTGCTCCCCCACCAAGATCGCGTCGTAGCCGCCGGCGGCAAGTACCTGCGCATCAGCCGGTCCTTGGATGCCAGATTCGGCGACGACCGGGAAAACATCGCTCAAGCGTTCGCGATAGGCCAGGGCCCGCTTGGGGTCAACCTCAAAGGTTACGAGATCGCGTTGGTTGATCCCGATCGCTCCATGGAATCCCAAGCCGACGAGGTCCACTCCAGCGATCTCTGCTGGATCATGGACCTCGAGCAAGAGCTCGAGTCCGATCTGGGCGCTAAATCCGATGAGACGCTCGAGCGCTGGTCGATCCATCGCGGACGCGATGATGAGCGCGGCGGAGGCTCCGTTGATTCTGGCATCGCAAAGATCGCGCTCGGTGAGCAGAAAGTCCTTCCGGAGCACCGGTACGTCGACGACCGCTGCGACGTCCCGCAGATCGCCAAGCTCACCGCCAAAGTGCGGTGTATCCGTCAACACGGAGATGGCGGCCGCACCCCCCTTGCAATACTCACCTGCGACCTCAGCCGGGACCACGTCCGTCGTGGTCATCGACCCGCGCGATGGCGAGCGACGCTTGATCTCTGCAATAATGCCAAGGCCTGGTGCACGCAGTGCACTCTCAAAGCTCGGACCAGCCGGCACCACCTTGCAGTGTGCCATCAACCCGTCGAGCGGACGACTATCGTCCATGCAGCGCCTGCGGTGGTAAGAAAGGATTGCGTCGAGATAGGTCGCCACAGCTACAGGCTACCCGCCTGACGATGGAATAATTCGACCTCGAAGCGCAGTTTCTTGGTAATAGTTGTAATATGCAACCGATTAACCGATAGAATGGAGTGCAAATGAGCCTTGAGGGTGACGAACGCGCCAGGCAACGTCCCCCGTCAGGGCCATCACGACCTCTTTGGCTGTGACGATCAGGGCACGAAGAACACAAAGATTGGGAGGCAAAGTTGGCACGCATGACGGATCGGAGCGCATCGAGATGACACGAAGCCAGGCACCTCAGGGCAGACTATCAGTCCGGGAGCGGTCGTTTCGAATAACCGAGCATCCCCACTACAAGTGGATAGTCTTGTCCAACACGACCCTCGGAATCCTCATGGCCACGATCAACTCGTCGATTGTGCTGATCTCGTTGCCAGAGATCTTCAATGGGATCAAACTCAATCCGCTCTCCCCACAGAACACCTCGTATTTTCTCTGGGTGCTGATGGGTTATCTCGTCGTCACCGCCGTAATGGTCGTTAGCTTTGGCCGCCTTGGCGACATGTACGGGCGCGCGAGGATGTACAACATGGGCTTTGCCACCTTTACCATCTTCTCGATTCTCCTGTCGGTCACCTGGATGCATGGCAGCGCTGGCGCACTCTGGCTCATCGGCATGCGACTCGGCCAGGGTCTTGGTGGCGCGCTCCTCTTCGCCAACTCAGCCGCTCTCTTGACCGACGCGTTTCCATCCAATCAGCGAGGTCTCGCGCTGGGGATCAATAACGTCGCCGCGATCGCTGGCTCGTTTCTCGGGTTGATCATGGGAGGGCTGCTCGCACCCATCTCATGGCGAGCCGTCTTTCTCGTCTCCGTCCCCTTTGGCCTGATCGGAACCGTCTGGGCCTATATCGTCCTCCATGACCTGGGCAAGAAGGCAAAGGCTCACATCGATGTCATCGGCAACATCGTCTTCGCGGTCGGTCTCATCGCGATCCTCGTGGGAATCACCTATGGGCTCCAGCCCTACGGCGGCCACACCATGGGCTGGACGAGCCCCTGGGTATTGGTGGAACTCATTGGTGGCGTCTTGACCTTGGTTGCCTTCGTCGCCATCGAGCGCAAGCGACCTGAGCCAATGATGAACGTCCGCCTCTTCAAAATCCGGCCATATACCGCTGGGAATGTCGCGAGCCTGCTGGCCTCGCTTGGGCGGGGTGGCATGATGTTCATCTTGATTATCTGGCTCCAGGGAATCTGGCTACCGGAGCACGGGTACTCGTACTCTTCGACGCCTCTCTGGGCCGGCATCTACCTCGTACCGCTTACGATTGGCTTCCTCGCCGCCGGACCAATCTCTGGATACCTCTCTGACCGCTTCGGTGCAAGGCCCTTTGCCACCGGGGGTATGGTCATTGCGGCCCTCTCATTCGTGCTACTGATCTACCTACCGGTTGACTTCGCCTATCCAGTCTTCGCCGCGCTGCTACTGCTCAATGGACTCGCGATGGGCCTGTTCGCATCGCCGAACCGAGCGGGCATCATGAACAGCCTCCCGGTCAACGAGCGTGGTGTTGGGGCCGGCATGGCAGCTACCTTCCAGAATTCCGCGATGGTCCTCTCGATCGGGGTCTTCTTTACACTCATGATCTTCGGTCTCCAGGCCTACCTCCCCCATGCGTTGCTCACGGGTCTCACCCATCAACACGTACCCGTCGCGGTGGCAAAGGGCATCTCAGTGCTGCCGCCTGTCAGCCTGCTCTTTGCGGCCTTTCTCGGTTACAACCCGATCGCCAAGCTCATCGGGCCCGCCGTACTGGGCAAGCTGCCACCGACCAACGCTCGTTACCTGACAGGCCGGTACTACTTCCCGCACCTGATATCGCACCCATTTGGTCATGGGCTGACCGAAGCGTTTATCTTCGCCGCAGGGGCCTGCCTGGTGGCGGCTGTCGCCTCCTGGCTCAGAGGAGGTAAGTACACCGCCAGCGATATCGATCCGGACTCGCCCACTGATGAGCAGTACGCGCGAGAGCTTGGGGTGATCCACGACGATGCACCGACCAAAGCGGCACCTCTCGGACCAAAGACCACGATTACAACGGCGGGTCGTGTCGATGGGCCAATCGCCGACTAGCGATAGGCCCTTGCGCACCAACTAGGGTCATCACGCGGGTGTCCTTGGCTGGTGGCGCTTTGAGTCCGTGGAGCGTATTGATCCCAAGCCCAGCTCTGCTGGCTAGGCTCGACTGCGTGGCGCCAGCAGTGCTCGTCGTTGAAGATGACCCATCCATCGCGGAGCTCCTTCGCGCTTATCTCGAGCGAGCCACCTTCGAGCCTCTCATTGCAACCAGCGGAGAACAGGCACTCGCTATGTTTAACTCCAGCTCAGTGGTGGCAGTCATCCTCGACCTCAACCTTCCGGGAGCGCTGGACGGACTCGACGTGTGTCGCACGCTGCGAGCCACGTCCGAGGTCCCGATCGTCATGCTATCGGCACGTGACCAGGAGCTCGATCGGATCTTCGGGCTCGAGATCGGGGCTGATGACTATGTCACTAAGCCCTTCTCACCTCGCGAGCTCATCGCACGGCTCAACGCAATTCTGCGTCGGAGCGCACCGCAACGGCCGCTCGTTCCCGCGATCGAGACGATGGGCCCGATCACCTGGGACCAACGGCGACGTAGCGCGAGCCTGAATGGTTTGAATGTGCCCTTGACGAACCGTGAGTTCGATCTGCTCGGCTTCTTGCTGACGCATCGAGGGCTTGCCCTTTCGCGTCGAGAGCTCCTCGATGGGGTTTGGGGGCCCGAGTGGTATGGCGATGACCGTACGGTCGACGTCCATATCCGCCAGCTACGGCGAAAGTTTGGTGACGCGCTTCCGATCTCGACCGTCTGGGGGGTTGGCTATCGCCTGGCGTAAACAGCCGAGCATCCGCTCGACGGTTCGACTCGGACTCCTTGGAACCGCAATCATCACCGTCTTGATCGGTGGGGTCGGTACGATACTAATCAGCCGGGAGGTGGTCGTTCACCAGTCGCAAGCGTTTCTGCTCCGCTCGGCGAGTGCCCTTGCCATCCTCTTTGCACGCGCAAGTCACCGCTTTGTGCACCCGTTTCTTGCGGCCGCTGGCGTTGGACGCCTTCGACTGATCCCCCTCTCCAGCCGTGGCACCCCATTGGTCGCGCTACCCCCTCAGCTTCCCGCACACTCCATCGATGGATCGCTGTTGGTCTCTGGGCACTACCAGTCTGGCGTCATCCACAACGAGGTCTTCGTCGCCTATCCCGTGCAATCGAGTCTGTCTCCAAACGGTCGGCTCGCCGGACGACATCCGCATATCTTCGCTCTGTTGTTGACCCGACCACTACCCTCGATCGATGGTCCCGTGATCTTTGTGATTGCAGCAGTGCTGGTCACCGCCATCATTGCGGTCCTCCTATCAGACCACTACACCGCGCATATCTCCCGCACACTCGATCGACTGGTGCATCGTGCTAATCGTGTCGCCTCCGGCCACTTCGACGACGAAGGGTCCGACACAAAACCGCAGGAGATTGAATTAGCCCATCTTGACGATGCGATCTCGTCGATGATCGCATCGCTGCGGGCAGCCAGCGAGGTCGAATCAACCTACATCCTGGCAATCTCTCACGACCTTCGAACGCCGTTGACCTCCATCCGGGGCTTCGCGGAGGCGATTATCGACGAGGCAGTGACCTCACCGACTGAGACGGCCAAGACCATCGAACGAGAGGCACGTCGAATCGAGCGTCTGATCAACGACCTGATTGCGCTCGCGCGCCTTCGCGCCAGCGACTACACCCTCACCAGTCAGCGGGTCGACCTCAATGAACTGCTCAACCATCTGATCGAGACGGTTGCTCCGGTCGCTGAACGCAAAGGACTCACCCTCTCTGCTACCCTACCCAACGAGTCGACACCGCTCGATGTCGACCCCGAACGTCTGTTGCAGCTACTCGGGAACCTTCTCGACAATGCCCTCAAGTACGCTCGCAGCGAGGTCCTGGTGCAGCTCAACGCCCATGAGTTTGCTATCGAGGTTACCATCACCGACGACGGTGCAGGCATGTCTCGAGCACTCCAAGAGCAACTCTTTACCCATCAGCTCAATCCGACCCCGGGACGCGACGGTACGGTCGGCAGCGGTCTCGGCCTGCTCATCGTCGGACGTCTAGCGGCGCTGATGGGCATCACCGTGCACGCCGAGTCGCCCGCCAGCGCCACGGGTGGAACGCGGCTCACCGTTCGGCTACCGCGCCAACCGACCCCCGCTCATTCAGCGCCCAAAACCGCGCCACTGACACCGCGATAGCCTGATCCTGATTCGATCACCGCCATTCGTTGATTGCGCTCGAGCTCTGCGATGAGTAGCTCATAGGTATCGGAGGTCGCTAGTCCCTCCTGGTGTAGCCTTCGATGAAGCACGACCAGAGACGACTCAAGCCCAAAGGTTCGTCGCAAGAAGTCATCGACCGGGCATGCACTGCTGTCCACCCAGAACTCTGGGTGCTGTCGGACCTCCCGCCAGACGAAGACCAGCGCGCCGAGCAGCGAGTTCAAGCGCCCCGAGGCGAGTGGCTCGATCTCTGGGGGATCCTCTTGGAATCGCGTGACCCAAGACGCAACCTCATTCGCCGGCATCGGCCGAGCGATGACGAAACCCTGTGCGTAGTCGGCATCGAGAACCCGAGCGACCTCGAGGACCTCGAGACGCTCCACGCCCTCAAAGACCACCCTGCGGTGGCTATCGTGACCAGCCTGGATGAGACCGCCGACGACGCCCAGGGTCGACAGTGGATGGCTCCACAACCGTTGAATGAGTGAGCGATCGAGCTTGATCTCAGCAGAGGGAAAGTCCACGAGACGTTCCAGGTTCGAATACCCCGAACCAAGGTCATCGATCGCGAAGGCGATCCCGTCTCCAGCGAGGGTGCGCACGACGTCTGACCTCTCATCGTCGAGGTACTCGCTTTCGAGGAGTTCGAGGGTCAGCCACGAGAGATCGCCACCACATCGACGCCGTGTAGCCTCAAGCACCAGAGACAGTCGCGGGTCGAGGAGGATCGATCCCGGCAGGTTGATCGAGCAACCGAGTCGCAAACCCTGTTCATCCCAGCGCTCGCGCAATTCGCACACGCGTACCACCGAATCCACGAACAGGCGAGCGAGCTCTCGCTCCCCAAAGGCAGGGAGAAACTCCCCAGGCTGAGCAAGCCCTTCAGCCCCGATCTCGAGCCTGGCCAGCAGCTCAAGGCGCGTCGGTCGGCCGGTAGCTAACTCGATCAGAGGTTGGAAGTGCTCGCGCAGGCCTCCTTGTAGCAGCGCCTTGCGGTAGCGCTGTGCTACTTGACCGGTCAACGGACCGACGTTGGCTCGGTAGTTGAGCCAGCCCGTCTGTAGGTTTGCCTGCAGTGCGGCGACAAACTCCTCGGGCGTCGGGCCTTGAAACTGCTGGGTGTAGTCTCCAAGTACGATACATAGACCGATGGCCTCGGCGCCCACCATGAGGGGGATGATCACCAAGGATCGAAAGCCGAGATGGCGAATCAGCCCCGCCCAGGGCCGGTATCGCTCCATCGTCACGACATCGGCCAGGGCCACCGTCGTGTAACTTTCCCAGGCGAGCGTGCCATCACCGGGGCCCTCCTGTAGGGAGAAGTCAAACATACGTCGTGCCCCGGGGTCGTTGTGTAGCCAGGAGCGCAGCTCGGGGGCGAGTGCGCCGCCCAAGTAACGCGGCATCCCTCCCTCGGCATCGACGACCTCGATGAAGATGACCGCACGCACCCCAGGTAACGCGGCGACCCGATCCAAGCTAGCCTCAAGGTACTGGTCCCATGAGTCATTCCCAGAGAGTGAGGCTCCCAGTGCGGCGGCGAGGTAGCTTGCCCTCACGCCTGCCATAGCCTCGCGTTCGCGCTCAACCAACCACTCAAAGCGCCGCCGGATGATCTCGATCAGGATGCGACGCTCTTGAGCGTTGACCATGAGACCGACCTCGTCACCCAAGAAGGCCCCTATGACGAGCGAGGTGGTGAGTCCGAGCAGTTCACGGTCTCCATTGGCCACCTCGAGCTCTGCACCAGCACTCGCAACGCGATCACCAAGCGAAAGCGGCGTTGCTGCAGGATCGAGCACCTCACCAAGGAGTTCGCAGTGCAGTTGGACCCAGTCAGCACCGTCAACGTTGATCGGCAAAGCGTGCTCACCGTTGATGCGGGTACGAAGCTCGGACGCCACCGATGCGGTCATGGTCGTCCACAGTGCCCGGTATCGCCCAAGGCGCGCACCGCTCGCCGGTGACCATGGATCGTGGTCATCAATTTCGTGGCGCTCGACCTCCGAGGAGTGCAGCCACCATCGTGGACGACTCGACTTGGCTGACTTAACGTGATAGAGCGCGAGATCCGCCTCCCTCAAGAGGCTCTCCAAGGTCATCGCATCGCCAGGATAGGTCGCAATCCCCATACTCGCCTGTACCATCACTGCGAGCCCGTCTCCAACGTCGAACGGTTCTGCTAACACCGTTCCGATGGAGTCGATACAGTCCTGGATCGCACTCTCATCGAGACATAGCATCATGATGAACTCGTCACCACCCAAGCGGGCGACCGCATGCGCCTCCCCGAGGTGATCTATCAGGCGGCGCGCAAACCCAATGAGTAGCTCATCACCGACCGAATGTCCCCAGGTGTCGTTCACCAGCTTGAAGTTGTCGATGTCAATGATTGCGACAGCAAAGCGGTATTCATGTGCTCGATCAGCGTCAATCGCCGACTCTACTCTTGTTTGAAGCGCGGAGCGCGAAAGTGCTCCGGTGAGCGCATCGTGGTCAAGCTGGTAGGCCAAGTCTTGAGTCACCTCGTGGGACGCGGTAACGTCGCGAAGCAAGGCGACGATGTGGGAAGCCTTATCCGCTTGCGCCTCGTTCACCGGTGTGAGTGCGAGATAACCCCAGAAATGTGCCCTATCGTCGGCTCGTTGGAGCAGTAGTTCGCATGCGAAGCCTTCGGTGGGATTATCCCTGCATTCGAGCAGATAGGAGCCGATTGCTTCACCGTCTGCGCCGCTGCTCAGGTGATCGATCCGCAACTGCTCTGGATCCTGCCTCTTGTCGATCCCCAACAACCCATACCATGATGCGTTGGCCCATACGAAGTCACCGCCGACGCCAAAGATAGCGATGCCCGCATCGGTCGCCTCAACGGCTGCGGCCATGAGCCGACGCAGACTCACCATCCGTGCTCGGTCGATCGCAAGATCAACCACACTCAGGTCAAGCTGCGTTAGCAGACGCGATCCAGAAGCACTCGGCTCGATCACGATCAGTCGGCCAACCCCGACCTCTGGCCCACCGAAGCTCGCCACTAGCACTCGGGAGTTGTCTTCGGGGCTCCGCATCTCCTGCCAACGCCCGAGGGCCACCGTGTTCGCGCTGACGGGCTCTAACGGAGAGCATCGCTGACCCTGGTGATCGATACACCATGATGGCGCATCAACGGGGTCAAAGACCGCCAGCACCTCGCGAGCCTCGCTCGAGTCGTACAGGAGCCGACCTATGTCGGCGATCATCGCCTCGAGATCTACATGAGCCAGCACGAGCTCCATGAGCCGTCTGCTCGTCTCAGCCCTAAGCGCTCGCTGGCGACTCCTGGCCTGGCTCCTCTCAGCCATCGCCAGCAGCTCGATCCCCACAAGTCCGAACCCCACCCCAAAGAGCCAGATCAACGCGAGAGCGGTCCACGGACCGGTGAGCGCAGCGGTCACCGCACTGCTCAGTGCGCGAGATGTCGACCCAGCCGTCAAACTCACGCGCTCGGACAGGGGTGCTACTACCGACAGGGGAACGAAGTTCGCGGGCTCGGGTGAAACGACGACACCGTGGGAACCGATCGCGATGGTCGGGGTGTTCGGCTGGGTGAGATAGATCGTCTCGGTACGGCTATCGACCGGGTTGGCCAACGTGATCCACCCACGTACCACACCCAGGAGGGTATGGTGAGCGCCCAGCATCTCTATCGCCAGCACCTCGCTCAGGCGCCTGTGGTGCACAAAGAGATGGCCGGTGGCGATGTGTGGTCCGCTCTCCCCAGCAAAAACAGCCCGAGCCCCAGGCGCGTTCTCGTTGAGCGCCGTTGTGTTGCCGTAATGCCATAGGACCGTATCGGATGGGTTCACGAGCTCCAGCCCTGAGATGCTGGCGCTTGCGCGAACGAACTGTGAAAGAATCCGCCCTAGATCCGCTCTGTCCAGGGCGCTCGGTGGCGAACGAAAGGCGGCGAGACCGATGAAGCGAAGCCCTGCTAGTACGTGGTCGAACTCTTGCACCAGGCGCGCTGCGACGTCGGAGGTGGTGGTGCTCGCTACCGCCGTGGCCTGGTTGTCCACGGACTGCTTGGCATTTGTGTAGGCCCACGTACCCACCCCCACGGCCCCAAGGCTCCAGCTGAGGATCAACAACAGTCGCACCCACCGCCAACGGAGTCGTGCGCTCATCAACTCCTTGAACCACGTCGATTTGGAGTGTTTCACCACCGGTAACGCACCTCGAGTCCCAGCTCCTGGTCTCGCGTGGACTCACTCCATCGCTCTGCGATGAGCATCGACGCCGGGCCGCTTGATCGAAGAACAGGCCGACATCTCATCCACCTGGTATCGGCAGATCGCGCCACTCCTTGACCCCGGATGACCCAGAGCGCACGAACTAGACTTATCGGCTATGGGCGCTAGCAACATCGACCACGACTCATCCACTGCGAACCCCTCGTTGGGAGGCCGCGGTGCTTCGATGACGCCGCATGCCCATCGGATCCCGGTTCCGCTCGCAGCGCTGCACGTAACCGGGGCGGATGCGCGAAAATTCCTGCAGGGTCAGCTCACCAACGATCTCGACCGACTCGAGCGCGCAGGTCACCTCATTGCCGCCGTCTGCACCCCTGACGGCAAGCTGGTAACGATTGTGCGTCTCGAGAGCCCCGGCGTCGATCAGCTGCACCTGATCACCTATCACGAACATCTCGATCGTCTCCTCGGGCGACTCAACCGGTTCAAGCTCCGCGTCAAGGCTGAGCTCGAGCCGGTGGACGCACAGTGGTTCGTCGTCGATGACGATGACGTGACATCACCGCTGTGGCCTCTGGATGCGCGACACCTCGAAGCGGGGCCACCAGCCGCCGACGACGACCTCACGGCGTTCACTCGACTCCGGCTGGCCAGGAGTGCGTTGCATCTCCCGACCGATGCCCCCCCTGAACTCCTCGTGGCTGGCGTTCCATCACTCGTCGACCAGGGCGTGAGCTTTACGAAGGGATGCTACGTTGGCCAGGAGCTCGTTGCACGCACAGACTCGCGCGGTGCACCGCCTCCCGTCAGTGTCTTCGTAGTCCGTTTCACCTCCAACGACGCACCGAGCTTCGCGGCACTGGAGCCACCGCTTCTCATCACCACCGAGGATGGTGACACGGCAGGTGAGGCGCGCGGACTCCTCACCAACGGTACCGATGTGATCCTTAGTGGCTGGGTCAAGCGCAGATGGTTCAGCGTCGCTGGCCTTAGGCTGGGGCCGAGCTCGCCGGCCATTCCGGTTCCTCTGCGTTAGCCGATCGACCAAAGCCCCTAGCGACCAGTACCGCTCTGGCGACTGCGGCAGCCTTTGCAACCGTCTCCTTCGCCTCAGCGATGCCAACCGAGTCGGCCACGATACCCGCACCGGCCTGCAGGTGACACACACCCCGCGGATCGATCACCGCCGTACGGATCGCGATCGCAAAGTCGAGGCTGCCGTGAGCGCTGAAGTAGCCCACCACTCCTCCGTAGACTCCACGACGAGTCTGCTCGAGCTCGTCGATGATCTGCATGGCGCGTACCTTGGGTGCACCGCTGAGCGTCCCTGCTGGCAGCGTTGCCTTCAACAGAGCCACGTGGCTCACGCCAGGGCGCAGATCGCCAACGACCTCACTCGTTAGGTGAATCACCTTCGCGAAGAGCTCGGGCACCATGAGCGTTGCCACCCGGACCGAGCCAAACTCGCAGACCTTGCCAACATCGTTTCGAGCCAGATCTACCAACATGATGTGCTCGGCTCGCTCCTTTGGATCACCTTGAAGCTCCACGATGAGCTGATGATCCTCTTCAGCATCCCTGCCCCGCCGACGGGTGCCTGCGATTGGTCTCACCATCACTGACCCGGACCGGTCAGCCGTCACCAGTGCCTCTGGTGAGCTGCCAACCACCGTAATCTCAGGCATCTGCAGGAGATACATGTAGGGGCTAGGGTTTGTGACCCGTAGGGCCCGGTAGAGCGAGAGGGAGTCGGTCAAGAGTTCAAAGTCGAAACGTCTCGAGAGCACCACCTGAAAGATATCACCAGCCAGGATGTACTCCTTGGCACGCTCCACCATGTCGACATAGGCCGGCGTAGAGCTGTCATCGAGTAACTGGCGCTCTAGACCCTCCTCGACCGTGAGACGCTCGGGCATCAGGGGCGAGCGGATTCTCGAGAAGTCCCCCACGAGACGTTCCAAGGCCCGGCGAGCCGAGGTGTACTGCTCAGAGAGGTCGCTCGATGGATCAACCAAGGTATTGACGACAAGCGTTACCGTCTGTGACCAGTGATCAAAGATCGCCAACTCACCGACCAGCGATAGGGCGACATCGGGAAGACCAAGGTCGTCGACGACCGTCTCGGGTACCGATGGCTCGATGTCACGGACGACATCGTAGCCAAGATAGCCCAACAAACCACCGACAAAGGGGAGCGGGTCGGCGGGCTCCATCGAGAGCTCTGCGTGAAGACGCTCCAGATAGTCGAAGATGCCCTCCCCGGCCGACGGCACAACAGGCAACCGACCGCTCACCTCGATCACCCCTCTTTGCACGATGATGCGACCGATCGGTGCGCGAGCGACCAACGAAAAACGTGACCATCTTCCCATCTGATCGACGGACTCAAAGATGATCCCATCACCCTCGGCACCAACCAGCTCGCCAAAGGCTGCCACCGGTGTGACGGCATCGACGAGCAACGTCTGGGTCAGGGCCACGAGTGAATGCTGCTGAGCCTGGTCTACGAACTCGTCAAAGCCCATCAGCGGTCCTCGAATCTGGCGATAGCATGGGTAAAACAGCTGTAGCTTCCCGTATGGCAGGCTCCGGCACCGTTCTGGCGAACTCTGATGAGCAAGGTGTCACTGTCGCAGTCTGTGAGGATCGAGAGCACCTTTTGGGTGTTTCCCGAGGTCGCTCCCTTGTGCCAGTATTCCTGTCGTGATCGCGAATAGAACCACGTCTCACCATCGCGTAGCATGCGCGACAACGCCTCGGCGTCGACGTAGGCAAGCATCAGGACCCGACCCTCTTCGTCGATCACGATCGCCGGCATGAGACCACGCTCACCATAGCGCAGATCCCCTACCAGCACCTCACCAAGCCCCATCACCGCTCCCTTCACCGCCTGGCATGTGCTACCTCCTCCTAGAACTGTCTCGCTCGACGCAGTCTCGAACGATGGCGCGGCCGACCCATATGGAGCGTCGTCTCGGCTCCTCCCAGCACTCCTGACGCCTAAAGATAGAGTCCGGTGCCGGTATCGATACGATCAGAGGCGACCGCGTGGATATCTCGCTCACGCAAAATCAAGTACGTCTCCGCCTGGATTTCGACCTCAAAGCGATCCTCAGGCGAAAACAGCACCAAATCAC
Source organism: Actinomycetes bacterium (assembly GCA_021806545.1). Lineage (GTDB taxonomy): Bacteria > Actinomycetota > Acidimicrobiia > Acidimicrobiales > Acidimicrobiaceae > Ferrimicrobium. The sequence goes on along the minus strand of JAJZXI010000011.1, from coordinate 16,423 downwards.
CCTGCTTGATGCTCCGCACAGCGGGGCCGATTGCGACCACTTCAGTCCAGGTCAGTCGCTTGGCAACCTGGGCGGTCGCGGGAATCAAGATACCCGAACGCGCCGTTCGCTCCCCTTCGGTCGTCGGCACCTGCACGAGCAACCGGTCAGCCAGCATCGTGATTGCCTGCTTCTTGGGTCCAAGTTCACTCATGATGATCACTCCTCACACATCGATCTCATCCTCTTCTTGGCGCACCGCGATATCGTGATGCGCCAGATAGTTCTTGACCTCACGAATGGTCAGCGTGCCAAAGTGGAACACGCTCGCCGCCAGCAGCCCCTGTACTCCTAGCCTGGCTCCGATCAGAAAGTCCTCCAGCTTTCCCACACCGCCAGAGGCGATGACCGGGATATCCGTCCTCGCAAGGACTTCAGTGTAGAGGTCCGCGTCATAGCCACCGAGGCCACCATCTTGATCCATCGACGTAACAAGGAGCTCCCCTGCCCCCTCAGCTTGTACACGGTCGACCCAGCGTACCAGCTCGATCCCTGTCGGCCGTCTGCCGCCGTGGGTTACCACCTCGTAGCTCGCACCGCGCCGTCGCACGTCGATCGCGACGACGACACATTGGTTGCCGTAGACATCGGAGATCGCGCGGATAAGCTCTGGATTGCGAACCGCCGCCGAGTTGACCGAGACCTTATCGGCACCGACCCGTAACAGTCGGCTCGCCGTCTCGAGTGAATCGATGCCACCGCCAACGGTAAAGGGGATGAGAACTCCCTGTGCAACCCGAGCAGCCAGATCGACTAGTGGCTCGCGACCCGAGTTCGTAGCGCCAATGTCCAAGAAGATCAGCTCGTCAGCACCGGCCTCGCTGTAGACCTCACCCAGCGCCACCGGATCACCGGCATCACGAAGCTCGACAAACGAGACGCCCTTGACGACCCGGCCACCGGCAACGTCGAGACAAGGGATGACCCTCACCTGTTGCATGTCGCGATCCCCTCTGCGACCGTCAGCGACCCGCGGTACAGTGCGGTGCCGACGATAGCCCCATCGACATGACCAGGGCCACTCTCGAGTTCAGCCAGCGCCCGGAGATCATCCACGTCACGGATACCCCCGGATGCCACCAGCGCTATCGGGTAGGTACCAACCAGGTACCGATACAGGTCGATGTCTGGACCACTCGCCATCCCGTCACGAGCAACTGGAGTGATCAGCTGCGTCGAAAAGCCATGCCGGGCGAAGTGTCCTACCGCCTCATCAAGGCCCATGCTGCTCGCCCGACGCCAGGCATCAACCACGACCACCGGCACACCGTCGACCTCGCGAAAATCCAGCGATACCACCAGACGCGAGCGCATCACCGGATCGACGTCGAAGATCCATCCGTCAGGCTCGAGGGCTGCCGTTCCCACAATGACACGAGTGGCTCCTAGACCCCATAACTCGCCTACCGCCTCCAAGTCTCGAATGCCGCCGCCCACCTGTACCAGAACTCCACGAGCGGTCGCGTGCGCCACGCAGTCGGCGATAAGCTCACGATTCCTGTGATCGCTTGGATCCTTGGCAGCATCGAGGTCGACCAGATGCAGTGCGTCAACCCCGTGGCCCAGGAGATCGTCGACAACCTCGTGAACAGGGCCAAATTGCACTACCTGCGAATAATCGCCTTGAGTGAGTCGAACCGCCTGTCCACCAAGAATGTCAACTGCAGGGAAGAACCTCATACACCCTCGCCCTCGAGGTTGAGCGCCCCGGCCAAGACCCGCAGTCCGCTCTTACCAGATTTTTCAGGGTGGAACTGCACGCCGAGCAACGGACCCTTGGCGACCGCAGCGACGTACCGGAGACCGTAATCCTCCCACGCGATAGCGTGTTGGCTCTCGCGCACTGCGTAGGAATGTACGAAGTATACCCAGACATCCCCGGAACTGCGGGCAAAAACAGGATGTCTAGCGCCATCGAAGACGAGCCGGTTCCACTGCATCTCAGGGAGACGGACTACCTTGCTCATCCGCTCCACCTTGCCGCTGAGCAGTGAAAGGCCGGGTATCTCGGACTCATCAGAGCCCTCGAACAGGAGTTGCATTCCGACACAAATGCCCAAGAGCCAACGCCCCTCTTGCACGCGCTCCACCAGAGCAGGCTCAAAACCAGTCTGTCGCACACGTAATGCGCATGCCCCAAAGTGTCCAACACCAGGCAGGATCACACGGTCGAAGTCAACGAGGCGCTGGGGCTCATCAACGAGCACCGGTCGGTACTCCAGACGCTCCAGTGCATTGGCAAGGGATCCAAGATTGCCGATGCCATAGTCGACGATCGCGACCTCACCAAGACCAGGATCAGCGCTCATCGAGCCCGCGTCGCAAGGTTCACCAGTACGTTGGCTTTGGGCCGGCGGGCGTCGCTCGGGGAGCATGACCCGCTCCAAAGCCGACGTGTCCTCATCCACAACTCCACGCCAATCTCGCGAGTTGATCTAGCCATCGAGAAGCCCCTTTGAGCTGATACCGGCGTCAGAGACGATACGCGAAGCGTCATTGAGGGCACGCGCAAACCCCTTGAAGGCGGCCTCGACCTGATGGTGCGTGTTGCCATCAGTGAGCGTCTTGACATGCAGGGTCAAGGCCCCATGACGAGCAAACGCCCGAAAGAACTCCTCAACATGCTCAACATAGAGAGCCGGTGAACCGAGCGCAACCCCATGGTTTCCTCCAAGATCGAGGACCGCCATGCCGCGACCGGAGACATCGACTACAACCTGGACCAGTGACTCGTCAAGCGGTATCACACGGTCTCCAAAGCGAGCCAAGCCAACCCGGTCGCCGAGCGCACTGCGAAACGCCGTACCTAAGGCGATGCCCGTATCTTCGACGAGATGATGGGCATCGACCATCCAGTCGCCGGCAGCCTCGACCGAGAGTCCGAACCTGCCATGCACCCCGAGCTGTTCGAGCATATGCGAGAGGAAGGGAACCGGAGTCGTGATGGCAACCGGCCCCCCATCTAGGTCGATCGCGACCGTGATCTGGCTCTCCTTCGAGCTGCGTTCATAGGTGGCGGATCTCAACATGGCACCTCCTTGGTCAAGATGTCGGCTAGTGCATCGACGGCCCGAGCATTCTCTTCGGGGGTACCCACGGTGATCCGTAGTGCGTTGGTGACGCCCGGCCAACGGCTAGCGTCACGCACAAGGACCGACCGTCGCACGAGCTGTTCCCAGATGCTATGCGCGTCATGGCGACCCATCGACACCAGTACAAAATTCGTGGCCGATGGATACGGTTCGAGGCCCAGCTTCACGAGCCGCGAAGTGAGGATATCGCGCTCGCTTACGACCAATGCCGCCGCGCGCGTCAACTCCTGGTACCAATCGAGTGCGGTCAGCGCGACCAGCTGTGTCAGCGATGAGAGATGATAGGGCAAGATGGCGCCATAGAGCGCATGCACAACGTCAGGACCCGCTACGCAATAGCCCATCCGTAAGCCCGCAAGCGAGACGGCCTTCGAAAAGGTACGCACTACCACAACATTGTCTCCGGACCACTCGGGGATGTCACGAGTGTCAAAGTCGTGATAGGCGCGGTCGATCACAAAGAGCTGTTCGGTGCGCTGCGACGGGACCTGTCTGAGTGTCTCCGGCTCTACCGCACCCGTGGGGTTGTTGGGGTCGCAGATCACCACAATCGTGCTATCGCGGTCGATCGTATCGGCCTCGATCGCGCCAGACTCACTGCGCTGCCCGTCATGGACCTCAGTACGAGTGGTCGCCGCGATTTGGGCGTACATTCCATACGTTGGGCTTGCGATCCACACGCTTCTCCCGGGACCCCCATAGGTTAAAAAGATCGTCTGAAGCACCTCATTGGAGCCGTTGCCTACGAACACCGACTCCGGCCCCACGCCGTGCAGCTCGCCGAGGCGCCTACGCAGTTCGTGCGCTTGGCGATCTGGATAACGGTTCAGTGAGGAGGCCACAACTCGTCGTCCTACCTCCTCCAGAAAACCCGTGGGTGGTGCAATGGGCGACTCGTTGGTATTGAGCCGTACCTCGACGTCGAGCTGTGGCGAATGGTAACTGCTTGCGAGCACCTCCGCAAGCGACGGCGTGATCATCATGACCGCCGCCGAATAGCGATCGACTCACCATGTGCCGTGAGACCCTCGACATTCGCGATCTCCTCGACAGCCCAGCCGATCTCGTCGATGGCCGTTGGTCCGATGATTACCGTGTGTTGACGACGAAGAAAGTCCTCGAGTCCGAGCCCACTGGCAAAGCGTGCCGTACCGTAGGTGGGCAATACGTGTGAGGGTCCAGCCACATAGTCCCCGAAGGCCGCGGTGGCATCGGCGCCAACAAAGACGACCCCAGCATTTCGCACGTAGGCCGAATCCTGTTCGCCGTCTCGGTGAAGTAGCTCGAGGTGCTCTGGGGCGATCAGATTGGCCAATTCGATGGCCTGCTCCCGACTGCTTACGAGCGCCGCAAACCCGTTGTCGATCAGCGTTGACCGAATGGCCTCGAGACGCGAGGACGAGGCGACATACTCGTGCAGTGCTGCATCGACCTCGAGCAAGTAGTCCTCATCCCAAGTCACCAACCATGCGAGTCCATGTGGACCATGTTCAGCCTGGACGGCGAGGTCAACGGCAGCATAACGTGGGTCTACCGTCGCATCCGCGACAACCAACACCTCGGAGGGACCGGCAAACGATGATCCAATGCCGGTATCGAGTGCAACCTGTGCCTTGGCCAGGGCTACATAGAGATTGCCCGGCCCCACAATCGTGTCCACCGCTACGACCGTCTCGGTGCCGTAGGCGAGCGCGGCAATCGCTTGTGCGCCCCCAATTGGGTAGAGAGCGTCAACGCCGGCAACGAAACAAGCCGCTAGTGTCGCTTGATCGACACTGCCATCCGACTGAGGTGGGGTGGCAACCACCACGCGCTCGACACCAGCCACCTTGGCTACCGTAGCGGTATGCAGCACGGTCGAGGGATACCGAGCGGCACCGCCTGGAACGTAACACCCAGCAGAAGCGACCGCAATATTGTGACGAACGACGGTAATCCCATCGCTCGCCACTCGAGCCGATGTTGGAAGTTCCGCCTCGTATACCTGTTGAATCCGTCGATGAGCAACCGTCAATGCCTGAGCAAGGCGAGGTTCGAGCGTATGATATGCCTCCTCCATCATGGGGCGGTCGATCGTTAATGCACCAAGCTCAACCCCATCAAAACGCAGGGTAAGCGATCTCAGTGCACGATCGCCACCGACTCGAACCTCATCGATGATCGCGCGGACTCGCTCGAGCGTCTCATGCGCTGGGGCCTGCGGGCGGGGTATATCTGAAGTGCGCAATGGACCTTCGTGATGGCGAAGATCCACCAAGTGAAGCGTTCTTACCTGCTGCATCAACTCTTGGCTCTCCAACACAACCTTCTTTCCACTCTCACTCAACTCTCCCATGACGCACAAGACACACTACCGAGGGTGGCTCGGCACCGTCGGCCCCTCTGTCCTAGCACCGGCATCGGGTTCGACTGCTAGAGGCTACCTGCGGTACCTCGACGAGCAAACCCAAACGACCCTCACATCGATCGTAGATCTGGGGGGCCTTGGCTCACGCTGTCCCAACCTGCCGCCAGTGCACGAACCGAGGGTGGCACCGCAATCGTTGCAGGCAATCCAGGCATATCGCAAATGAGCCCGGGCGCCTGTTGATGCAATACAACTCCCGCCCACTTGTCGCTCGCCACATCGTCGGGAGCGTCCTCGGGCCACCCTTCGGAGACCTTCAACGACCATTCCTCGATCTCCATCGTAAGCACCATGGTCTGTGCTAACTCCTTGGCGGTCGGGAGTCTGATCTCGCGGCTGCGACCTGGAATCAGCTTTTCAGTGATCACCCTCAACGCCCAAAGCTTGTCGGCCTCGGCCACTGGCTCAGGTGTCCCGAAGACGACGCCGGACTCATAGCGAATACTCGACGCAAAGCTAGAGCGAGCGACAATGATGCCATCCACTTGCGTGACCTCAATCGCCACCGCAGCACCCTTCTTCACCAACCGCATCCAACCGGATGCCACGGAACCGTGCAACAGCAGCTGGTCACCGACCCGAGCAATCGCCGTTGGAACCACCAGAGGACCGTGGGATGTCGTGACACCCACATGGCCAACAATCTGAGCGTCGAGAAGGCGATACAGCGCCCTACGATCTCTCGAGGCCCGATGGCGCTCTCTCGTGAGTTGGGTTCGCTCCATCGTCCAAGTCTACCAGCTCATCGTGAGTTCCTCTGGCGCCGGTGCATGACTCCCCCGTCCGCGGTACATCTGGCCCAGGTTGCCTTCGACGCGCCTAAGAGCCCACAATGTCCGCGAGCGTCACGCGGTCGACGAAGTCCTGACTCAGGCACGTAGAGCTGGAGCCAAAATCGTGAAAGCTGGCTGTGGGGCCGAGTGGAACGGCTACTTTGCCGATCTCGATGGCTTTCTCTGGCAGGTGGCGTGGGACTCCTTCGACTTCAATGACTGCGTGGCCCCCAGGTCCAGTGAGGCAGCGTACGCTCACGTCTGTCACGTCGATCAAAGAGCACACCTGAGATCCCACCGCTATCCCTGCAATAGACGCATGAAGTCGTCAGGATCCTTGCAGTAGCGCCGCGCAAGTTCCGCGGTATCGCCAACAAAACGCTGCCGATCTACTCCAGGTATCATCGCTCCTGGATGGCTCCAGAGCCACGCAGTCTCGAGGAGACGGCGATACACCACAAGGGTCCCCAAGAGGTTGAAGTCCTCAGTGCCCAAGACTCGTACTCTTTGGTATCCCTGCAACCACCCGGTGAGAGTCGCGTAGGCGCTCGGCTCGGTCTCATAGAAGGAGATGGAGGTGACCGCGTCATAAACGAACCAGCCATAGCCGCAATCATCGAAGTCGATGAGACCGACCAACTGCGAGCCCTCGATGATCAGGTTCGCCGCACGCAAGTCGGCGTGGATAAGGCCAAAGTGCTTTGCGGCTCGTGAAGCCCGCGAGAGACGACTATTCATCGTCTCGTAGCCCGCGAGTATCGCCTCGTATTCGCTCGACCCCAAGGCGACGGCACTCCGCCACGAACCCCAGCGTGGCGGCAGCTCATCGATAGCATCAAGATCCCACGTCCAGCGAGTGGGTCCTCGCGCTGCTGAGCCCAGGTACGCCTCGACCCCTCGGTGCATCCTGGCCGCCACCTCGCCGACCTGTTCAACGACGATCGAGATCTCGTCGTGCGTTGCCGTCGATCCCGGAATGTAGTGAAAGAGTACGTACATTCCATCTGAGGCTCCCAGGCATGCAGAGCCTTCGTGCGTCACTAGGTTCCTGGGAATTGCGACCGTCGCCACCTCTCTCGCGATCCGCATGAGTTCGAGTTCTCCCTGAATGAGGGTGCTATCATGGTACCCTTGGCGGTAGCGCCGCAGAACGTAACGCGCATCAGTACCTTGCAACAGCCAAGTTAGATTTTCCGACTCCAGAACGGTATCGACACGCGCGCCTCGAAGACACGGCCAAGCTGAGACCATCTCGCTCCAGATCATGGAGCCACCTTAGGGGGAGGGTGAGTGCCTTGAGGCACTCACGACCGTGGCGCATTCTCGTTTATCTGCGAACAATTGTCACCATGCGCCTGGTCTGCTTGTGCTTGGCATTAGCCTGTCTCGTATGAAGATCTGACTGCGAATTCCGCTGCTGTTCAATGCCTTGACCGATCGCCCCCACCGGCTCGGTCTGCGTATGCCTTTGTATTGCCGAACGGCGGGCGCCGCGTACCCCGGATCCGCGGGGTGTCGGACGGCTCCGTCCACGACAGCCGAGCTACGTCCCCCGTGGTGCACTAGGCGCAGTCGATCTCTCTCAGATGGCACTCGCAGGTCGATGCCGCAAACCGTTCACTAATCCGCTCCGGAGCCCACGCCTCAGTGGCGTCAGACACCAACACATGGAAGGTTCGAATTCAAAGGAAACCTATGCATACACGCAGATCACTACTCGTCCGGGTGACAGCGGTCGTCGTAACCTCGGGCCTGCTCTCGGCTGCCGGCGGGTCTGTCTGGCCGTTCTTGATCCTGTACCTGCACTTCTCACGTCACATCTCGACACCACTTGCAGGAACTATTGTTGCGACCGAAGGGTTCGCTACGCTCGGCGGTGCACTCATTGGTGGTGTATTAGTGGATCGTTTCGGTGCTCGCAATACCGCAATAACAGGGACAGCTGCCGAGGTATTCGGCTACCTGTTGGTGTTTCTCGCACGCTCAGCGCCACTCTTTTTCGCTGCCTCCCTGGTCTTTGGCTTCTCCAACCTACGCTATTCAGCACGCAATGTCGCGACCTCGAACGCACTACCTCCGAACCTGCCAGCCACGAAGTTCTTCTCGTATGACTTCATGGCTTCCAACGCCGGATTTGCTATCGGCACCCTCACCGGTGGGCTACTCATCAATCTCCACCGATCTTCGACTTTTCTCCACCTCCTGGTCATCGGCATGGTCTGTAGCGTACTAGCCACCGCCGCATTCACTCTTCTTCCCGATGACCGACACGTCAGTGAGCATCCAACCGAACCCAGTTATCGCGAGGCGCTCCACGATCCCCGGTTGCGGCGGTATCTGGCATTCACGGTTCTCCTCTCGTTTACCAGCTACGCCTCCTTTGACACGGGCATCCCAGCACTGGTAGGTATCGCCCTCCACCAGCCCCCTCAGGTAATCGCGATAGGGTTTGTGATCAACCCGATCCTGATCGTGCTGTTACAGCGGCCCATCTATGGCCTGGTCAAGCGGCTGGGCTTTCGCCGAACCCTGCGGCTCACCGCTATGCTCTTTGGAGTTGCGTGGCTCGTCCTCATGGCAACGGCGTTCAGCCACACCACCGCGATCGTTCTCATCGCTCTGGCAAGCTTTGCCGCTCTCTTCGGCTTTGCCGAGATGTGCTATTCGCCAATCCGTACCCCGGTCCTACTTGCACTCGCACCCGAGCGACTGCGCGGCCGCTATTTCGGTCTGAGTCAGTTCTCCCGAGCAATTGCCAACGTCATCGGTCCGGTGACGGCAACGGAGGCGGTTGGCCATGGACTATCATATCTCTGGCTCGGTGGGCTCTTTGCTCTGGGCTCGCTGAACGCAGCAAGTGCAAATCGTCTTGGACATCAGGTTGAGGCAGCACACGACGCAGGGTCGACAGAGAGTGGCAGCGGATCAGCATCCCCAGCCAACGTGAGACCAATCCTGCCGAACCTACCTACGGAAGAGTAACAAAGCTCGAGTCAAGCTCGGCGATGCTGCGGACCCCAAGGAGCTGCATCGTGCGTCGCACTTGCGTGCCCAAAATGGCGATTGTCCGATCGACTCCTCGTTCGCCGCCGGCCATCAAACCGTAGAGGTAGGCCCTCCCTACCAGTACCCCCTTGGCGCCGAGGGCCATTGCGGCTACGATATCGGCACCATGGGTAACTCCCCCATCGATGAGGATCTCGAGCCGATCTCCATAGGCACCCACCGCAGCGCTCAACAGGCGTAGCGGCGTTGTTGCACGGTCGAGCTGGCGACCACCGTGGTTCGACAGGACGACGGCATCGACACCAACGTCCGCCAACCGAGCTACGTCCTCGAGCCGCTGGACGCCCTTGACAATGAACTTGCCATCCCAATGCTCTCGGAGGAACAGTAAGTCATCTATCGTCGCCGAGGGATCAAACATCGAGTCGATTAGGGATCCCACGGTTCCCCCATAGGAATGCATGCTGGCAAACTCCAGCGTTGGCGTCGTCAAAAGATCGAACCACCAAGCCGGATGCAGCGCTCCATCTACAAACGTTCGCGCCGTGATCTGAGGAGGAATCGTCAGTCCGTTGTAGACGTCACGCAGTCTGTTGCCGGCAACGGGCACATCGACGGTCAATACCAGCGCCTCGTACCCGCTCGCCTTTGCACGCTCCAAGAACCTGAGCCCAGCCTCTCGATCACGCCACAGGTAAAGCTGAAACCACCGACGAAGCTCTGGGGCAACACGAGCCACCTCTTCGATCGAGGTAGTCCCCATCGTGGACAAACTGTACGGGATGCCAGCGCGTTCGGCTGCTCGTGCGACAGCTGGCTCCCCTTCCGCCCGCATCATCCGGGTGAATCCCGTCGGGGCAAAAGCAAAGGGGAACTCCGAACGCTTCCCCAGCAGGACGATCGAGGGGTCGACCTCGCCAACATCCTGGAGAATTCTCGGATGCAAAGTAAGTGTAGTGAAGAGCTCGCGTGCACGGGCAAGGGCGATCTCGTCATCGGCGGCACCGTCGGTATAGTCAAAGACGGCGCGCGGGGTGCGTAGGCGAGCCAGTGTCCGCAGATCTGGAATCGTTTGGGCGCGCTCTACCCGAGCTTGCCAAACGTCGAGTCGGGGAGCTCTGGGCTGCAGCAGGGCTCGCAGCCCCTGGATATCGGGCAATTGACGTTTCATTCAAGTCCTCCAGAATCCTCAAGACGGCGTGGAGCCATGGACCGGTCAGCACCACTGTCCACGAACGACAGCTGTTGAGCATGTTCGAGAAGATGCTCAACGCCAAACTCCATGACAACTGCTTCGACGGTCATCACCCCGAACTTCGGATGTGTTCCTCGGCATTGGAGCTGCTCCGGCGTCAGGATATGACACAGATCAATCGTCGCCGAGGCACGGGAATCGATCTCACGGCGAAGCTCGTCGAGTCCTCTCCGAGCGCTTCGTTCGATACGTTCGAGTCGTTCGGGTGATGCCTTGAGCCGTCCGAAGGGTTCGTCCGGTCCACGCGCGAGCACCCGAAGTACCTCGACCATCCAGAACTCCAACATCTCAGAGACATGGCCGAGCACATGGGCGAGATCCCACTGCTCGCCAGAGACGGGGTCGGCCTTCGTCAAGAAGGAGCCGTCAACCGTGTCCACCGCTCGGTTGAACACCGCCAACGCCGTGGCAAAGCGCTCCTCTAACGATCCATCACTCATGGCAACCTCTCCTATTCGCTGCGGCCACCCGACCAACGGCACCCAACCGTTTGCTCCATCGCTGGAACGTCGATGGCATCATCGCCTTTTGAGCACCTTATCACATCGTCGCCGAGGCCTCTTCATGAGCCTCAACCACACGAGCAGTTCGTTTGGAACCTGACCCCTCAACTGTGCCTCCAATGAGTACCTACCAGCGCCTCGCGCTGCTCGACTGTCGCGATCGGCTTGCCATGTGCTCATGGGTGGCCAAGCGCGGCGAGCGCTGGAGCGAACGCCAAGGCTCCTGCGACCCCCTGGCTCATGGCTGTGGACCTCCTTGCCGCGGCGATGGACTAGGTTTGCCTTTAGAACACGATGAAAGGACGCAACTCATGTCAAGCATCCGCGCGCTGGTGGTGCGAGAGGCACAAGACCAACCCTCGATCACCATTGAAGAGCTCGACCCAGCTACGCTCGCCGAGCGGCCGCTCAAGGTCCGTGTTGCCTATTCGACGCTGAACTACAAAGACGGAATGGTCATGCGGGGACTCGGTCGCCTCGTCCGGAGTTATCCGCATATTCCCGGCGTTGACCTGGTGGGTGAGGTGATCGAGGACGCCTCTATGACGTTTCAACCTGGCGAGTGGATTATCGCTACCGGCTATCGCATCGGTGAACTCTACTGGGGTGGCTACGCCCAGCAGGCCACGCTGGATCCAGCCTGGGCGGTGCGACTCCCGCCGGCACTTACTCCTCGCCACTCGATGGCCATTGGCACCGCTGGACTGTCAGCGATGCTCGCAATCATGGCCCTCGAACACATGGGCGTGCAACCAGTAAATGACGCACCCCTCCTGGTAACGGGCGCTGCCGGCGGCGTGGGGTCCATCGCCGTCGCGATCGCGAGCCGTCTCGGTTATCAGGTCGCCGGCTCTACCGGTCGGATGTCTGAATCCGACTACCTCACCCGACTCGGAGCCACCACCATCGTCCCCCGTAGTGACCTTGAGACTGGTCCTGAGCGGCCACTCGAGTCTGAACATTGGCTCGGTTGCATCGACTCCGTGGGAGGTCCTACGTTGGCTCGTGTGTTGGCTCAAACGCGTAGTCGTGGCGCAATCGCCTCTGTTGGGCTCGCCGGTGGTGCACAGTTCTCCGCCTCCGTGATGCCATTCCTACTCCGCGGCGTTTCGATCCTTGGCATCGACTCCGTCAATGCCCCGCAGACAACTCGCACCCGAGCCTGGGAGCGCCTCAGCGAGCTCCTCGATCGTGACTTGCTCGACCAACTAACTACCGAAATCACCCTCGATGATCTTCCGGGGTACGCTGATCGGATCCTGTCTGGTCAAGTAAGAGGAAGAGTGGTGGTCAACCTACACCCGGGACTCTAACCGACCTTCGAGCGCGTTGAGATCGATCGTTAGGCGCTCCTGAATTCCTTGGGCCTCCTTGCGCTGTGCCTTATCCGCGTACATCGCTTGGTCTGCCTGAGCCAATAGGGCCGCTAGAGAGATTTTCTCGCCTTCAAAGGCCGCCACCCCGATCGATACAGGAAGTCGGCGCGCGTCAAAGAGCCGACGCAAGCGTCGCGCCAACTCTTCAGCACTCACCCGATCCGTCTGTGGTGCAAGCAGCGCGAACTCATCGCCGCCCAATCGGCCCACGACATCCATCGCCCGCAGATTATCCCGAAGCGTGCGGGCAAACTTGATGAGATAGTCATCGCCAGCCTCGTGGCCATAGAGATCATTGACCGACTTGAGCCCATCGAGATCGAAGAGCAAAATCGCCATGGGTGCCGGATTGCGCGAGAGCCGACTGGTCTCTCGCTGCAGCACCTCGAGGAAGCCACGACGATTCAGGAGCTGGGTGAGTGGGTCGTTCGAGGCCTGTTCGCCAAGGATGGCAAGCTGATCGGCGAGTGAACGCACCTGCCGCTCGTAGTCGAGTGCCATGCTCATCGTGAGCTCAACCATCCGACTGAGCGCGACCAATGTGGAGCGCTCGCAGCGAAGCTGTCGATTCGAAAACACCACCGTAGCGAGGCTCTCATCTCTCTTGGTCTCAAAGGGGATCACATAGAGCGACGTGAGTGGGGAGAAACCGATGTAGTCCGAAAAGATTCGGCCAGGCCCAGCAGGAGTCACCGGGACTGACGCCGATGGGTCCACTGCGTTTTCAAACTCGACGACATCCCCCTCACGGAGGATGCGCGGAACGACTCGGACGCGTTCAATCATGTACTTGGCCTCAAGCCGCCGAGCGATCATGACGCCCATCGCCCCGCTCGCCGTCATCAGCTGCTCGAGCAGACCCGCGAGCGCGGCATCGCCGTTATTGCCCAGCACGCCTACGTTGAGTGAATTCGATCGTTGCATTTCACCAACCCCTCGCGGACAGTATCGGCTTACCAGTTGCTAGTCTTAAAAATTAATCTTGGAGAGGGAGGGACATGTCTCGCGTCGAGTTGAGCGCGATCGCGCTGGCGCTCGGGGCCGCCGTAGCGTGGGGGACGTGGGGATTTCTCTCTGATCGGGCTGCGTTGCGCACAGCACCGCTCACACTCTGGGTTACGGTAGTACTCGTCGAGGCCATCGCCGTTGCTCCGGTCGCTTTGGTGATCCGGCCAGCATTCTCCTGGCTTGCGATCGCGGCCGGTCTGGCGGGAGCCATCGGCTATGCCCTCTTTTTTCTGGCGCTGCGCAGAGGTTCCAACGCAGCGCCCCTCATCGCCATCACCGCCCTGTATCCTGCGATAACCCTGGTCTTGCAGCTTTGGGCCACGAAAACCCAAATCCAGTCTCGCCAAGTCATCGGCCTCGCACTGGCCATCATTGCGATAGCCTGTATCGCGCTATGACCGTTATGAGTGCCCACCTCGTCCGTCTCAACGATGCCCTCCTTGTTCGTGGGGGAACCCAGATTTTCTCGGACCTCTCCCTCACCGTCGAAGGCGGCCAGCGCTTAGCGATCATAGGGCCAAACGGCGTCGGAAAGACATCGCTTTCAATGGTACTTTCAGGTCGCCTTCGTCTGAGCAAGGGTGAAATCGAACTCCTTGGTCACGATGTACGCCGAACCGACATCCGAACCCTGAGACCAAAGATCGGGTACTTCTCGGATGAACTCGCCCCACGACTGGGGCCCGAGATGACGGCGCTCCAGGCCGTGGCCCTCGGGCGATACTCCGGGCTGCGCAGCGAGTGGTTCTCGCTAACGCCCGCCGACCTCCTGGAGGCCGATCGCCTCCTGCAACTCGTAGAGCTCTCCGACGCTCGCGATCGTACACTTGAATCCCTCTCCTCTGGGCAGCGTCAACGGGTACTGCTGGCACGCGCCTTTTGTGGCACACCCCAACTCACGGTGCTCGACGAGCCCACCTCGCACCTTGATCTGGTGGCCCGCGAACTGATGATCGTCGCGCTGGAGAGGATCCTCGGTGAGCACCATCGTGATGGAGCCCTTATTATGGTCGCACATCACCTCGAGGATCTTCCGAGCTCAATCACCCACGTACTCGTCTTGGCGCAGGAACGACACTGGTTCGGTCCAATCGACGAGGTGCTGACCGCACAGACCCTGACCGAGGCCTATCAGCACCCTATCGAGGTGCACTCGCTTGCGGGACGCAGGATCGCCACGGCCAAAACCCACCCCGCGTAAGGACAAGATCCTCGCTGTGCGGGTGAGTGTCACGACGTCGAGCAGGCCATACCCGAGGGCGCTCCACGCTCACCACAGTCGTCGGCGGTCCGGCACCCCGTGGAGGATGAGAGCTCAATCCAGTCGTTTGAGTTCTGAACGATAACGCCTTGCGTTCCCGACGTAGAGCTTGACTGCATCATCGAAGTCACCGGGCTGCACTCGCCCCTCCACGATACTGGCGGGAACACCAAGTGCCATCGCAAACGAGGGCACTTGGGTCCCGTTTGTCACCATCGCATTGGCTCCAACGAGCGCGTGTTCATGAACCATAACCCGATGCAAAACCACAGAGGAGGATCCAATCAGACAGTGGTCGGCAATGGTGCATCCCTCCAGGTGTACAAGGTGTCCAACGACACACTCCGCCCCCACAATCGTTGGTAGCTCGGCGGTCGCATGAATGACTGTTCCATCCTGTATCGAGGTTCGATCCCCAATCTCGATGCGTCCGTAATCTCCACGCAATACGGCATTCGGCCAGATCGACGCATCCTCTCCGATCGAGACCGAACCAATAATCACGGCATCTGGGTGGACAAAAGCACTCTCGGCGATCTGGGGAACCTGGTCGTTGAGGCTATAAATTGGCATGTGCCTACCCTATTGCACCCAAGGCCAAGAAGCTGCAATCCCCAATCGGCAAACGGCCGACTACGGTGCTAGCGTGGGGGGATGGATCACGCGCAACGACAGCAGACCTCGCTCCACACCTGGGCGCAACTCGAGGCCCTGCACGATCTGACCTACTTTGCCAAAGAGTGCCGCGACGCCTACAAGAAGCTCGGAGTCGGCGACTCATGGGCTCGCTACTTTGGCGGCCGATCAGCGCCCATGGGGAGGGTCAATGCCTCGGTCGTCACTGCGACCTTCTACAGCTTTGCACACCGATTGATCGCACCATCGATCCCCTCCGTGTGGGAGGTGGCGACACCTGACCAGTTCATTAGGGCTCGCTTCGAAGGATTCCGCGCCACCTGGGAGCGGATCATGAGTGCCTCGACGCTTGCTCCGAGCCAAGCGGCGCACCTGCGCGCCGCCGCTCTGGCGATGCGCGCTGCGGTGACAGGTTCGCAAGCCGGCCATGTGCTCTATTCGGCAAACCTCGAGATCCAAGCACCAGACGATCCCGTCTCCCAACTCTTTCATGCCGCGACACTGATCCGCGAATATCGTGGTGACTCTCACAACAACCTCCTCGCGGCGCACCGCATTGACGGCTGTCAGGCGCATATCCTGATGGTCGCCATCGGCGCTGAGGATCGCGAATCATCGCAGCGCTCGCGCGGCTACACCGATGACGAATGGGCCACCGGCACCGATACCCTGATCGGCCGTGGTTATCTCGATACGCAACAGAACATAACCCCCGCAGGGCGATCATTTCGCGCCGACCTTGAACGTGCAACCAACCAACTCATGGGTCAAATCTTCGATGTCCTCTCTCACCGCGAGCTCTCCGAACTCGCGGCGCTCACCGCACCAATCGCGATGGCGATTCATGCCTCCGGCTCGCTACCCAACTTCACCCGAGCCTTTGAGGTACTCGAGCTCGACGAGAGCTGGTGATTCCATCCTCACCACGCACGACGCAGCCCCCTGACCCGTGAGGGGATGCTGACGGCCCCGAGCGCTCGGTGTACCTTTGTCCTTGACCAAGGACGCCACTCGTTTACCCGTATGTTCTTGGCACCGGCTTTGCAAGAAGGGACCGATCAGCTATC
>JAJZXI010000128.1 GCA_021806545.1 Actinomycetes bacterium | reverse complement strand
CTTGGCCGAGAGTTTGGCGATGGCGAGCTTGGGTTGGTTACGCCTGTTCGAGCCTTTGACCTGTCGGGCGAGTTTTCTCTGTAATCGTCGCTTTCTTCGTTGTTCTCCCTTGGAGAGCAGCTCTGGCGTGTCCAAGAATTCACCCGTAGACAACGTAGCCGTGTGAGCGACGCCCATGTCTATACCGACGATCTCACCGGTTGGTTCATGCGCGATGTTGGGAGTCGCATAGGTGAAGCTTACAAACCATCGCCCGGATCGATCTTTGGTGAGGTGTGCTCTGTGTCATGTCACTGGCGAGTGACGCGAAACTTCACCCAGCCGCATGTGGGAATGAAGACCTCGCCCCACTTGCGGTTGAGCCGTCGAACGGACAAGTCCCGTATGGCAAAGCCTTCGTTGATGTCCTTCTTGTGCCAGGTTGATCTTGCGAAGTGATCTGGTCGCTTCCACCAGTTTTGAAACGCTCGATCTAAGTCGCCCAGAGCTTGTTGCTAGATAGCGGATGAACCTTCTTTGAGCCAGGTCTCTTGATGAGCTTGGGCGAGTTCTCACATCTGAGAATGGGTGGTGATCTTCTGCGAGCGTCCGCGAACCCATAGATTGCGTTGTTCAAGTGTGCTAGGTTCCAGACAGAGCGAGCATCGGCACAATGGCGCGCGAGAAGGGATAGCTCCTGTTCTCGTGGGTAGAGGCGCTCACGAATACTCATACTTGTGCTATCGGTTGAGGGTCTGAGAGTATTGACTTTGCACTGCAACCGAGGTTGCTCAACCCCGCCCTGACAGACGGGGCTTGTGCTCCCGGTTAGTCAAGGACCGACAGGATGCCTGTACCAGCCCATCGCCTAGGAGGCACCTCATCGGTGACCTGGAGTCCAGATCACCACTGCGGTGATTGACGTGCGGGTACCCTCACATGAGCACAAGTGCGACACTCCCAGGCCATTAAGCTCAAACGACGGGTTGATCCATGACCTCACGAGAGCGGAGCATTTCAGTGCTGGTGCGCTAGCAACGCTTGGTGAGGCGAGAACCGCTCTCTCGCAATTGGCACGCTCCGCGTGAGAGAGGAGAGCCCCGAATGATCTTCGCGCTCGCGTCACTCGGGAGCCAACGGACCACCCGGGTGTCCTCGCTCACGGATTGGGCCAACCAGGTAGGATCGGTGACAACGTTACGGATAGTGATCCGGCAAGTCATTCTCATAGAGCACAACGTCCCCGGCTTTGGAGTAGCGCTTGACATGGGCGATCGCGCTCGCTCGATCCCTCACCGTCACAATCGCGTCCAGCCTGCTCTGTGGTGTCTCCGCCTGAGCCTCGGCCGCCCCCCCGACCAGCGCCGCCCGATTGGTCTTGCCGACGATGATCAGCTGGTCAGCGACGAGCCCAACCGCCTTGCCGAGCGAGTAATTCTCTGGATATTGCCGCTTCCCCAACTCCACCATGCCAGGTGTGACAACAAACTTGGTAGCAGCCTCACCGCCGCGCCGCTCCAAGGCGGCCAGTGCTCGCCGTGCACCGGCCGGATTCGAATTGTAGGTATCGTCGAGTACCTCGATCCCGCTCTCTGGCACCACCGCCGTGACAAGGCGGTTCGCCGGTGACGTAACATGTCCCAAGCGATCCTGGAGTGCCTGGGGGGTAACGCCACATTCAAGCGCCGCAGCAATCGCGCATGCGAGGTTGGTCGGTGCGATCTCGCCGGCATCGATCTTGCCCAACTTCGACCCGGCCAGATAGACCAGCAGCTCCCCCTCTTCGTTGGGTTTGACGGTCACATCAGCATCAAGGGTAATGGCCGATACCTTGATGATGCGGCGTGGATTGGCACTTCCCGCCAGTGCCTTCGCGGCGAGCGCGAGGCGTGGGTAGTCAATATTGATGATCACCACCGAGGCCTGCTCCGTTATCTCCAGTTTAGCCCGTAAAATCGAGGCCTCCGAGCCGAAGCGCTCGAGGTGTACGGGGCCAAGCGCGGTGATCACAGCGATCTGTGGCGGAATCCACGCACACAGCGCAGCGATCTCTCCCGGCCCAAACGTCCCCATCTCTGCGATGAATACCTCAGTGCCCGGTACCAACCGCTCATTGATCGCGCGAGCCAAACCTCCACGATTGTTGAATGACGCAGGCGAAGCTACCGCTCGCACCGATCCCTCGAGCAAGGTAGCCAGGTAATTCTTTGTCGTCGTCTTCCCAAATGACCCCGTGATACCAACCACTCGTGGGCGAACCCGCCTGAGTCGCTCGGAGGCGTCATCGACGTAGCGCTGCATAAGCCGGTCCTCCAACGGACGAGTGAGAACCAATGCTAACTCGACCACCGCTGGCGCCAAGTAGCCCCCAAGCAACGCAAACGCGAGCGGAAACCCGAGTAGCCAGCCGACGAATGTCAGCGCAGCATCGATCAGCCCAACCACAACCAAGAGCCGCTTCAGCCTTGCGGTCAACGCAAGTTTTGAGGTTCGCCCGCGGAAACCAAGCCCAACCGGCATCGCCAGGACGCAGGCGACCATCGCCGCAGCGATGACAAGATGGGCGACGGTGCCAAGATTACGGGCGAAGCTCCCGATCAACAGGATGAACCCGATTACCAGCAACGCCTGGTTGACGAAGGAGGCTCGATACCAGAGTGCGAAGAAGATTCCGATACGCCCCGGTAAGTAGTGCTCTCGCTGGCCAACTCGCACCCATTTGAGTGCTACCAACTGTACAGCAACCCCGAGTACGACGGCCGCTACGACGGCAAGCTCATGCCCCATTGCTTCGGCCAACCTCCCGGACTACGACCCATCTACTATAGCAGTGATCAGGTCGGCGATCGACTGGGGATCTTCGAGGGGCACCAGATGGTGAACACCGTCGAGCACCTCGAGCACGGCGGCAGAATTGGCTTGCGCCGCCTGGTGAGCTAACGCGACTGGGCAGGCCCCATCAAGAGACCCCCACAGCATTCTGATAGGGCAAGCAATCGTTGAGAAGCTCTCGAGGTGCTCCTCAGCAACGACCCTCACGAAGATCTCGCGCATGACCCCACGAGCGTTACGATAGTCCTCGGAACCATACCGACGACGCGCGCGCTCAAGTCGGTCCTGTGACAGAACTCCTAGCCCAGCCAGCGCACGCACGATACGGTATCCGATGGGAGACGCGGTATGACCGCGCGGGCGCAAAATCGGGACGCCGATCAAAACCACGGCATCAACCAGATCCGGTGCGATGGAGCCGGCCAACTCGATGGCAACTCTACCACCAAAGGAATGCCCCACGATGACGACACGCTGCACCTGCGCCTGGTAGCGCCAATCACGGATAACATTGGCAACTGCCTGTGCATACCCACCAGTGTCGATAGGCACAACTGGCTCAAGCGAATCCCCAAAGCCTGGCAGGTCCAGCGTGAGCACGGATAGCTGATCGCCCAACATGCCGATGACACGAGACCAATCGCCGCGGTCCCGACGCCAACCATGGAGAAAGACCACCCCAACTGGACCGGCGTCGCGAGATTGACCGACAATGCCAGGAACTGCCGTGGACGGCTGGGTGAAGCTAATCGTAAACAACGCAGCGGTGACGGCTACTCCTCCGAATCGTCGTCGTATCCGTAGGTCGAAGGGGCGGCCTGCAGCTCGTCATCATCAAGATACGCCATGCACCAGTCTGCGTGTCCATGCACGGAGTCGCCTCCACACTCCTCGCATCGAATGAGCGGAACGGGGATACCTCGCTTTGCCTTTCGCGCCTCTTCGTACCGACGATGACGACCCTTCTTCACGCGCTGCTCCCACTCACTCCGACGAGACCTATCTGCTTTCCTCGCACGTCTAGTAGCCAGTTTAGCGATCCACGTCTCCGGGATCTCCAGCTACCAGGTCAAAACGCGCGATGGATAGGATAGATTCCAAGAGAGTGGATGTCTCGTTGGCCCAGCCGGCGCTCAGGAAGCGTCGATGCGCGAACCGAGAGATCAGTCGCGACAGCCGTAGCTTGGCGCACGAGCCGATATGCACAAAGGAGTATGGATGGCAGACACATTCGATCCGAAGGAGATGATCGAACGATTCCAGAGGCGGGCGGCCGCGGTTAAGTCTCGCCCTATTCCGCCAGTCGAGGGGACCGAGCGCGCCAAATTCATCGAACAGGCATCCGTTGATTACTTTGACTACGCCATCATCGGCGATGCAGTCGCCAACCTCGACAATGGAATCCTGACCCTCACGATCGACCTACGTGCCGGCGAAGCGGAGCGCTGAATGCCCCGACAACCCTGGCATCGTCTTCGTCGTGGTGTTGGTCTGAATCCAAAATTCCCACAATAGTAGCTGGTTATGTGCAGGTCCCTCTCCTTGGTAGGCGAAGGAACGAGCACGAGAGCAGCTTGGTTCTATCGTGCATTGTCGCACAACTTTGGGCCGTGCGGCTGTGTCGAGGGCGCCATCCTTGCCCTTGCAACAGCCATTCCCTTGGCAATGGTGACCATACCCGAGTGAGGCGAATGGGCTACCCGGGAGCGCGATCAGGCACCTGGACCAGCGGGGCGTCGCGACGCCGATGCCAACTCGCCCACCGCTGTGAGTGGACAGCGACACCAAGGGAAGGCGATCGCTTAGAACCTCCTCTGGTAGGCAACGACAAGGGCTCGTAGCCCAGCGAAACGACCACCTGGGTATGGCACGACACGGTGGGTACCGCGCTCACGAGTTGAACTCGTGGGCGCCATTGGCAGCTCGGCTTATCGGCAGCATAACCAGACGCTCTTGACCAGCGACCTCGATGCTGCGCTCGCCTGAAAGCAAGGAACCAAGCTCAGCTCCACATACCTCATAGCGCCATCCCCTTGCCAAGCCACCACGGCGACGCACGACAAAGTCGACGATGTCGTCTCGAGCCGCTATCAACGAGGCATCGATACCGAGATCAAGGGCCTTGGCCTGCACCACCGAAGCCGCAAGGAGCACGATTGGCGCGAGCTCTGGGCGCATCGTCGCTGAGATCGCCAACTCAGCCGTGGCCGTACCAACAGGCTCATCGCTCGCCACCAGATCGAGCAGACACTCCGCCACCTCGGCACTGATCCGGCGGACGTCAACCCCACGCAAGCGCTGTAACTCGGATCGAGATCGAGGAGCGGCCCTGGCGATCGAGGCGATCGCCAGATCGGAGAGTAGCGATCGTGCGGGGACGTCACGGACCCTGGCCTGCTCTTCACGCCAGGCGGCAACCCTCGCAGCGATCCGACGCTGGCTCTCATCCTCGAGTGCACGACACTCTCGGATCCGCGTCCAAGCTAGCTCCACTGGAGCCTCGGAGCGTCGCCGACGCAGTACCGCCTCCATCTCCTCGAGTGCCCAGCTCCGTCGACAGACGGAATCCAACTCCGCCACGATTCTCCGTTCGAGCTCCTCAAGATAGAGAACGTCCGTCGCTGCATAGTCGATCTGCTCAGAGGTCAACGGCCGGGCCATCCAATCCGAAAGCCGAGCCCCTTTGGCGATGGCAACCTGGAGAAACTGATGCAACAGTGCGCCGAGCGAGGCGTGGCTGAGCCCGAGAAATCCGGCGGCCACCTGGGTATCGAAGAGATGGACTGGCCGAGCACCGACCGCTCGTTCGAGGATCTCCAGATCCTGCTCACTCGCATGAAAGACGAACTTGATCTGATCATCGATAAAAATTTCCGCCAACGGTTCGAGATCAACGGTGAGCGGGTCAATCAGAAAAATCAGGTCGCCGGCACGCATCTGGACGAGCGCCAACTTGGGATAGTAGCTCCTCTCGCGGTGAAATTCCGTGTCGACCGCCACAGAACCGGCTGATTGGGCCTCCTTGACGACCTCTTGAAGGTCGATATCATTGGCAACCCACCGTAAGCGCACTCCTTGCCCGTGTAGCAGCGTCCTGCGGAGATCGGGAGCAAGCATCTCACCAGCTACGCCGTCACTGTGGCGTCCAAAACGCTCCAAACTACCCCAACTCTCCTTTGCTAGCCACCATAGTGCATCCGAGTATCCGACATCGACAGCACCCTTGGCCACTCAGAGGGCGGCTGTCTCGCCACCAAGGTATCGACAGACGTTGTCATCAGCCAATGACTGCCCAACTCAGTGACCGATTGCACACGGCCGATCAGCATGCCAAGAGCCTCACTTGGCATCGCGAGCCCTGACTCAGCCTCACGCACAACCGAGACGCCATTGGCGCTCGTGTGTGACGGGTCAAAGACCGGCGGCTTCGCGAACTTACGAGCCAACGATGCTTGGCTCGCATCGAGAAGAACAAGCCCCACGGGAGCCGATGGTGCGACGAACTCCAACGAGACGGCTCCATCCTCGATCGACATCGCGAGCCTTCGTGGTTGCTTTGCAACCTGCATGACCAGCGAGATCGTCATGAGATGCAGACGTTGGGCACTCGCCAAGCTCAGGAGATACAGGCCCGAGGTGATCGACCAGAGCGCTGAGCGCAGTTTGGCATCGTCGGTCGTCGCTACACTCTCAGCCATGGTGTGTTCCTTCTGCGATCTGATCACACGGCCAGACGACCTGGGCATCGTCGACGTAGGAGCTGACACGGCGGCGTTGCTCGACCACGCACCCGTCTTCTTCGGACACGCCCTCGTAGTGCCAATCGTGCACGTCGAACACCTGCTGGTGGCCCCGTCGGAGCTTGCCGCGATGATCATGGTGCGAACCCAGGAGGTCGCGAGAGCAGCGATGTTGGCCTACCACGCGGACGGAATTCTCACCGTCACCAACTCCATAATCTCGCAATCGGTACCACATCTTCACATTCATGTTATTCCCAGACGGCGCGGAGACGGCCTCCGTGGCTTTCTCTGGCCACGCAGACGCTACCCGACCGATGCCACGCTGGCCGATCACCGCAACGCGTTGGGCCTCGGCTAGTCATCACAGCGGATGAGGCAATAGTCCTTCTTGCCACGACGCAACACCAAGAAGCGACGGTCGATCAACATCGTCTCCGTGATGGGGCAACTCTCTTGCTGAGCAAGCCCATTGACATAGAGTCCGCCCTGAGTGAGGGTACGGCGCAGCTCAGACTTGGAACGGAACAGTGGTGTCCGCGCAGCCAGCTCCACGAGATCGATGCCGTCCTGGAACTCCGCCCGCGCGACGACGAGCGTGGGAGCCTCACCCAGCGCCTCCTCGAGCAGGTCAGGCTCGAGTGACTCGA
>JAJZXI010000127.1 GCA_021806545.1 Actinomycetes bacterium | reverse complement strand
ACCTCTTGACTGCCAGTCAAGCGCTCTACCAGCTGAGCTACACCCCCAGAGGTCGTGCCTGTTAGTGTAGCGTCTGGTGGACAGCGTCAGGCCCGTGAGCAGCTCGGGTTGGGAGACGAGCCTGGTCGGCGCACTAGGCTTTTGGGATATGAGCGATAGATATGACCCGCCTGCAATAGAGGTGGCGTGGCAAGCCCGATGGAGCCAGAGTGAGGCCTATCACGTCAGTAATGACGATCCGCGGCCGAAGTCTTATGTGCTCTGTATGTATCCATATCCCTCGGGTCCGGCTCATCAGGGTCATGTGCGCAACTATACATTTGGCGACCTGAATGTCCGGTACCGCACCATGAATGGTGAGGCTGTTCTGTCCCCGATCGGCTTTGACTCATTTGGCTTGCCGGCGGAGAACGCAGCTATTCGCACTGGCGTGCATCCCAGGGTCTTCACCGAGGAGCGAATGGCTGAGTTGAAGGCGTCTCTGACTCGACTCGGGGCTGCCTATGACTGGCGTCGTGAGATATATAGCCATGATCCCAGCTACATTCGCTGGTCACAGTACCTGTTCTTGCGATTTTACCAGGCGGGTCTCGTCTACCGCGGAGACGCGCCGGTGAACTGGTGTCCTGGGTGTCAGACGGTGCTGGCGAATGAGCAGGTACTAGCTGATGGCACATGTGAGCGCTCGGGCGACCTAGTCGTGCGAAGAGAACTCACGCAGTGGTTCTTTAGGATCACCCGGTACGCTGATGAGTTACTAGAGGGGCTTGAGGATCTCGATTGGCCCCAACGTGTCAAGACAATGCAGCGAAATTGGATCGGTAGGTCGGTCGGAGCAGAGATTTCGTTTGAAGTTGATGGTCTTGATGACTATAAATTGAGGGTTTTTACGACGCGGCCAGACACGATCTTTGGAGCGACGTACGCGGTTGTGGCGCCCGAGCATCCTGACCTAGAGCGCTTGACCGCTCCTGATCTCGAAGAACGTGTGAAGGCCTTTCTCGAAGAGGTGGCAACACGGAGTGAACTGGAACGCATGGCTGGTGAGGATGCTGGCAAACGTGGCGTGCCGCTTGGAACTTACGCCATCAATCCCATCACTGGCGAGCGAATTCCTATCTACGTCGCCGACTATGTGCTTGGCCACTATGGAACTGGTGCCATCATGGCCGTACCGGGTGAAGATGATCGCGATTATGAGTTCGCAAGGAACTTCGGTCTGCCCGTGGTGGAAACCGTGGCCCGTCCTGAGGGGTTTGTGGGCCCCGTTTATACAGGTCCCGGGGCCAAGATCAACAGTGGCTTCCTTGACGGGCTCTCGGTCGAAGAGGCAAAGGCGGAGGTAATTAGTCGTCTCGAAAAGATTGGGGCTGGCTCCGAGTCGGTGAAATATCGTCTGCGGGACTGGCTGGTTTCGCGTCAGCGCTTCTGGGGATGCCCGATCCCAATCCTTTACTGTCAGGCGTGCGGGACCGTACCGGTGCCTGACGACCAGCTGCCAGTGCTCGCACCTGACGACGTTGAGTTCAGGCCCACTGGCGAGTCTCCCCTATTGCATAGCGATGCGTTTCGTTTGACTACTTGTCCTCGCTGTGGGGGCCCGGCGACTCGTGAGACCGACACTATGGACACCTTCGTTGACTCGTCCTGGTATTATCTGCGTTTTTGTGATCCGTTTTCGGAGGATCGCCCCTTCGATGTACAAGCGGTTGAGGACTGGATGCCGGTTGACCAGTACATTGGCGGCGTGGAGCACGCAATTCTTCATCTGCTCTATGCTCGCTTCTTCACCCGTGCGCTCTCGGACCTTGGACTTGCACCAGCCACGCTCAAGGAGCCGTTCAAGCGACTTTTTACTCAGGGGATGATTCGTCTCGGCGGGTCAAAAATGTCAAAGTCCAAAGGTAATCTCGTCACACCTCAACGGTACTTTGATACCGTCGGAGCCGACGCTCTGCGCCTCTTCCATCTTTTTGTTGGACCACCCGCTGATGACTTTGACTGGACCGATCAGACGGATGAGATGATCGAAGGATGTCATCGGTTCTTACAACGAGTCTGGTCACTCGCGGACCGAATTCCAGTTAATCAGGGCGAACCAGACACTGGGAACCCCACCTATCTGGTGGTGCATCAGCTCATTGCGCGTACTACGGACGGAATCGATCGCTGGGCCTATAACACGTCGGTTGCAGCGCTGATGGAGCTGACGAATGCCCTGTCGAAAGCCCAAGCAGATTTGGTTGATCCGGTAACTCTCGATTATGGTTTGCGGACCCTGCTTGAACTCCTTGCTCCTATGGCCCCACACATTGCCAGCGAGCTCTATCACCGCCGTTATGGACTCGATGTCCATAGGCAGGCATGGCCTAAGGTCGATCATGCACTTCTTGCTTCGGCGATGGTGACACTTGTCGTTCAGGTGAACGGTAAGACTCGTGCCACATTGACGATCGACCCTCTGGCGCCAGAGGAGGTCGTTCGACCGCTGGCACAGACTGCGATTGCCTCGCATCTCGAACAGGTCAAGATCCAAAGAGTCATCGCTAAGTTGCCGAGAGTCATGAACTTCGTCGTTGAGTAGTGACGTTGCGTAATTTCGGGACGCCTTGAGGGTGTTCGAACTCGTGTCCATGCAAGGTGAGCGGCTATGGTGGCATGTCGGGATGTGGGTCCACGAGTTCGGATGTGGCGAGCGGATCGGATCGGCCCGGCTCACACAAAGGGTGATCGGTAGGCGGTAAACGAGCCAGTAGCCAGCGCGCCGTTATCGATCACCGCAGAGGGGCGACGGAGTCACGGGTACGTCAGTTGGTGCTCTGTTAGTAGCGCTTGAGGCAGCTCTTGTGGGGGAACTGGGTGTAACAACGGATTGCAAATCTCATCCTTCCTTCCTTGGTGGTGTCGTGGCGGTTCGTTCTATCGCAAATAGCGATGTTCGCCCATAGGGAACGAGGGCGACTACAGCGTCTCAGGTTGTGTTGATGCTGACAAGTTCGGCAAGCTAAGGTGAGCGGGTTGCTGACTCGAGAAGCGCTGCGATAAGGAGGGGATAATTTTCAACACTCGACTGATCGCCCCCAGAGGCTCCGTTGCGATATCGTTCAACGACGCCGATGAGGATGCAAGCCAGCTTCCAACTACCGAAGCGCTCGTAGTAGTAGATTCGCTCAGGGTCAATCTGGCGTAGCTCAGCGTAGAGTTTGTACAGCTCCAAGCGGGCGGTGAAGCCTTCAATTTTGGTTGCGCCGTTGACACCATCCATCTGGTCATCCCCGGCATCGGCCCAGTAAACGCCGAGCATGCCGATATCAGCCAGCGGATCACCAATAGAGGCGATCTCCCAGTCAAGCACTGCCACTACGGTACCCTCGTTAGTGAGCACCACATTGTCGAGACGATAGTCACCATGGACAATGCCGATCGTGTCGGTGACGGGCATTTCGGCGCGTAGTTGTTGACCGACGGCGGTCACGGTGTCGGTCAACTCAGCTTTGAAGCTTCTCACACGAGAGACCTGACCGAGCCATCGATCGAGCTGGCGCGGGAGGTAGCTTCTGGGGTCGGTCTTTGCCTGCAGATTGATTGCGTTTGGGTCAAGGCTATGGAGTTCAGCGAGGGTAGCGACAAGGTTGGGTCCAATCAGGGCGCGTGTTGTCGTAGCTAGTGTCGTAGCCTGATCTCGATCGCGCAGAATCAACCCCTTTGCCTCTTCCATGAGGTAGAACGGAGTCCCTATCAGCGTTGAGTCGTAGCAGATCGCCAAAGGACGAGGGACAGGAAATCCAGTCGGGGATAGGGCAGAAAGGAAGCGAAATTCACGACCCATATCGTGGGCGGTCGGCAGCACCGTGCCGGACGGTGGTCGGCGGAGAATGGCCGAACGACCAGTCACGTCCTGGATACGATAGGTGAGGTTGGAGCGGCCGCCGGGGCAAAGATCGATGCGGAGCGAACCCGTGAGATCGGAGACGCTGCGAATCCACTCAAGGGCCTCGGGGGAGAATTGCCGTTCGCCGTCGGTCATGTATTCATGGTACTCGAACTTTGGGCTCACCGAGGGACGACCCGAAGGACTCGGCGTGAGGCGGTAGAATCATGGACTATGGACGTAACTGACGCAACCTTCGAACGAGACGTGATAGAGGCCTCGAAAGAGCGGCCTGTGGTAGTGGATCTCTGGGCGCCATGGTGCGGGCCATGTCGAACGCTGAGCCCGATCATCGAGAAGGTGATTGCCGAAACTGAAGGAAAGGTTGAGCTTGTCAAGATCAATGTCGATGACAATCCGGCATCTGCTCAAGCCTTCAAGGTACAGGGGATACCAGCGGTCTTTGCTATCAAAGATGGCAAGATCGTTGATAGTTTCGTTGGTGCCTACCCTGAGTCGGCGGTTCGCGAGTTTGTAGCGAAGCTCGCACCCGCCAAGACGGTTGTCGATGTCCTCATTGAGGAGGGCAACGAGCCCGCCCTCCAGCAGGCTCTGGAGCTAGAACCTGCGAACGAGAAGGCTGGCTTTCTTCTTGCCCAGTTGTTGGCGGACCGGGGTGAGTTCGACGAGGCTGATGCGATCCTCGCTCGCTTTCCGGAGACTGCTGAGATCGCCAAGCTCAGGGCCAAGATTCGCCTGGCCAAAGAGGGTAGTGCCGCACTGGCTGAGGATGAAATAACCCGAGAGCTCGACGAGCTTCTTGAGTCCGTCAAGGCTGACGAGGTTGCCCGGCAACGTTTTCTCGATCTGTTGAACCTGTTGCCGGAGGATGATCCACGTATCAATCAATATCGGCGCCGCTTTACTTCACGGTTGTTCTAAGGGACCCGGATTGCGAACACTTCGGCTCAGGGACCGGAATTTAGATCTGTCCAGGCCCATCGTCATGGGGATTTTGAATCGTACGACAGATTCCTTTTTTGATAAAGGAAGTTACTACCACTTCGACCTGTTCTTGCGAAAGGCTGATGAGCTTGTGGTTGACGGCGCAGACATCGTGGATATCGGTGGTGTCAAGGCTGGACCGGGGGAAGAGATCACCCTTGAGGCAGAACTCGACAGGGTGGTGCCAGCTGTCCAAGCGGTCGCGGCCCGTTTTGACGTGGCCATATCGGTCGATACATGGAGGTCTGAGGTCCTCGATGCCGTTCTTGAGGTTGGGGCACACCTCGGCAATGATATCTCCGGCTTCGGCGATCTCAACTATACGAAGGTAGCTGCTCGGTACGGTGCTGGCGTTGTGGCGACGCATATTCGGCTCAAACCTCGTGTTCCTGATCTGAACCCACACTACGACTACTTGGCAGATGATGTGCGCACCTTTCTTCTCGATCGAGTTGAACGGGCTGTGCAGGATGGAGTTGATCCTCACGCTGTTGTTATTGATGCGGGATTCGATCTTGGTAAGACGACCTCTCAGTCACTTGCGCTTCTGGGTACCACTCAGCGTTTGGTGGACACTGGTTTCCCAGTGCTGATTTCTGCGTCGAATAAGGGATTCCTAGGTGAAACGCTCGGCCTCGGGGTTACCGAGCGCAGAATGGCGTCCATCTGCGCCGCGAGTATCGCGATGCTACAGGGCGCCTCGGTCTATCGGGTGCATGATGTCCGCGGCACGGTTAAGGCGCTCGATACGATCGCTGCTCTGAGAGGTCATGCACTTGACTCGCGCGACCATCAGCTCTCAGCTAACGAGGCGTAGCAGACAGTGCGTTCCGTCACTCTGGTGGTCGCAAGCGATCCTATCGTTCTCGAAGAGCGGTTCGTACAGGAGATGAAGGCATTCGACCCAGCCGAAGAGGAGCTGCGTGTCTTCGATCTTCGAGAGGATCAAGTGGGTGATGTGGTAGCGACATTGTCACAGACGCCAATGTTCGTACCTCGCTTCAGAATCCTCGTGCGCTCGTTTGACGCACTTCTTGCAGACGATGCTCCGTTCCTCGCAGAGGGATTTGTCGCGATGGCGGATGATCATGTGGTGGTACTTTTTGGGTCTGACAAACGGCTGCCGAAGGCACTAAACGGCCTACACGATCCCGCGATTGAGAGGGTTGAACTTACGGTAGGTAAGGAGGCTGAGAGGCGGGGGTTTATCAGTTCGGTGTTCGAGGCTGCAGGGGTGCGCCTGACGGGTCAAGCACTTGCGCTGGTTGCTGAGCATGCTGGTGTCGATCTGTCGCACGTCAACCCGCTGGCGCAAGTCCTAGCCGGTTTGCACCAGGGCCAGGCTTTTGATGTTGAAGATGTCAAACCTTACCTTGGTGAGGCACGAGAAGTTCCGCTGTGGACGCTAACTGATGCAATCGAACGGGGAGACATACCCAAAGCGATGGGAACGCTGCGGCGGTTGCTCGCAGCAGAGAAGGCACCTCAGCTCCTCATTACAGTGCTTCAGAGAAGGTATTTGGATTTGATCGTTCTAGCGTCGCCAGGGATCCGTAGCACTGACCAGGCGAAGGCAGCTCTCGAGTCGGTTGGGGCCCGCAAGCCCCCAGACTTTGCCTTACGGAGTATGCTGACGGCTGCCCGTCGTCTCAATTACCGTTCTGCTGTACTCGTCGTTGGTTGGCTCGCCGATGCCACTCGCGATCTCCGCGGAGCCTCGATACTCGATGCCGATACTGTCCTAGAGCTACTAGTAGCGCGACTTGCGCGACTTTTCGTTAGCAGGTAAGCGTCCACTCATGACGCACGGCCCATGACAGGTTGCTTCAAGAGATGAGCAGTGTTGCATCGTATGGGCTAGCGCCGCCTTGCGATCCCGATTGTGCGCGACGCAGCCGATAGTAGTCGGGTCGAGATGCTGAATTGGGCAGTGGAGTACATCTCCGGTGAGCGTGGTCAGCTTGGGTACCCAGCGCCTGATGGAGGAGCTATCGGGATCGAACCGTGGACTGAAGGATTGGGTCAAAGATGCGAAAGTAAGGCGCAGCATCAGTGCCAATTCCCACATTCCATTGCCAATTCAAGCGATTGGAGGCAGAATTTCCATCGAGGAGCTGTTCTTCGGAGTACTGGGCTCCGCCGAGTCGCCAGTTGAGGTGAAGGTCTTTATTGAGAAAGGAAGCGGTAACCATGCGTACTCGGTTATGCATGAAGTGAGTTTCAGGCAGTTCATGCGTGTCGGCATCCACCAGTGGATGGCTAGTCCGACCTTGTTGTCATGTCTCGAGTGGGGATGGCGATTATGTTCTTTGACCAACCGGGAGCACAAGCCCCGTCTGTCAGGGCGGGGTTGAGCGACCTCGATTGCACTCCAAAGTTAGGACTCTCAGACCCTCAACCGATAGTACAAGTATGAGTATTCGTGAGCGCCTCTACC
>JAJZXI010000126.1 GCA_021806545.1 Actinomycetes bacterium | reverse complement strand
GCTGTTGCGCCTCAACAATGTACGCGTAGTCCACCTTGAACCAGGGCCCAGATGTGCGTGCAGTTTTGGTGTCCGTCACCGTGCAATTATTTGGCCGCATCTATGCATTATTGCATGGCCGTTAACAGAAGTTTGGGGCACCCCGGTCACACACTGACCAGCGCTCACCACTACCCGGCGCCAGCCACCTATTGATGCTGGTTACGGGCCAAAGCATCCCGCCTGGACGGTCCCAAGAAGCACCAGACATCAACGCACTCACATCTGTGAATCGCAGCAAGTCGGCGAATCAGACTCGAGCCCTGTGGTCTTGCGCCGAAGTGGTCAACTAAATTGAGATGAATAACCGATTGTGAAACACAGATGATCATTATGATTGAGATTTTGGGATACGCTGGCGAAGAAACCCCACGCCAATCCCCAGCTCACGACCGTTTTGGATGATCAAGATAATTGAGAAATGACATCCAGTCTCAATCATTGTCAAGTCGAATCGATATCGTGTCATCGAGTCGCTTGAGTTCCCAGGAGTGTCAGCTCAAGGGAGGCCACGGTTGTTCTCTAGACTGAAAACCTTTTCTGACAATTTACATTGGTAACCTTGTCCCAGGTTGTGGTGCGAAGAGAAGCTACGGCGCGACAATACTGAGGCGCCATACTTTCCTGGACTATCGAAAACCCACCCCACTACGAACTCCTGAGGTTCGTCAATGGCCCATGGCTTCCGAAGACGCTCGCAACCGGTGCTGAGTTCGGGGCGGACTTAGCACCACAGGGCGGGGCGGGACTCAGAGGACCCATCGATGAAAACAAACGACCTAGTTGGCCCAACCCTCACCCATGCAGCATGACTCGCTTGTGCTCTGAGTTCGCACCGAATGGGGGGGGTTGTGAGCCTTCCTGGCTATGGAGAGGGCTCCTCGCGTCAAGGAGCGTGCTCTACCGTTCGCGTTCTCATTTCTCACTATGCAGGATCGCACGTGAATGCTTTGGGTCCACGCCCAACACGACGAGAGTTCAAGGAGTGCCACAGCGACAACCATTCGGTCTCTGTGAGCCGACAAGGCATGGCATGCCTTCAGGGTACGGAAGAACCGAGATGGCGTGCAGCTCAAGGATAGTCTCTTCAATGAATGATAGGTTTGCCGGACGCGATGAAGTCTCCCAACTACATGAGGGCCTCCTGAACCAGGGGTGACATTCGATAGGATAACTTGGCTATCGTTACCTATTATCGCATCGAAGTTTCGTAGAATGGGAGATAAAGAATGAGATTAAGTACCGTTACGCGGACTGCGGCCTTGGTGGCGGGTGCAGCTGCACTTAGTGGCATTACTGTAGGTATGTCAATGACAGCCTCAACGAAGCCGCTGTCTCCGCCAGTCGGTGCGACTGTGCCGGTAATGACTCCCCATACCAATATGGCACTACTCAACAGCTTGTCAGTCTCTATGCCAAAGATGCCATCTGCTAATGCCTCGTTGCAGACTTGGACAGCATGGTCGCAGGTAGAAGCCAGATGGGCCAAGACTGGGTCGACTCCACTTTCTGCCGCACTGACCGCTCAGGGAGAGCGCCTGGTTCAATTCTCACTCATTCCAAATGTCCCAGTTTACGGTGCGCCAGCAGGCGTAACTGAAACTGGCGTATCATGGGTCTCTGCCCCGGCAACCAAGGCGGGGGTTGCAGCGTCGACACGCCAGAGCTCCACCCCCCTTGGTCAGCCCGCACCAGTCGCCAATACGACGCCCACCGTTCTTGCCGCGACTACCGACCCATCAACCTGTGCGCAAATCACCGGGCCAGGGGAGGATTGTATTTCTGCCAATGGCTCCACTATCACAGGGTCGTACGAGTACCTTGGATCTGGGAGTGTTACTGGCCATGTCGAAGCCAGTGGCGGTGGGTGTCCGGGAACTGGCGGGGTTAACAGTCCGAACGTCTCCCTATCCTATGGTGGCGAAGTTGGCGCTTACTTCGCTGAGCCAGCCGCTTCAAATACTTGGTCCTCGCGCTTTTGGAGATATGACGGTGGTACAAGCTATAGCCTTTGGGGAACGGTCTGTGCTCAATACTAGGTCCCGATTAGGCGTCTGCCACTGGCCATTATCCCCCACTCGGGGTCCGATCGTGTGGGACGGGCTAAGTCTCGTGCAAACTCAGGCTGTTGGCCCCGAGTACTGCACTAGACCATGATCACTGGGCCTTTGGAGACTTTTTTCGTCAGACAGCATGGGTGCACACTGGCTGGGCGAGCGGGTTGCTCGGCCACTCGCTCTCGTGGTGTGTCCATTGGACGGCCCTCAACTGTTAACGTGCGGCGACCTACCAGAGTGACCCAGCGGTGATTCAGCGCTGCACCACAAGTCGTGTTCCAAGCCACCGATCATCTTCTCAGGCTGCTCAGGCTGTTTAGACAATGAGGGTTGAGCGGCTACTTCCAGTACGCTTGGCGACCAACCCAAGGTTTTCTTCCGCACACGAGGTGATTGACAAAGACGGCATATTTTTGTGGGCCCCTTCATCGACTGCAAGAAGGTCGACCTCATCTCGCTAAACACCCACACGGCCCTCCTCCAGAACTCGATCAGCACATCCAGCGTACGAATACAACGATTCATGGGTGTTGTAGTCACGGCCCGTAATGAGCGTATGAGTGGAATTGGTCGGCTGTATGGTCTGAGCTCTCGGACTTCTTCAGTCGTTACGGTACCGAAGAGAAGTGCCGAGAAGCCCTCTTCGGCAGGCCATCGTCTTCGAATGACAGCCGAACAGACGGACGCAGGATACTCCGTGCTTCCTGGACGCCCTTTGAGCCTACTCGATAGCATCTCCAGCTCTTCGCGGCGGTAGTTCGCGGGCACACCGACTGGCGCCATTCGTGGTAGACATCCCATTGTGAACCGGGCTAACGGTAATGCCATTTTGAAGTCCAGGCATGGCTTACTCCTCTCAGCCGCTAGGAGCGTGGGTCGGAATCCGAAACTCCTGCAAATGAATACCATCCGTCGCACTTCGATGCATTCTCACTGGGCGCATACCGATTGTACAATTGGATTATGCATACGTATGCAGCCTTAGCCCGTTCTGATCCATGCTCCTAGGGGTATACGACTGGCGGCGAACGCCGCCTGGTACGAATTACTGGAACTCTGAACCGAAATGGCCAAACTGGTTGCGATTAATCCCGATTATAGGCTGAAAGCGGCCAACTAGAGTGAATCTCCTCGCGAGTGCGTCTCAGTCAATATAGCATTCGCCCTGGTGGCCTCATTGCTTGGCCGCCACCTATATCGACACTGGACAATCTGTCTCACTCATCTTGACCAAAATCTCGAAACACATGAACATTGGGCGAGAATGTTAACCGCCGTGCAGCGATTCCTAGGTACACTCATCCCGTTAATCCGTCCCCAAAGTAGTTACACAGTCATGGGCCCCAGACCACGCGCATATCGCCGCCATCCACAAGGCTGGCTGGTTCAAAGTCCGGCACTATACAACACCCCGCCCCGGTGATAGGTGCAACAGCTGCAGTTTTAACACATCGCGCTAGTCCAAACCCTGATGGCCGGGGCGCAGTGGCGCGCTGAACGAACGGTTAACCAGCGATGACCTCTGCTGGATAACCGAGCTCTGCCATCTCGGCGAGAACGGTATCCGTCTTGGCCCGGTACTCGTCGAAGACCACAGTTACTCTCTTGGCCTCGATATCCACCTCGACTGAGCTGACACCGGCAATGCCGGTAATCCCATTCTCTATCGTGTTCTTGCAGTGATTGCAGGAGATATCCATTGCTGAAAGCTCAACGCTTCGCACTTCTAATGACCACCCTTCCCTATTCTCTGTCCCCTCTTTCCGCATCCGTTGTGCGCCGCTACAGACAGAAGCCGCCTCGGCGACTGTGTTTTCTTTCCGATAATAATCATTGCAGATCAACCAACATGACCGCCACTCACCGTCTCCTTCATGTGCTCATCCTCCGAAGGAACAGAGGAGTCAATACCCATCTTGAAACGTCGCAATCTCAAGGAGTTCGCGACAACTGATACGGATGAGGTAGCCATCGCGAGGGCCGCTAAAATTGGCGGGACCTGTCCGAACGCCGCAAGCGGGACGAGGAGGAGGTTGTAACCGAGTGCCCATCCCAAGTTCTGCCAGATGATCCGTCGGGTCGCGCGAGAGAGAGCGATGGCATCCGCGATCGCCGACACATCACCGTGCACGATGGTCATATCGGCGACGGACATGGCAATCGCGGTACCAGAACCGACAGCGATTCCTACGTCCGCTCTGGCTAACGCCGGCGCATCATTGATTCCGTCCCCGACCATGGCCACCACACCATAACGCTCCTTCATCTTGACGACCAGATCTGCCTTGTCCTGAGGTCGCAGCTCGAAATATACATCGTCCATCCTAAGATCTGACGCAACATTCTTGGCAACCTCGGCTCGATCACCACTCGCCAGGATTACTTTGAGACCGAGATGCTGAAGTCTTTCGATACCAACTTTGGCATCAGGTCGAACCGGATCAGCTATCCCGAGCAGCAAACCCACCTCTCCATCGATCGCCAAAGCAACCAGGCTTGCATGCTCGTCGAGTTCTTCATCCAACCGATAACCGGAGATATCCACATCGACTCCGTGGGATTGCAGGTACAGCAGCGATCCTATCAGGTACTCGTGTTCTGAGCCACCGCCAGAGCGGCCATAGACTCCCATACCAGGCTCGACCCGATGCTCCTTGAGAATTATAGGTTGGTTGTCCGCTAGGTAGCGAAAGCCCGCCTCTACAATCGCCCGTGCGAGCGGGTGTTCAGATCCCGCCTCCAGTGTCGCTGCGATCGCTAGCACTTCAGCGAGGTCGAAGCCATCGAGGACAATCTGCTGCACTACTCTTGGCTGGCCAAGGGTAAGCGTGCCGGTCTTATCCAAGACGATCGCCTTGATGTACTTCGCTACCTCTAGAGAATCACCTCCCGAAAGCAGAATGCCCCTCTGTGCACCTTTGGTCGTACCCACCAAAGTGGCAACGGGAGTAGCGAGACCCAGAGCACACGGACACGCGATAACCAAGACCGCGACCGCAGGCATCAGGGAGGAGAGAGCGTCGTGACCCGAGAGCATCCAACCGACAAACGTAACCAAGGAGGTAGCGATTATCACCGGAACAAAGACCGCAGATACCGAGTCAGCGAGCGTCTGCACCTTGGACTTTTCCAACTGTGCCTTCTGTACCGCGGCGACAACCTGTGCAAGAATCGTCTCGTCGCCAGTCCTGGTTACTCGCATCACCAGCGGGGTCAAACTATTGATCGATCCTCCCACCACCGCATCGCCCGGACCCCGTACGACCGGCATACTTTCACCGGTGACCAGGGATTCATCGAGACTCGACGAACCCTCAACTACCGCTCCATCTGTTGGCACTGCCTCGCCTGGACGAACAAGCACCAGATCGCCAACACGCAGGGCGTCAACGGGAACATCCGCAGCATTGGTGCGATCCCCTTCGACTACGGAATCTGCTCGAGCAAGGAGATGTGCCTTGACCGGGCGAAGGGTCATCAGTGCCTCCAACGACTCTCCAGCATGGCTACGGGCCGTGAGTTCAAGGTACTTGCCCAATGAGATAAGAGTGATAATCAGGCTGGCGACATCGAAATATGTCGGTTTGCCACTGAGGAACAGAGTCGCTACCAACGAATACGCGTACGCCACCGTTGAACCCAACGAGACAAGAGTGTCCATGTTGACAGCACCATGCCTTGCGTTCTTGATCGTGGTGCGGTGGAAGATCCAGCCCACCCAGAGGTAGACCGGGGTGCTCAGAACGAGCTCTACGGGGTCGGACCAGACCTTACCCGGAAACCCGTACCCGATGACCAGGACACCGACTGATAGCACAGCCCCGACAAGCAGTCTGGTCCTGCGTGCACCAAGTTCCGCCTTCCGCTTTGCCTGCCGGGCCAGCGAGGCCTCCTCCAAAGTCTGAGAAGCCCCGACGATCTCCGCTCCGTAGCCAGCGGAGGAGACCGCTCCAATCAGCTGGTCGGTATCGATCGGCCGTTCCAGCTCCACCTCCGCCGTCTCCGTGGCCAGATTGACAGAGGCGTCCGTTACTCCAGGAACCTTCGACAACGCATTCTCAACTCGTCTGACACATGACGCACACGTCATTCCGCTCACTTCGAGGACAATCAGATCACGACCTGTGACCTTGAGTGTGGGTAGATGCGCTCCGTAGCCAGCGGAGGAGACCGCTCCAATCAGCTGGTCGGTATCGATCGGCCGTTCCAGCTCCACCTCCGCCGTCTCCGTGGCCAGATTGACAGAGGCGCCCGTTACTCCAGGAACCTTCGACAACGCATTCTCAACTCGTCTGACACATGACGCACACGTCATTCCCTCGATGACCAGATCTACCCTCGGTGTCCTATCAGCTGTGTTGGTGGTATTCACGATTCGCTCACCTCCGGCATAGCTTCGCTCTCACAGGTTTCACCGGACATCTCAGACACCCGCCCAAGAGTGTCGCCATTGTGTCGAAAGTCGGTGAGAGCTGAGTTGAAACGCAGCGACTCCAAGAGCTCATCGATCTTCGCACTGCCGTTGCCGGTGCGGATCGCCTCGGTCACGCAAGTCTCAAGGTGGTTTCTCAGCAGAATCCGGTTGACCCTCTCGAGCGATGACTGCAGCGCTGCCACCTGTTTCATCACATCTGGACAGTATCGCTCGTCCTCTACCATCTTTATCACCCCTGCCAGGTGGCCCTTGATGGTCTTGAGCCTAAGCAGCAGCTCCTCTTGGTATTCCGGGATCATTCAACCTTCACCTCAGACATATGACCCCACCCGGGGTGGGGTGGCACTAGCTACACTGACCAATATAGATGGAAGCAACGCGCACTTCGGCCAGCGACCAGGGCGCCGCACCCTAGCGAACACTACAAGTGAACGAAACTCCTCACAAAACTGATCTACATCGCGCTCGACGGCATCAGACGAGGCAATCACACAAATGAGTCAAGTTTTCTACAACCAAGTCCAGGCCGTCGCCCGTGCCCGCAATGGCGGTTTCCAGCTGATCGAACCGACGACGTAGTAGCGTCTCACTACGATACGGGTCACCGATGATCCGGGTCGGCCCTCCCAAAAGTTTGAGGCACTGGCCCTGCAGAGACGAGATTACCCGCCAAAACCGATCTGCCTTGACTCGATGGTGGATTGAACCTGACTCATGGGTGACACGGCATCTTTTTGGCTGACTTTGTGGTAGTGCATGACTGACTGGCCTTAGACATCTGTTATTCTATGGAATTATGGAACATGACTCCCTCGCTAGGGCTAGGCTCTACGAACAGCTGGCACGTATGGGTAAGGTGGTGGTACACCCCAGGCGTATTGAGTTGC
>JAJZXI010000010.1 GCA_021806545.1 Actinomycetes bacterium | reverse complement strand
TATGGAACATGTCCCCTCTGGTAAGTTTCATGCCAATGGTGCCTGGCTCGCCCATGCGGTGATCGCCCATAACCTCACCCGTCAGGTGAGCTACCTTGGTGAGATCACCCCGGCCGAGTCGATGGTCATAGCTCGTAGCTTTCGGCGCAACTTCATCTCGCTCGTCGGACGCCTTGTCAACCGATCGGGAAAGATCACGCTTCGTACCCCGGCTCGTTGGCCATGGGCCGAGGCCTTCATGAGAGCACTCATCACCCTCCGGGCACTCGAACCGGTTCCCATCTAGGGAACTACTTCCGACTCGAAAGCGCGGTCGGGAACACTCTCCAT
The DNA here is from genome assembly GCA_021806545.1 of Actinomycetes bacterium. Lineage (GTDB taxonomy): Bacteria > Actinomycetota > Acidimicrobiia > Acidimicrobiales > Acidimicrobiaceae > Ferrimicrobium. The sequence continues at coordinate 33,429 of JAJZXI010000010.1, read as the reverse complement.
GCGCCCCACAAATGAAACACCAAATCAGATCCTTAACCCATCACGTCCCAACTCGGGTCAGAACCGATCCAGAACCACGGGTCAACTCAGCGGCACAAAATCACAGCCCGAGGGCCACCGACGGACCCCGACACCGGGGTGCGTCGGTGGATCCAGGCTTAGCAGCGATCGCGCCTGATATGTGAACCTCGCTCTGGCGCCAGCGCGGTGGGAGGTCGTTGGTTGCGCAATGGGATCCGCCAGAGGTTCAGCCGTTGGGATGTTGAGTGAGGCCATCGTCTCTTGGGTCAGGTCGGGTGCTTGTCGTTCGACATCCGGCGTTGGGCGTGGCTCGCTGGCGGCGGGCGTGCAGGCGTGCGAAAAGTGCGCTGGCAACGATGAGCGAGACGGCTCCGGCGACAAATGCCCATCGCGGAGAGAAGTCTTGTGAAAGGAAACCGACGATGGGCGCACCGATGGGGGTACTGCCGAGGAAGCCGAGAGTGTAGAGTGCCATGACTCGACCTCGCATGTCGAAGCGGGAGTTCAACTGCAAGGTGGTGTTCGCCAGCGCGTTGAAGCTGATTGACATCGCTCCAAGGCCCACCAGGGCAAGCCCGGCGAGCCAAACGCTTGGTGCCAGGGCAACGAGACCCATCAGGATGGCAAATCCGATCGAGATCAACATCATCAGTCGTGCGTTTGCTGGTCGTCGCAGGGACGCGGCCGCGATGCTACCGATGATTGCACCTACACCGAAGAGGGACATGAAGTCGCCGAGGAGTTGTGCTCGCCCTTGGAAGGTGGTCTCGGCCAACAACGGTATGGTAACCGGGAAGTTGTAGGCAAAGATGCCGGCGACCAGGATGGCGAGCAACGTGACCCATAATACGGGTCTGTTGGCGACATAGCGGAGACCAGCGCGAATTTGACCGGGCTCGCGCACCACCGTGTTGTGAACGTAGAACTGGGCAGGATGCATCATCACGAGTGCCAACAGGATGGCAAGAAAGGAGAGCGCGTTGAGCAAGAATCCCCAACTCGGTCCCAACTCGGCAATCGCAAGTCCTACGATAGCCGGGCCGATAGCGCGGGCGAGGTTGAAGCTCGCAGCATTGAGTGTGACGGCGTTTTGGAGATTATCGCGTCCGACTAGCTCTTGAACAAAGCTTTGCCGAGCCGGGGTATCAATCGCGTTGATCAGGCCAAGAACTCCCGAAGCGAGGAATACTAGCACAATCGTGATGGTGTGCGTGGCTACGAAGTAAAAGAGGACGAAGGCGACCAACATGAACAGAGTCTGGGTGATCATGATGAGTCTCCGATGGTTTTGGCGGTCGACGATGATACCAGCCTGGGCGCCGAACACCAGAATTGGGAGAAACTGGACCGCAGTTACGAGTCCAAGGAGCGATCCACTCCTGCTCAGGGACAGAACGAGATAGGCAAGTGAGATCGACTGCATCCAGCTTCCGGTGTTCGATATGAACTGACCGATGGTAAAAAGCCGGAAATTTCGGACTCGCAAGGACTGAAAGGTATCGTGACGCCATGTTCGGATGAAGCGCGAACTCATACCTGTCGTCCAATCTTCGTTATCTTCAGTCTACTTTCAGCCTATCAGCCGATAGGGGTTGGCCCAGATCACAATGGGTGCGCGTGATCAAGACCGCGCCAAGACTCTTGACATGAGGAGAGACTCACCCACCTGACAGCGCACGGTTGGGTTTGGAGATGGGCACTTAGGCCTGCCCCATCCATTGATTAGTCGCGATGACAAGGGAGATTCTTACCGGATCAACCGTAGGTGGTGAGGATGATAATCCCTCAATACAGTTGACCAGGTCGACGAGGCGCCGTCTTGGCGACGAGGGCGGGTCCTTGTGCCGGGGCAGGAAGAACTTCGACAGCTCCGGAGGCGATGGTGCGCTATCTCACCCGCACCCGTGGGTCAATGACCCCGTAGAGGATGTCGACGATGAGGTTACCCAGCACCGTCATCACCGCGATGACGAGCACTATTCCGAGCAGCACTGGAAAATCTCGAGTTTGTGCCGAGTTCCAAAAGAGAAGGCCCGCTCCTGGATAGTTGAACAGAGCCTCGACGATCAGGGATCCGGAAACCGTGTAGGGAAGCGAGAGTCCGAGCAGCGTGAGCGTGGAGTTCAAAGAATTGCGAAGCACATGGCGTAACAGAATCGTCCGATTGCGCGCTCCTTTTGAGCGAGCGGTGCGCACGTAGTCCTCCAGCAGATTGTCGATAACCGCGGAGCGCATATAGCGGCTGAAGTAGCTCACATTAGCCAGGCAGAGGGTGATGATGGGCAACGCGAGGTCGGTAGCATCCACCGTAAGGCTGCCGCCGAAGTTGGAGGCTGTCGATGGGAAAATGGGTAGCCATATGTTGAGTACGACGATCAGAACAACACCAAGGAGGAACGTTGGCATGGAGTACATGATCAACATGGTGCCGCTCAGGGTATGGTCATCCGGCTTATTGCGACGGTAGCCTTGCCATAGCCCCATAGGGATCGCGAGCGCCACCGCGAACAGCAGGGAGATGGCCACCAGGAAGAAGGTTCGAGGTACGTACTGAGCCAACAACGTCGATACGTTTTCGCTGAGTTTGTAGGAGTAGCCGAAGTTCCCGCGAAGTGCATTCCAGGCCCACGTCAGGTATTGGATGGGCAGCGGTCGCAGTAGACCCTCTTGCACTTCCAAGGCATGTACCTGAATGGGACTTGCCTTTTGCCCGAGCTGGGCTCGGACGAGGCCCCCGGGCAGAAGGTGCAAAATGATGAAGACAATGATCGAGACCGCGACGATGGTGATAAGGGCCTGCCCACAGCGTCCGAGGACATAGCGAATCATGGATACCTCCTCAGATGCCTTGGCTTTGGGTTCACTGCCTTGGTTCGCGCGGTTGCCGGATTGGTGGGGCTATGAGGACTGCTGGTTCTTAGACCTGATTGCATTGACAACGCAAAACCTCCTAACGCTGGGACAGTCGTGCCTCTACGACGTCGCGTAGCGCATCGCCAAGTACGTTCACTGCAAGCACGGTGAGCACGATAAGCACCGCAGCCGGCCACAGCTGCCACCAATAGCCATCGAAGATGTTGTTGACGCCGCCGGCAAGGATCTCTCCCCAGTTGGTCGCCGGTGGTGGGATACTGAGACCGAGATATCCGAGAGCGGCAAACGTGAGTATTGCATCGGCTACCTTGAGCGTTCCGTTGACGACAAGGACGCCGAGTACGTTGGGTACGATATGTCGCGCGATCAGTCGCCACCGTGGTGTGCCAAAACCCGCCGCAGCTATGACGTAGTCCCTTGTCTTGAGGCTCAGCGTCTCGCCTCGCACTAGGCGGGCGGTCGAGAGCCAACTTACTCCTGAGATGACGAGGATGATGAGCCATAGAGTTGGTCGCACAATGGAGGCAAGCAAAATGACGAAGAACAAGAAGGGGATAGAGAGCAGGGCGTCGACAATCCGCATCATGACCGAGTCGACAAAACCACCGACAAAGCCACTCACCGTGCCCCAGATGAGCCCAAATGTCGAGGCCAGGAGACCGACTGCGAGACCGAGCTCGATGGTACTTTGCCCTCCGAGCATGAGCCTGCCAAGTTCGTCGCGGCCTGCGGGACTCGTCCCAAGGATGTGCTGAGGTGAGGGAGGCTGGTTCTCGAGCAATAGTTGTGCTGATGTCTGATTTGTGTGATACACGAACGGTCCAAGGAAGCAGAAGAGGATGATGAGGATCAAGATGACGAGACTTCCGACTGCTAGCTTGTTGGCGACGAAGGTGCGTAGCGCGACCCGTAAGGCGCCGACCCGATGGTCGGTCTCGACGACGTCAACGGTTGTTCGATCGGTCTGCGTTGTCGTCATTGCCCCTCCTTTGACCCCGCGCCTGCTGAACTCCATCGCCGTTGCATCAGTTCGCTACCATGAGCCGAGTTGTTTGACATGATACCGCATGATGTCGTGCTTGTGCACATCAGATCACAAAGTAGCCTCCGCATTGTCTCAGGGCAACGCCTTAACGCCGCTTGATTACGCTTCGCATAGCAGTGCTCGCGTAGGGAAGCATGATTCCATTGTTAATTCTGATAGAAAGTTTGGAATCAGTTGCAGCTCTCCGTAGGCTGTAGTAGGGTTATGGCGATCACCAAAAGACGGGCAAGGATGGAGTGTTGCCGTGACGGGGAGGATAGGTTGCAGCGACGAGAGCGACGCATTTTCGCAGAGCCGATTCGGGCAAACACCAACAAGGCGCGGTGGGCCGAGCGAGGGTGCGGGCTCGGTCGTGAGCTTCCGACCGTCGCGTGGCTGGACTGATGGGTGTCGATCGTAGGTGAGCGTGAGGCGTTTCCGAACCAAATGGTGGGGATCGCAAAGGGTACGGCATCGTGCCGGTCACCTCTGTGCTCCTCGCCATCGACATGGTATGCATGGTACGAAGGAGGAGGGCTGTGCTGGCCTTGCGTTGGTGCCGTGTTCCTAACGGGAGCGGCGAGCGAGTTTCTGAGGTGTTCTAGCGAAAGAGCACCGATGACGGGGGTCCGACGTATGTGGCTGTTGACGGCGACGGTGTAGGGGAGGGAAGAGTGGTGTGTAGTGGATAGCCAGCAGGAGGCGATTCGATCGCTGGCCGGGGTGCGCGACAATGCGTTCTGGCTTGACACGGATGAGATCCCATCCTTTCGGCCGTCCCTGGGGCACCATGTGGATGTGGACCTCGCGGTGGTTGGTGCAGGGTTCCTTGGATTGTGGACCGCAATTCTTGCCAAGCAGCGCTTTCCGACCTGGGAGGTAGCGCTCGTTGATGCGGGTCGTGTTGGCTTTGGGGCGAGTGGGCGTAATGGTGGTTTTGTTGACGCAAGCCTAACACACGGCTTGGAGAACGGGCTTCGACGTTGGCCAGACGAGATGCAGGAGCTCGAGCGGCTTGGTGGCGATAACCTACAAGCGATCTCTGAGTTCGTGGTGGATCATCAGATCGAGTGCGATCTCAACTTCTCGGGTGCGATCGAGGTTGCTACCGAGTCATGGCATCTTGATGGGCTCGAAGAGTTCGCGCAGTCAGCTCGTCGTTTTGGTCACGAAGTGGAGGTACTTGATCAGCAACATGCACAAGAGCTCATTCATTCGCCACGGTTTTTAGGTGGTCTTTTGACAAAGAATCGTACGGCATTGGTCAACCCGGCGAAGCTTGCTTGGGGTTTGGCTCGCGTGGCCAGTTCCCTCGGTGTGACGATTTACGAGGGGACGATGGTGACAGGGGTGCAGGCACGCGGTGGGATGATCGATCTGTCAACTCCCCAGAGCGGGTCGCTTCGCGCCGCCAAGGTGGTATTGGCTACCAACGCCTTCCCTCCCCTCATCCCAGGGGTGCGGAGCTTCGTGGTTCCGGTCTATGACTATGTCCTCATGACGGAGCCATTGACGGCGTCGCAGCTCGAGGCGATAGGATGGAGCGGACGCCATGGGCTCTCGGACCTGGGTAACCTCTTTCACTACTCTCGTTTGACGCACGACAATCGCATTCTTTGGGGTGGTTACGACGCCATCTATCATTTTGGATCGCGAGTCAGCAGCGCCTATCGGTTGCGTCGGGAAACGCACCTGCTCCTGGCCCGCCACTTTTTCGACACCTTCCCGATGCTCGCGGGCGTGCGTTTTAGCCATGCTTGGGGCGGCGCTATCGATACATCGACTCGTTTTTCGATGTTCTTTGGGTCACGATATCAAGGGAAGGTTCACTATGCTCTTGGCTTTACCGGTTTGGGTGTCGGGGCGACGCGTTTTGCTGCTCAGGTACTCTGTGGTCGGCTGGAGCCGCGAGATACTCCATTTGAAAGGTTGGGATTGGTGCGTACGAAGCCGGTGCCGTTTCCCCCGGAGCCACTTCGCTCTCTGAGTATTGCTGTAACCCGCCGCTCGTTGATGTGGGCTGACAGCCACGAAGGGCACCGCAATCGTTGGTTACGCACACTCGATCACTTTGGCATTGGCTTCGACTCGTAGGGGGATTGGGTGGCCGAGCTGTTAGAGATTTGCGATTTAGTAACGGAGATCCGTCAGAGACACACTACGGTGCGCGCGGTTGATGGCGTTACCATGTCGCTTGCTCGGGGTGAGACCCTGGGCGTGGTGGGTGAGTCTGGCTGTGGAAAGACAATGACCGCACTTTCGATCGTCCGTCTCTTGCCAACTGGCGGTGTGATCGCGAGAGGGAGTATACGCCTGGACGGCGAGGAGCTGGTCGGAGCCTCCGAGGCACGAATGAGAGCTATTCGCGGAGACAAGATCGGTTTCGTCTTTCAAGACCCGATGACCAGTCTCAATCCGTCGAAGACAATCGGGTGGCAGATCGCCGAGTCTATGCGAATCCATAAGGCGGCGAGCAAGGCTGTTGCACACAAACGAGCACTTGAGGTGCTCGATCTGGTGCAGATCCCAGCCGCATCGGAGCGTCTCAATGACTATCCACACCAGCTCTCTGGGGGCATGCGTCAGCGCGTGATGATCGCGATCGCCCTGGCTAACTCTCCCGAACTCCTCATTGCCGATGAGCCGACCACGGCTCTGGATGTAACGATTCAAGCTCAGATCCTTGGTCTTTTGGATGAGCTCAAGTCGACGTTGAATATGGGCTTGATTCTAGTTACGCACGATCTTGGTGTCGTCGCAGGTCGCGCCGACCGAGTCATGGTGATGTATGCGGGACGGGTAGTGGAGAGTGCCAAGACAGGGGAGCTGTTTGGCGCTATGCGTCATCCGTATACATTCTCCCTCTTCGCCTCGATCCCTAGGATCGGTGATGATCGCGATCGGGTATTGCCGAGCATTTCTGGGCTTCCACCGGATCTGGCCAATCCTCCGTCAGGCTGCCGATTCGCGGAGCGTTGTCGCTTTGCGCAAGATCGCTGCCACGAGCAGGACCCGATCCTCACGGGCGAGGCACACCAGTTCGCCTGTTGGTTCCCGGTCGATCAGCAGATACGATCAGTGGTCGTTACCTCACGAGAGCGTCATGCTGATCGTAGGAGAGGGCGCGAGCCGTTACTGGAGCTCAAGGCACTGGTAAAAGAGTATGACGTCTACGCTGGAGCGCTTCGTCGGAGGGTCGGTAGCGTTCATGCGGTGTCTGGCATCGATTTGACCCTGTATCAGGGTGAGACGATCGGCATTGTTGGTGAGTCAGGATGCGGTAAGTCGACGCTGGGACGGATGATGGTCGGCTTGGAACGTCCAACCTCTGGCCAGATTCTGTATCACGGCGAGGATATCGCCAATCGTTCCTCTCGCGAGATGCGGAAACTTCGGCGCAACTTCCAGCTCATGTTCCAGGATCCTTACGCTTCGCTCGATCCTCGCATGCGCATTGGTGCTGCACTGCTGGAGCCAGTTAAGGTTCAACATGTTGGGAGCCATGAGGCTCAAGAGGCGAGGATGTATACCCTGCTTGACGAGGTAGGACTCAGGCACAATGCTGTCGAGCGGTACCCGCATGAGTTCTCTGGTGGTCAGCGCCAGCGGGTGGGTTTCGCACGCGCGCTCATGCTCGAGCCTGGGCTAGTCGTGGCTGACGAGCCCGTCTCAGCGCTGGATGTCTCGATCCGTAGTCAGGTGCTCAACGTGATGCGCAGGCTCCAAGATCGTTACGGCCTCACGTATGCCCTCATCTCTCATGATCTCTCGGTCGTGAGTTACCTAGCTGACAGAATCGGGGTGATGTATTTGGGCGAACTCGTGGAGCTAGGACCAGCCGACGACATTTTTGCTAGGCCAGCACACCCGTACACGCGTGGACTTTTGCGATCGGTACCTATCCCTGATCCGATCATCGAGCGAGAGAAGGCGACGGCAGGCCAGATCATCGGCGAACTCCCATCGCCGCTCTCACCACCATCGGGCTGCAGGTTTCACCCACGTTGCCCATACGCGAGCGCAGAGTGCGCGACCGACCATCCGCAACTTCGTGTTGTCAGTAGCGGGCACAGCGTCTCTTGTCACCATGCGGAGCGCGTCCTCGAAGACACCTGGGAACTTCAGGGCCTCGCAAATGTTGCTAGTCAGCCACGAAGAGCCGACGCGAGTCTCGTCGCCGAGGACAGCGACGCCCGATAGTCGCTTCCGGAGGCGCCGACAGTTTGCTACATCGCGCGCTCACCAAGGCAAGGAGTTAGGTTAGCTTGAGATAGGCCTTGCCATCTCGCTGCGCCCTGATCAGCTCACCGATCGCACTCGGCACAATCGTCACAAAGGGGAATAGCTCCGATTCACTGATCGAGCGCTGGTGGAGCGAGTTATTACACGCGACGAACGAGACACCTCGCGCTGCGAGCTTGTTGAGTTCTATCGAGAGATGGGTAGTATCCCGCCGGATGAGGTCTACCCCTCGTCCGGAGCAAACGACCTCCACGGACGCTGACTCATCCTCCACCAGCAGGTTCTCGATCTGATGCAGCACCTGCTTCCAAGCCTCCTGGTCCGGGGTATCGAGTTGTATGACCGCCTCGAGTTTTGGTTCACTGGATTCGTTACTCATGGTCGCAGTCTACCCCAGGCAGCTTAGAGAAGTTTGTGAACTTCCCTAAGCCAAGGTCACAAGCTCGAGTAGCTCCTCGTTCCAGTAGTCCTCCACGCCGTCAGGGAGCATGAGTACTCGTTCTGGCTGGAGTGCTTCAACGGCTCCGGGATCGTGGGTGACCAAGATGATCGCACCGGTGTAGCCACGCAGCGCTGCCAGCACCCGATCGCGACTCGCTGGATCGAGGTTGTTAGTCGGCTCGTCGAGCAGGAGAAGGTTTGCGCGCTGCGAGACGAGAGTTGCGAGAGCCAGGCGCGTCTTTTCGCCGCCTGAAAGCGTGCCGGTTGGTTGTGCAAACATCTCTGAGGTGAACATGAAGGAACCGAGAATCTGACGCAGATCGGCATCGGTTACATCTCCTGGCGCACTGTTGCGAAGGTTTTCCAGTGGTGTCAAGTTCGGATTGAGCATCTCGTGTTCCTGCGCATAATAACCAACTACGAGGCCCTTCCCAGGATGTATCTCTCCAGCGTCTGGCGTCTCGACGTTGGCTAGCATTCTCAGCAGCGTCGTCTTGCCTGCGCCGTTGAGTCCCAGGACCACCACTCGAGATTGGCGATCAATAGCGAGATCGATTCCGCTGAGTACCTCCAAGGAGCCATAGGACTTTGCGAGCCCGGTGGCTTGAATCGGGGTCTTGGCGCAAGGGAGCGGCTGAGGGAACCGTATATTGGCCACTTTCTCTGCCAGACGAACGTCGTCAACGTTGTCAAGGATTCTTGTTGCACGTCGGTCAAGTACCTTCGCCTTACGAGCGCGCTTTGCCGTCGAGCCCCGCATCTTATCGGCTTGGCGCTTTAGCTGCGTTGCCTTCGTTGTCTCCACCTCGTAGAGGTGACGACGTCTGGCCTCATCTTCGGCGCGCGCTACGAGATAGGCCCGATAGTGCAGTGCATAAAGGTCCAGTGTCGAACGCTGGGGATCGAGGAATGCGACCCGGTTGACGACCGACTCGAGCAATCTCGCATCGTGGGAAATGACAATTAGTCCTCCATTAAATGTTTTGAGAAAGTCGATAAGCCAGTTGATGGAGTCAGCATCGAGGTGGTTTGTGGGCTCGTCGAGTAGGAGTAGGTCGGCCTCGGAGAAGAGGATGCGGGCTAGCTCGATCCGCCGGCGTTGGCCGCCGCTCAGTACGCCTATCGGTTGAGACAACACCTGCGGATCGATCCCAAGTGAACCGGCGAGGACGGTTGCGTCAGACTCAGCACGGTAACCGTTTCTGTTGGCAAAGAGCGTCTCAACCCTTCCGTATTCCTTGGTGGCCTGCTGCTGAGCCGGGCCAGTGAGTTGCGTCATCTGGAGCTGCAGTTCAGTGAGTTGGGCAAAGAGTTCATCGAGCTGGCGGCCTGAGAGAATGCGCGAAAGAGCGGTAAGCTTTGGATCAGCAGCGAGCGGGTCTTGCGGTAGATAACCAATGGTCCCGGCGCGCTCGAGAGTGCCCTTGGCATCAAGTTCTCCTGCGAGAATCCTCATGAGCGTCGTCTTGCCAGCACCATTGCGGCCTACCAATCCAACTCGGTCGCCTCGGTCGACGAGGAGGTTCACATCATCGAATAGGAGACGGGCACCGTACTCAAATTGTAGGGACTTCGCGTGGACGAGCATGGTTCTCATTTCCGAGAGGGAACGGTGTGGATCTTTCGCCATTCTAGCTGCTCGCGGTCGTAGAATCGACTCTGCGTGTTTCATGGATTGGCTGGTAGTCAGTATCGCGGCTGTCCAAGATCGGCGACACCTAGGATCGGTGGAGCGCAAACCAGGGCAATGATCACTCCCATCCCTGGGTTGGTGTCGTACCGGGTAGGATGGTCGGGCGCAAAAGTTTGTAGAGTCTTCCCTTGCACTATTGGAGTGAAACCAGATGTCAGCCAGATCAGACGATCCGAGACAATCCAACGAGTCGGGATCGTCCGATCGGTCTGACCGCCCGGACGGCGGTTATCGCCCTGGTGCAAGCGCACGAGGTGGTCCTCGACCCGATCGCGGTGACCGTCCCCGCAGGGATGACACCGACCGTCCTCGCTACGCTCGTCCACGAGACGACGATCGCGGCGGTTATCGCCCTGGTGCAAGCGCACGAGGTGGTCCTCGACCCGATCGCGGTGACCGTCCCCGCAGGGATGACACCGACCGTCCTCGCTACGCTCGTCCACGAGACGACGATCGCGGCGGTTATCGCCCTGGTGCAAGCGCACGAGGTGGTCCTCGACCCGATCGCGGTGACCGTCCCCGCAGGGATGACACCGACCGTCCTCGCTACGCTCGTCCACGAGACGACGATCGCGTTCGTGGATGGATGAGGCCGGACCGTTCGGACGAAGTTGTTGATAGTTTAGGGGTGGATGATGCGTCACCGATAGAGGCGGACCCGCAGATGGCTGACGGGGTGTCCCTGGAGCTTCCCGTGTTGCGGTTTCATGCCTCGCGCTGGCTCCAGCAGGAGGGGATGAGGTCGGAGACGCGAGAACGGACAACGGCCGATACTGGTTTGTCGCACTCCAAAGTCCGCTCGCAGCGTCCGTCGATGCGCACCAAGAGCAGGAGCGCCATGACGCAACTCCTTGCTAGGGCGGCTGATGCGTACGAGCGAGACCGCTTTGAGGAGGCGCTTCGCATTACCCGGCGAATCGATGCGATGGATCCAGACGAGGCTGAGGTATTGGAGCTCATGGGCCTGAGTTTGTATCGTCTTGGGCGCTACGACGCGGCGCTAAGGATACTGAGAAAAATTCATAAAGCTACGGAAAGCTTCGACCAAGTTCCGGTCATCATGGACTGTGCACGTGCTTTGGGACGCGCCAGCGAACTTGAACGGTGGTGGCTGAGGTTACGTGAGGCGTCGCCAGCCAAGGAGGTGATCGTTGAGGGTCGAATTGTCTATGCTGGTGCACTTGCTGACCAAGGGAAGCTATCTGAGGCAATCACCTTAATGGAGCAGGGGGTCGCCAAGGAGCGACGTGCCTCCACCCTCACGAGCATTCGCCAGCGCTACCTGTTGGCTCAGCTGTTCGAGCGAGCTGGTGATGTATCGGGTGCCAGGGAGATCTACCTTCAGCTTTTCAAGGAGGATCACAACCTCTACGACGTTGCGGAACGTCTGGCGGGGTTGACTTAAGTTGGTCTGGGCCGCGCGGTCTCGTTCCATGTTCGGGTGAGGCCCCTCTTGTCTGGGCTCGATGACGTGAAGTTCACCACTGCATTAGTGCCAGGCGGCGTAGAGGATTCCGGGAGCCGGATACATCAGGAGCATCGCAGGACATTCGAGCCCTCGGTGCGAGGCTGTCGCGAACTTTCTGAGCAGTGTGATATCTGGGATCCAAGTAACCGTTGTTGGCTTCGCGCCCAGTGGATTTTGATGATTCTCCTCGGCTAAGAGGTCGGTGGTGGCTGAAGAGTCGTGTATGAAGCCATAGGTTTGACCATCTTGGTGATAGCGCACCACTGGTGTATCGACGAGCTCCTTGGTTATCTTGATCCTTCGCATGTTGAGTGACAACCATCGCCACATAGGAGCTGTCATTGGGAGTTCAACAGGTTCAAACAGGCAGTGGGTAGTCGCCTCGAGTGTGGTGATAAAGACCGGCAAGGCGGTTCCAGCTGGGGGGGACTGTGGACGCGGCAATACCGTGAGCGCTGGGTGATCGGATAGCATCGCGTCGATCATCGCGGTTAGGGCCGACCCATCGTAGCGCTCGAGGCGGTGGAGGACACCATGGTTGTCAGCGATGTTGCCGAGGTAGTTTCCTTGGGTCTCCAGGACTGCCTCTAAGTCGGGTGCATCGATTGCGATCCAGAGAGGTAGCGGCCCCTTGTTGACCGACATGCCGGCGACCAGGCCCCTTACGCGGCGGCGAATGTCCCCTCCGGTGCTGGCGAGCGTATAGCGATAGAGCCCGCTGGCTCCATCGACCGCCATTTGCGTCTCCTGGAAGGCGGTCGTGGTGCTGTCAAAGCCTTCGGCACCGGAGCCCTCGGGGTCGAGATGCACAAGACGGATTGGTTGGACCCTGCCGAGCGCCGTGGGGGTTAGCTGCGTGAGAAGGTAGCCTGGGGCGTTAAGGTTCGAGGTTGACATTTGACCCGTTAGGTTAGGCGAGAAGCGGAGTGAGTTATGCAGTGGTTGCTTGATCTGGACGGAGTGGTCTGGAGAATGGATACGCCTATCGATGGCTCTGTTGAAGCCGTTAATCGGCTGCTTGCGCAGGGGCATGACGTTCGCTTCGTCACGAACAACTCTTCACTTTCACGATCGCAGTACGTGGCCAAGCTTGGTCGCATGGGTGTTGAGGCGCAACGTGATCAGATCTTGACTTCGGCGATGGCTGCAGCGACCCTGGTAAAACCTGGAGACCGTGTCCTGGCGATAGGTGAGCTGGGGCTGGTTGAGGAGCTCGAAGCAGTAGGTGCCGATCTGGTGGTGCCGAGATCGCTTGAGGATGTGGTCGGTATTGACAGCGTCGTGCTCGGTTGGTATCGCAAGTTTAGTTACATCGATATGTCGAACGCATGCGTAGCGATTCTGTCGGGAGCACGGTTCGTTGCTACCAATGCAGATCCGACCTATCCTCTTGAGCGCCTTGTGGTGCCTGGTACTGGCGCCCTCGTCGCGTCCGTGGTCACAGCCACCTCGGTCAGCCCAACGGTGGCCGGAAAACCAGAAGATCCCATGGTTGGGTTGCTCCGACCCCTCCTGGAGGAACACACGATTATGGTCGGTGATCGGTTGAGTACGGATGGAAGATTTGCAGCCCGTTTGGGGGTCGAGTTCGGACTCGTGAGTTCAGGTATCCAAGAGGCACATGACCATGAGATACCGGTGAGTCTCGCCGCTCACAGCCTGGCCGAGATTGTGAATATGAGGTTGGTGTAGCATGGCTCGAGTATTTGTGCTGTCAAAGAGACCGGAGGGCTTACCGACACTTGACGATTTCGCCGAAGCCACATGGGCGGACGAGCCGCTGCACGATGGTGAGGTGCGAGTTGAGCCGTTGTTCGTCTCAGTGGACCCCTACCTCCGCGGCCGCATGTCGGATGCCCGGTCATATGTCGCACCCTTCGAGGTGGGTCAGGCAATTACATCGAGTGCTATCGGTCGGGTTCTCGAGACGAGCGCACCCGGACTGAGGATCGGAGATCTCGTTCGTGGTGAGTCACCGTGGGCGACGTCATATGTTGCAAACGCAGCAAACCTGTGGAGGTTACCAGAGACGAGCGATGTCAGGCCGTCGGCGTACCTGGGGGTTCTCGGAATGACCGGACTCACGGCGTACGTGGGGCTTACGCTGTTCGGTGGGATACAGCCAGGCGACGAGGTGTTAGTGACCGCAGGGGCTGGTGCCGTTGGCTCGGTGGTTGGCCAACTCGCCAGAATTTTTGGAGCCCGAGTCGTGGGGTCGGCGGGTGGTGCTCACAAAGTTGGACAGCTGGCCCAGCTCGGCTTTAACGCGGGCATTGACTACCATGCGGTTGATTTTTCTGAGGCGCTGGCGTCGAGTTTTCCCGCAGGTATCAGCTTGTTTTTCGACAATGTCGGTGGACGCCAGTTTGAGGCAGCACTGCACCGCATGAAGGATTTTGGAAGAATCGTGTCGTGTGGTGCAATCTCGCACTACAACGATACCGAACTCCCACCTGGACCGCGAGGACTCGAGGGTATCGTGGTGCGCCGTCGACTCAAGATACAGGGCTTCATTGTCTCGGATCATCTCTCGCTGTATAGCGAGTATCTAAGGAAGGCGATGACATGGGTGCGCGAAGGTCAACTTGTCTCGTTGGAGACCACCAGTCGGGGGTTTGAGAGCCTTCCCCAGGCGTTTCTTTCGCTGTTTCGTGGGGGGAATGTTGGCAAGATGGTCGTCGAAGTCGGCGCCCCCTAGGATCTCATATCAGCTGACCCCGGTCCCGCGACGCCCACAGCTTGGGTAGTGTATGGGCTTTGGGCATAGCTCATTATGAGCCAGGAAGTGCTGGGAGACTGCTCGGGTTGTTGACGGCCACCGAACTGAGCTCGGTCCATGAACTTGCCACAGGAGTGAGGAAATATGGCGGAGAGAGATAGGCGAGGCGGGTGTCGTAGGTGTAGTTGGTGCCATAGCCATTCGTGATTTGTGTTCCTTGGAATACCCCTTCGATGTCGCTGTAGTTGCCAGCCAGCGCTCCGTAGAGATAGATGGTTCCCTCGTAAGGCAACTTCCAAAAGTCCTTGACGGCAAAGGAGTGCTGAAGCGTCAAGATTGCCGCCATGATAACTGGGTCATTCGCAGGATGAGCGAAGCAGCTATCGGGGGTGGTGTTCGTCTTGGCGAAGTTATTGCTGAGCTGGACAAAATTGTTGGCTATAAGGCCGAGGAGGCTTGAGGTTCCGTTCGCGCCACAGCCAGCGTACTCCAGGTTGCCGGTAATGGTGATATTGTTCTGCGATGCGGCGGTGAGTTGATCGTTGAGGGTCCCTTGGATGTAGAGATTCCCTTCCTGGCATGGCGCGTACTGTTGATCGATGTTGAGCGAACCCGATGCACACGTCTGGCTTTGGGCGCCTGGCAAACTTGCCACATAGAGGACGCCATTGGCGGGCAAGGGTACATTGGCGCCAACGCAGGTCGCATTCTTCGTCTGCGGTGAGACCACCGTCATGGTTGTCCCGTTGAGGGTTACCTGTGTAGGCCCATAATAGAGACAACCACCGGTGGCCGCCGTCTGTTCAAGGGTGGCATCGGACTGTGGTAGGGCAAGCGGTGTATGGTATTGCACGTTGCCGCCCACGTTGAAGACCGGATTGTCGATATTGTTGCCGCCAAGATAGGCGTTAATAGGATCGATCCAGTACGGATGCGCAGGGATCCCACTCGTGACGGCAGAGGCGGAGTAGACGGGGCCGTTGAAGACAGGTTGACCAGCAAGATAGAACATGTCATTGGAGAATACCGGTCCGTTGAAGGTCTGTCCCGTGACGTAGAAGTTGAGGAGGGACTCGCAGTAGGGGAGGACGGGTCCGTGAGTTGGTTGTTGACTGGAGCCATTGGATTGAGCGAAAGAGAAGTTGCAGTACTGCTCAGCCTTGGTGTTCGGAATTTGAGCAGAGTGGACCGCGAAAACGGGATCGACCACCATCTTATTACTAAAGACCAGATAGTTGAGGAAGCTCTGCGAGCGAAACGTTGCGTTGAGCGTGACATATTGCGTATTGGCTCCACTTGCAGCGGCGCCACTTACCAGCAGTCGCACTATCCCGCTGGAGGCGGTCTGCGCGTTGTCGACCGAGTAATGGAAATATTCGGTAGAGGAGCCTGCCACTGGCTCCCAACCAGTGAGGGCGAGGTTCGCAACCGGTGGTGGATTCGACGCATCATATTGCCAGTAGTTGCCGAGCTGATTGATCGAGTACTGGTCCAACAAGTTTTCGTAGTTAGCAATGCCGGCCTCAGCGGCGGCAAGCGCCACCTGATTTTCTTGACGCTGCTTGGTTTGCGGTAGCTGGCCGATGGAGGCCGCAACGAGCCCAGCGGGAATCAGGGTGATGAGCATGGTCGCGATGATCACCAAGATCAAGGCATCGCCACGTTCTCCCTTTGGGGTTTTTGACATCATAGACTTCTCCTAGGTGCTTGGTGTGGGTTGGATAGAGCCAGGCAGTGCAACGAGGGTCTGGGTAGTGCTCAGTCCTTGGCCAACGATATCTTCGGTCAGATCTACCCCGACGAGGTGCACGCTTGCGAGCAACGTTGGGCTCGTTGTCCCTTGGCTTGGGATGAGAACTACCGCTTGGGTAAGGGTGCTTGGGCTAGATGGGGTCTGATAGTACGAGAACAGCTGAGGTGTTGCGACCGCTACGCCGAGATTAGTGATCGGCTGGGAGGTGCTGTTGTATTGGAATTGTGCCTGAATCTGGCAGGGACAGGTTGTGCTTGCGAGCGAGATGGTTTCGATACCGAGCTGCCCGGATGGATCGATTGCGTCGAAACTCACCGACGATGGAGATGCGGATAAGAGCGCACCCTGACCGGTGTTGGTGGCTTCGCCAAGGAGTCTCGTGAGTTCGGTCGATCCCAGGTCAGTCGATGCCGTTGCTGCCTGGGCGCTCAACGTAGCCTGCTGGATGACTTCGAACGACGTAATGACCTTATAGCTGATCAGGCTCAACAAGCCAGTCAGCGTTGTGGCGATCAATAGCTCGACGATGCCGAAGCCGGCGTCTCGGTCACCCGAGTGCGATCGGTACATCGATCGATCCTCCCCCGGGTGTCTGCAGGGCTCCTGTCGATGGATAGGGGGTGCTCGAGGACCCATCGGTCACAGTGATGGTCACGTAGCCGATTGGCGCAAGAAAGGTCAGTTGGCCATTGCTGTTGGTGGTTCCGACGGCGGTGATCGAGTTCGAGCATCCGGAGAGGGGTGTGCCGTTGGCATCGGTTTGCTGAACGCTAACCGTTGCACCAGACACTGGACTGCTGGCCTTGGTGACGGTAATGGTGACCGGCTGCCCAAGAAGGTTGATGGCGCTGGTAGTTCCCGGCTGAGCGATCGCTATCTGTCCCAGTCCGGTTCCGGAAAAAGAGGTGTACAACTGACATTGTCCCAGCCACGCTTGATAACCGGTGGTTGCAGGAAACACGGGAGCGATGCCGGTGACTGGAGAGGAGCTCGGGTTCGGCGAGTAGATGGTTTCACCGCCGGGCAAGGACGTCGATCCAAGAGAAACCCCGAACGCCCAAGGTATCGGGATATTGGGGTACGTGATGCTAAATGAGGCTGCTTGGGCATACGTGAAGTCTGCTTGGGTGCTCTGTGAGGCACTCACAGTTACCGTTTGAGAGGGATCGGGGGTACTGGCCGGGGTAATCCATGTCTGGCCTGAAGGAGCGGATAACGACACCGCGTAGACCCCAGGGGTGATGAACGGAAAGAGTGCGCACCCCTGGGAATCGGTCTGGACCGTCTGCGCCGTGTCACTCGCCGCCCCTTGTGCTACCAACGACACGATCACATTGCTATCGGGAACTCCAGCCTGATTTTGGGCGACCACCAAGACCGACCCTGTGGTTGGCGAGCTATAGCCCGCTGGGACGTGGTAGCCGGTCGTGCTGCGTACTGGTGGGAACGGTGCCATCCCTGTCCAGGTAACGGTGACGGATGCCGAAAGAATTGGTTCGAGCACCTGAGAACTCGTGGCATTAGCGTTGCATCCATTAGGGTTTGACGTGCCTTCGGTCCAGTAAAGATTATCCGTGATGGTATACACGATCGAACCAATTGTGGCGGTATGGGTCGAGGTGCCGAGCATGTTCGTGAGGTTGGTGAATGAACGTGTAGCCTCGGCATCGAGGACCTGAATCTCTGACTGTGCGAGATTCGAGGCGACCACCTGTTCTCGTGACGAGGCGGACAGTTGCGTCGAGCGCTCCACGAGGTAGGTCGCAGGACCTACTACGGCGGCAAGAATGGTGAATGCCACAAGCACGCTAATTAGTGAGACCCCTCGTTCTTCTCGCTCCAGGGTTCTCAGTCGACCGTTCACAAGTGCAGTATCGGCAGTTCAGCCTACATAACTGAACACATATGGTGGTATTGACGTTGAAAAGCGCATGAGGTGGTAAAAACAGTCCATGTTAGCGAAATATCTTGTCTGATGGACGGATCGCCTCGTACTGATGTAGTGGTGGGCATCGGTGCCTGCCGAGTGTGAGTTGGGTCCGCCAGACGTCCTTGGCGTCCTAAAGGACGGGGTTAGTCGGCACGCTTAGCCAGAGAGTGCGGCCATATCGGTGTCGGTTGATGGTCGTGACCACGTAGAGGCCCGCGACTGGACATGCTGAGTTTCCCGCACGATTGTGGACTGTGTCGGCGTCGCATAACGGTCCTGGTTCGCATCGGCGATCAGAGTCGATGGAGCTGGTCACATTGGGGCGATGGGGATCGCTGTAGCGAGCCGGTTCGAATCAGGCGACGTCTCGGCATCGCTGGTTCGCAGTCGATAGGGTCTGGCGCAGCTTTGCGACACCATGGAGGCCCTGTTGGCGCCGAAAATCGGAGTTGTCGACAGTGGTCATTTCCTCGAAGAGTTCTAATTGTGCCTTTCTCATACTTTGAGTTTGGATCGAGGCTCGGACAGGAACCGTGCGCGAGGACCTAAGCGCTTATTGGACTCGCTAAAGGTGTGCTGCCACCTCGGGTTCAGACTTCGTTCAGGCGGTCGATCATGGTTCGGAGTCGCCCCAATGAGTGCTGATCGAAATCGAGTGCTAACCGCTTGAGGTGGATGTTATCGTGTTCACGGACCTCCCACGCGGTCGGTTCGGTAGCGTCGATGCTACCGGAACGGACGATATCGACGAAGTCGTGGTTCAGCGCGCTCAGGAGCGATTCGTTGGGCAGTCGCTGAAGGCGTAGGATGAGGCGGTGTCCGACGATGCGCGCCGAGTGGAAGTTATGGTAGAAGTGCGTGACCTCATCCACGGTATCTTCGACGGTCCAGCAGCGGCGAAAGAGAGAGAGATCCGACGCGGAGACAAGACCCTGTGGAACGAGGACCTCGGTCAGGAACGACAGGAGCGTCGAGAAGTAATCGTGTCCGGGAGGCTCTAACAGCACCAGGGGTGCGAGTTGGGCCTTCCCAGTCTGGAGCAGCGTGAGGAGTTCGAAGGTCTCGTCGAGGGTCCCAAGGCCCCCGGGCATCGAGACAAACGCTGAGGACTCCTTGATCATGAGCACTTTTCTGGTGAAGAAGTACTTCATCTCGATCAAGTGCCCAATGCCCTCGAGTCCGGCTACCGCGTCTTGCTCGTGTGGTAGGCGTATGTTGATCCCAAAGGCGTGCTTTGGGCCAGCGCCGACGGTTGCTGCCTCCATGATGCCAGGACCGCCTCCGGTGATGACGAGCCAGTCGCGCTGGGCGAATGCGGCACCAAGCGCGAGGGCAAGCGTGTAGCGCGGGTCGGTCGGTGTGGTCCTGGCAGAGCCGAAAATGGTGACTTTATGTTGTGTCCGATAGGGGGCGAACGTGGTGAAGGCTTCTCTGAGCTCACGAATCGCCGATGTGATCATCTTGAGATCGAGGCGATCCATGTTGGCGCCCAGGGTCGACTCGAGTTCGTTGACGAGCGCGAGCTTGAGATCCCGATTAGGATTCTCGATACCGACGGAGCGCTCCTGAGGAGTGGTCGGGCTTGAGGTTTGCGCTTCAGTCATGGTGCCAGTCCGGGCATTGCTTGGACTGGGATTCTCTGGTTGGGGTCGTTCGACACTGGTTCGTAAAAGGTTGTACGTTGTTGCAGTATGCGTCCAGCATGCTGGGCGACCAGTGCAAAATCATCGTGGGTGAGCGCTGTGCCATGGGTAGCTCCGGCAGCGTGCGAGATGCTCTCTTCCATGAGCGTACCGCCGAGATCGTTGGCGCCGCAACCGAGCAGGAGTGCTGCGCCCTCTACTCCGAGTTTGACCCAGCTGACCTGGATGTTATCGATAACTCCGTGGTAGGCAATGCGACCGAGCGCGTGGATCAGGACCGTTTCTCGCAGTGTTGGTCCACGCCTAGCTCTTCCCGAACGGAAGATGGGTGTCGCCATGTGAACAAAGGGTAGTGGCACGAACTCCGTAAAGCCGTGAGTGGCTTGGCCCAATTGTCGGGTGACATCAAAGTGTCGCACGACGGCGCCGATGTCTTCAACGCTGCCAAACATCATCGTGACATTCGAGCGCAAGCCAACGGCGTGCGCGGTCGCATGAACCTGCAACCACTCATCAGTCGTTAGCTTGTCCGGACACAAAATCGCTCGAACTGGATCGTAGAGGATTTCAGCAGCGGTTCCAGGCAGACTTTTGAGACCCGCATCGTGCAACTGTCGAAGGTAGTCATCAAGTTCGATATGAAGGCGCTTTGCGCCGGTGAATACCTCCAAAGCGGAGAATCCGTGGAGATGGATCGCCGGAAACTGGGTGTGAATGGCTTTGGCTACGGTGAGATAGTACTCACCATCGAACGTAGGGTGGATGCCGCCCTGGAGGCAGACCTCGGTTGCCCCATGCTCTTGCGCATCGCCCACCTTGTCCAGGATCTCATCGAGACTCAGGAGATAGGGCGTTCCACGCAAATTTAGTGAGAGTGGCCCCTTTGAAAAGGCACAAAACCGGCACTTGAACGTACAGACATTGGTGTAATTGATATTGCGATTGGCTACGTACGTGACTACATCGCCGACGGTTTTGCGACGCAAGTCATCCGCCAGTTCGACCACGCCCATGACGTCGAACCCCTTCGCGGATCCAGCCTCGACGAGCAGTTCAGTTGGCGCTTCATGCCCCGCGTCAAGTTCATCTCGTAGTTCGTCGAGCCATGCTGGGGTAGCAAGAGAATTGCTTGGCTTCAAGAAAACGCGATCTGGTAGCTGTGTGGGCTCTCCGGAAAACCAGCGGTGCTCTCGCGCAAATCCGAGTTGGTCGCGGTGGTAGTTGATCGCTGGTATCAGAGAGTCGTCAATCCATCTTGATGGCGTCTGGAGATAGCTTGGATAGATCGGTAGGCGCGGCGTGAGGGCAAAGCCCAGACGCTCAAGGCGTTCGGAGAGCTCTGTGGTGTTGGGCCATGGGCGTTCGGGGTTGACATGGTCTGGGGTCACTCGAGAGATTCCACCGAGATCGTTGACCCCCGCCATGAGAAGCTCGCTCACATCATCCGAGAGGTTAGGTGGAGCCTGGAGGCTGACGGTGGGGGGCAAGATAAGCCGCGCCAGTGCGATAGACCTGAGGTACTCCGCACGCGATGGTGGGGGAACTAAGGCCATCTGGGTCGCTGGCTTGGGTACGAAGTTCTGGATGATCACCTCTTGAATGTTGTCATAGCGCTCTGCGATTGCTGCGATCGCACGAAGAGCTTCGATACGATCCCCCTCGGTGTCGCCGATACCGATCAAGAGGCCAGTGGTCATTGGGATTGAGAGTTCACCGGCATCCTTGAGCATTTGCAGTCTGCGCTGTGGCTCTTTGTCGGGGGCGAGGCGATGGCACGGCAGCGTCTCATTGATTGACTCAACCATGATGCCCATTGAGACGGCTACCGGTCGCAGCAACGCGAGCTCGTCAGGGGCCAAGTTTCCAGCGTTGATGTGAGGCAGTAGGTGCTCCTTGAGGGCGGTCTCAGCTCCTTGGCGTAGATAGTCGACGGTCGAGCGATACCCAAGCCTATCGAGCTCCTCACGGGCGATCGCGTAGCGATCTTCTGGACGCTCTCCCAGCGTGAAGAGCGCTTCGATGGCGCCTCGGGCATGTGCGGAGCGTGCGAGATTGGTAACCTCGTCAAGGGTCATATACGCCTGGGCGAGACGGGCAGGCGCCTTGGCGAAGGTGCAGTATCCGCAGCTATCACGACAGAGCATGGTGAAAGGGAAGAACGCCTTTGGCGAGTAGGTAGTCAGGCGGCCAAAGCTTCGGTCGCGGAGCTTTGACGCCTCAGCCAGAAGTCTGTCGGTTGACCATCGGGCAAGATTTATGTGCATGGGACCACCCTAGCAATCGTCGAGGCGTGGCCGTTGGAGTATTCGGCGCACCGTGTCATCGTTGGAAGACGGGGTGTGCCGAACGAGTGGTATTGGTCGACACCCATAGGGGCGGTCGACGCTCATGTCACCAACGACAGCCCCATTGTGGGTCAGGCCTCGAGTGCACTGGCAGCAGCTCGGTCGATGAGGAGCAACGTGTTCTTGGTGTCGAGGGCGTGGATCGGCAACCCGTCACCGTGCAGTGCACGCTCAACGATCGTCGCTTTGTCCTGGCCAGTAGCTACGATGATCCGGAAGTCGAAGCGATTGAGTGCCGGAAATGTCAAGGTGACGCGCTCGATGGGGTTGGCACCCGATGGATCGACATTCGAGGTGACGAAGCTGCTCATCGAGCCGAGGGCCGAGGAGTTGGGAAATAGCGAAGCGGTATGCCCATCGGCGCCAAGACCAAGATGGACAACGGACCACGGTTGGTACTCAGCCAGCAGGAACTCGTATCGCTTGGCATAACCCTTGGCAAGGGTGGCGCGAGCCTCAGCGGTGCTGCGATCAGGCGTATCGCAGTCGGCAAGGAGCGCCCGTTCGGTTGGGGTATGGCACTTGATCATGGGCAGATCGATGTACTCGAGGTCCTTGAGTCCGTTGGCGATGTGGTACCAGTTGGATCGCTCGTCGTCGGAGGGAACCAGTCGCTCGTCGACCTGCCCAATGGCGAGTGGGTCCCCGTGGTAGGCGGAGAGCGAGTCGCGTAGCGCGGCCAGGAGTTCCAGGATAGTGTGTCCTCCAGAGAGGAGGAGGAGACCCCCTTTGGGGAGGTGGCTGTTCACGTGGACGGCGAAGCGCTCTGGTATGTCGTCGGTAATTTCATAGGTAAAATTCGCCATTTCACTCCTTCGTACCGGTCTTGGCCGCGCGACCACCTCCATCCAACGGTCGCGAATTGACGTTACGACGCTGGCTGGCAGCGCAACAGCTTGGATGGGGTTGAGCGGTGATTACGCTGCTATCCTAGTGTGAACCGAGCAGTTTGATCTTCGGTGGGGAGGCTTTTGACGTGAGTCAACGAGATGATCTCAAGTCGGCAGTGTCGATGTCGTTGAGCTACGTTAAGCAGGAGACGATCGATCCCGTCAAGCGACTGGGTGGACTGCTACTTTGGGGTGTCGTTGCATCGGTACTGACGGCGTTTGGATTTGTGCTGGTAGCCCTCGGGTTGCTGCGGTTGCTCCAAGACGAGACCGGCTCCGCGTTCCACGGTCATCTCAATTGGCTGCCCTATCTGATTACCCTCGTAGTGGTGGGGATCGTGTTGGCGGTTACGTTCAAGCGCATTGGCAAGCGAGGAGGATGACGATGGCCGATAAGAGAATCAGCCTTGCTGATGTCGAGGATTCCTTTCGTGGCGTGCAGAGATCGGCAAACAGCTCGTTGGGCGCGCTCAAGCCTGCGTTTCCGGGCTTTGTAGGGCTGGCGGCAGGATTGCTCGTTCTGGTGGCCTTCGTCGCGGGTTATCGCCGAGGGCATAACAAGACATCAGTGATCGAAATTACCCGATTGTAGTGAGCGCTGTGACACGTCTTGGACGCACCCTGTCGCTACTTCGCCCTTCTACTGTGCTCGCTCGCGGTTTGAGGCGCATTTTTTCGAGCGCTAATAATCGTTGGTTGCTTGCGGGTGCATTCGCGGTCTATGTACTACGGTCCTTGACAAAGGGACCCCTGAGCCGACGCTTTCCGACCCCGCGAGGGACCACCAGGCTCGAAGTGGTCGAGGGTGCACGGTACGTGATCTCGACGAAGTCACGCATCTCCAAGTGACGCAGGTTCAGGGGGTCTTCGAGGCTGGGTCGTGGGCTCTTGTGGTCGACCCGCGGGGACGGCGTCTCCTCCTATCGCTGCAGGCAGGTGCTTTGGTGAACACTCATCGTGGGTTGCTCGAGCACGATGCCGTGATCGGGGCTGCTTCGGGTGCGACGGTCGTCACCCGGTCAGGATCAAGTCTGACCGTTTATGCGCCATCGTTCGAGGACATCGTGCTCGAGATGCCCCGTGGTGCCCAGATCATCTATCCGAAGGACATCGCCGCCATGCTCGGCGAGCTGTCGCTACTGCCTGGGATGCGCGTGCTTGAAGCCGGCTTTGGGTCGGGAGCACTGACGATGGGGCTGTTGCGACATGGAGCCAGCGTCGTCGCGGTGGAAAAGCGTGAGGACTTTGCCAGTCGGGGACGCAAGAACGTCGAGAGTTTTTTGCCACCTGAGGTGAGCAGTAACCTAGAGGTGGTGCTCGGTGATGTCATGGAGACCGAGATCTCGGGCCCATTCCACCGGATAGTCCTCGATCTGCTCGACCCGTGGCGGGTACTGGCTCGCGTGAGGCCGCTGTTGACCTCCGACGGCCGTGTGGTAGTCTACGTCACCAATATCAACCAAGTTCAAGAGACGGTACGGGCGATGCGGCTTCACAGCCTGTCGGTCGACTCGGTCAAGGAGATCCTAGAGCGCAGCTGGATCGTCAACGGCGACATCGTGCGTCCTGAACAGAAGATGATCGGCCATACTGGCTTTATCATAAGCGCGAGAGCCTCGAGATCAGAGAACCCCTCGAGTCCTGAACCCACGGCCGGTGACGTCAGCGTCGCTACGTAGAGGCCCGCGGGCTCTGGAGTGGGCGAGCACCGATCCACCCTCGGGCATCGCCATCGCGTTTGTCCGTGAACGTGAGCGGCCTCGCGGAGATAGGATGGCACGACATGGCGCAAGCGAGGTACGACCCCCTGGCTCTCGTGGCTGTGGTCAGAGCCTTATTGAGGTAGATGTCGAATACCGCATTGGCCACCTTGGGACCCCTCGATAGTGGTCAGTCGCTCTCGACAAAGATGCACTCTCCAGGGCACTCTTCGCTCGCCTCAGTGACCGCGTCCTCAAGATCGGTCGGCACTGCTGCCATCTGCGCTGCACCACCAGGATTATTCATGACCTCTTGGCCTTCTTTCACATAGGCGAGCCCGTCATCGAGCAGCGTGAACACCGGCGGGCAAATCTCCTCGCAGAGGCCGTCACCGGTGCAAAGATCCTGGTCAATCCAGACTTTCATTAAGGTCCTTTCCATTAGGGGGTTGATCTCGGGGCTCGGATATCTGCCCCTCGCGGTGCAGCACCTCGCGGTGAAGAACAGCTTCGAGTCTAGCTGCTCAGGAAGGGTTCTAATTTAGTCGGCACTCGGGTAGCGTGAAGAAAGGAAGGAGGCGTAATGGTCGATCGCAGAGATCCCATCGATGACAATGCAGCCGCCGACGAGCGGCAGACGGTTGATGCGCTCCAGATTGAGATCCAGGAGCTACGCCGTCGTATGAATGACGCGCCCTCACGCGAGCGAGCTCTCGAGGAGAAGCTGCTCGAGGTGTCGGGAGCTCTCTCGCAGCTGCAGGCAAAGAACGAGAAGCTCACCTTCACGCTCCAACAGGCTCGTGAGCACATTGCGAACCTCCGTGAGGAGGTTGAGAAGCTCACCCAACCTCCGGCCGCTTACGGTGTTTTTATAGGTGTGAACGATGACGAGACCGTCGACGTCGTCTCGTCTGGGAGAAAGATGAAGGTCGCCGTCCATCCCGACATCGCACTGGCGGACCTGCAGCACGGTCAAGAGGTCACGCTCAATGAGTCGTTTGCGGTGATTGGTGTACGTGGGGCGGACCGCAGTGGCGAGGTCGCGATGGTCAAGGACGTCCTCGATGACGGGGAGCGGGTTGTCGTTGTTGGACGTGGGGACGATGAGCGAGTGGGCATCCTCAGTGGTGCGCTGCGGACTGGCCGAGTCCGAGTCGGCGACAGCGTGCTGGTCGACCCGAGATCGTCGGTAGTGCTCGAGCTACTACCGAAGCCTGAGGTGGAGGAGTTGGCCCTCGAGGAGGTCCCGGATATCAGTTACTCCGATATCGGTGGATTGGATCGCCAGATCGAGGAGATCCAAGACGCGGTCGAACTGCCATTTCTGCACCGCGAACTGTTTTCGCAGTACCAGCTACCAGCACCAAAGGGCATTTTGCTCTACGGCCCGCCAGGTTGTGGTAAGACGTTGATCGCCAAAGCGGTCGCGAATTCGTTGGCCAAGAAGATCGAGGCGACCTCTGGACGGAGCGTGAAGAGCTACTTCTTGAACGTCAAGGGCCCGGAGTTGTTGAACAAGTATGTTGGTGAGACCGAGCGCCAGATTCGACTCATCTTCCAACGTGCCCGAGAAAAGGCAGAAGAGGGCATGCCGGTCATCGTTTTCTTCGATGAGATGGACTCGTTGTTTCGCACACGAGGAAGCGGTATTAGCTCTGACATGGAGTCGACGGTGGTTCCGCAGCTGCTTGCTGAGATTGACGGAGTCGAGACGTTGCGTAATGTTATCGTTATCGGAGCCTCGAATCGCGAAGATCTGATCGACCCTGCGATCCTGCGTCCCGGTCGATTGGATGTGAAGATCAAGATCCAGCGACCAGACAGTGCTGCCGCGCGTCAGATCTTCTCCCGGTATCTCACGTCAGAGCTGCCGATCGACAAGAACGAAGTGGACAGGCTGGGCAACGGCGATGTCGAGTTGACGGTGCAGCGGATGATTGAGGCGACAGTAGAGACGATGTATGCCGCGGTCGATGGGAACCGGTTCCTCGAGGTTACCTATCAGAACGGCGAGAAGGAGGTTCTGTACTTCAAGGACTTCGCTTCCGGAGCGATGATCGAGAATATCGTCCGGCGAGCAAAGAAGCTGGCCATCAAGCGCGAGATTGCCGGTGATCCTCCTGGAATCACTCAGGATGATTTGATTCACTCCATATCCAAGGAGTTCAAAGAGCACGAGGATCTTCCGAATACAACGAACCCAGATGACTGGGCCAAGATCTCTGGCAAGAAGGGAGAGCGGATCGTGTTCATGCGCATACTTCTCTCTCAAGAGGAGGGATCGGAGGGCGGGCGCGCGATCGAGCGCGTAGCCACTGGTCAGTATCTGTGAGGTCGACGTTCGTTACATCCCAAAGCGAGAGGAGAGGCGATGCCAATACCCAAGGTACTCGGCATAGAGACTGAATACGGGATCGTCGTCGCTGGTGCGCCGGAGGCCAACCCGATTTCGACGTCATCGACGTTGATCAACGCCTATGTCGCGGGCCTGGCTGACCGGGTCGAGTGGGACTTCGTGGACGAGTCACCTGGGGTCGATGCCCGAGGGTTCGCCATCGATGGCGGCTCGGGTATCGAGCTCGATACGCACCTGGTGAACGCCGTACTGACCAACGGCGCTCGACTCTATGTGGATCATGCTCACCCTGAGTATTCGTCACCGGAGTGCATCTCACCGTCGCAAGCGCTTCTGTACGACAAGGCGGGTGAGGAGGTCATGGTTCGTGCGATGGCCAGCGCACGCCGGTTGCTGCCCGCCGGTCAGGAGATCGTGGTGTACAAGAATAACTCCGATCGCAAAGGGAATTCCTACGGATGTCATGAGAACTACCTTGTCGATCGTGAGGTTCCGTTTCAGCAGCTCGTCAAGGAGCTGGTGCCGTTCTTTGTCACCCGTCAGGTAATAATCGGTGCCGGAAAAGTAGGCTCTGAGTTCTCTGGATCGAAGGCCACGGATGTCGACTTTCAACTCTCGCAGCGGGCTGACTTCTTCGAAGAGGAGGTTGGGCTCGAGACGACGTTGAAGCGGCCGATCATCAACACGCGGGACGAACCGCACTCGGATGGGCAACGATTTCGCAGATTGCACGTGATTCTGGGTGATGCCAATCTTTCTGAGAGGTCGACATGGTTGAAGCTTGGTTTGACTGCGATCGTCTTGGCGATGATCGAAGACGGATTCCTTCAGGACCTCAAGATAGAGTTAGCGGACCCGGTGGGGGCGCTGCGAGAGATCTCCTGGGATCCAACGTTGCAGCGCTCAGTTCTGCTCCAAGACGGTCGACGGATTCGCGCCCTGGAGGTTCAATACGCCTATCTCGAGCATGCGCTCGAGTATGTAGAGCATTTCGGCGTCAGTTACCTCGGCAATGAGACCGACGGTCCGGCGCTACTGGAGGAGTGGGGTCGTGTGCTCCAGGCGCTCGATGACGATCCCATGACCCTTGCAGACACCCTTGACTGGGTGGCGAAGTGGCAGCTCGTGCGGGGCTATCAGGAGCGTCATCAGATCGAGGTGGGGGATCCGAGGCTCGCCGCCATCGACCTGCAATACCACGATCTCAGACCCGAGAGGTCCCTGTTTCGTCGTCTGCCTATGCGGCGAATGCTTGATGAGACGACGGTGAGTTGGGCGACGAGCAACCCGCCCCCGGATACGCGGGCGTACTTTCGAGGGACCTGTCTTGCCAAGTTTCCTGGTTCGATTGCGGCGGCGAATTGGGATTCGATCATTTTCGATCTGGGGACGGATCCCCTGCGGCGGGTTCCCATGATGGACCCCTTGCGTGGAACCGAGGCCCATGTTGGTGAGCTATTGCGACGGGTACACAGTGCACAAGAGTTGGTCGAAGCACTAGGTTCATAAGTAGGATAAAGTGCAAAGGTGAGGTGGATACATGGCTGAACGTGAACAAGTTCGAAAGTCGTCCTCAACTCGGCCAGAG
The DNA here is from genome assembly GCA_021806545.1 of Actinomycetes bacterium. Classification (GTDB taxonomy): domain Bacteria; phylum Actinomycetota; class Acidimicrobiia; order Acidimicrobiales; family Acidimicrobiaceae; genus Ferrimicrobium. The sequence goes on along the minus strand of JAJZXI010000010.1, from coordinate 4,742 downwards.
GTAGCCGAAGAGGAGGCGACACCATCGGCGGAACGCTCTGATCAGTTGAAGGCCGAGCTTGACGATATCCTCGATGAGATCGACGAGGTGCTTGAGGATAATGCCGAAGAGTTCGTCCGGAACTATGTGCAAAAGGGTGGACAGTAGGCTATCGAAGCGAATAGAGAGAGGCGGTAAGCGTTGGCGCTGCCATTGTTTGACGTAGTTCGGGACCCGGGCCCTGATTTTGCCGGACTGCTAGGGCTTCTTGGAGCCAGCGGGGGTGCCGTTGGGGCAGTACCGATGTCAGGTGGGTCGGTCGATGGTGTGCCACACGGGACGACGATCGCTGCTGCACGGTTCCGTGATGGTGTGGTGATCGCGGGAGATCGGCGCGCTACCGAAGGAAATATCATCGCGAACCGCACGATTGAGAAGGTGTTCCCGGCGGATAGGTACTCGGCGGTAGCTATCGCGGGCGCGGCTGGTCCCGCTGTCGAGATGGTCCGCCTATTCCAGGTGCAGTTGGAGCACTACGAAAAGGTGGAGGGGTCGGTTCTCTCTCTCGAGGGCAAGGCGAATCAGCTGGCTCAGATGATCCGAGCGAACTTGGGAATGGCGATGCAGGGTCTCGCGGTTGTGCCGTTGTTCGCCGGTTGGGATCTGCACCGTAGTCAGGGGAGGATCTTTACCTATGACATTGCGGGTGGAAAATACGAGGAGGAGGCGTTCTACGCGACCGGGTCGGGAGGGCGTGATGCCCGTGCTACCCTGCGCCTCGGTTTCCGCCCAGGTATGAGCCGTGATGAAGTGGTTCGGCTAGCGACGAAGGCACTTTTCGAGGCAGCTCAGGAGGACTCGGCCACGGGCGGGCCCGATCTTTTGCGGGGGATCTTCCCAGTGATTGGGGTGATAGACGAGACGGGTTATCAACGTGTGGGCGATGAGGAGCTCGTCGCACTGGCCCAGGAGCTTGAGCAGGAGTTGACGACAAGGAGACGAGCCCGGTGAGTATGCCCTTTTACGTTGCTCCTGAGCAGATGATGAAGGATCGTGCGGATTACGCCCGCAAGGGTATCGCGCGCGGCCGCGCTCTGGTGGGGATGGTCTATGAGGTCGGGGTTTTGCTCTGTGCCGAGAATCCATCGCGGTCACTGCATAAGGTCTCCGAGATCTATGACCGTATTGCGTTCGCCGGCGTCGGCAAGTACAACGAATTCGACCAGCTCAGGGTTGCGGGGATTCGACATGCCGATACGAAGGGGTTTGCCTACGCGCGTGACGATGTCGATGCCCGTAGTCTTGCCAATCTGTATGCGCAGTACCTTGGTCAGGTCTTTACCCATGAGGTAAAGCCGCTCGAAGTCGAGATTTTGGTGGCCGAACTTGGACGAAGTGGCAGGGATGCGGAGCTGTTCCATGTTCTCTATGACGGAACGGTTGTCGACGAGCGACAGTTTGCGGTCATTGGAGGCGACTCCGATAGCATTGCTGAGCGGGTCGCTCAACACTACTCTGAGAATTGGGGGCTCAGGGAGGCATTGCGCGCCTCGGTAGCGGCGCTTGAGGATGGCGATGAGCGCCTCAACCCTCAAGATCTTGAGGTTGCAGTGCTTGAGGATCGCGGGGAACGAAGAACGTTTCGAAGAGTGAACGGTGCTGAACTGCAAGCACTGCTAGGTGACGCTGGTTGAGCAGGGTTGGCGAGCTGGATCGGAGAATCTTCGGTATTGAGAATGAGTATGGGGTTACCTGTACGTTGCGAGGCCAGCGACGCCTGAGTCCGGACGAGGTGGCGCGCTACCTGTTTCGTCGCGTGGTCAGCTGGGGTCGGTCCTCGAACGTTTTCCTCGAAAATGGAGCACGGCTGTATCTCGATGTCGGAAGTCATCCGGAATACGCGACACCAGAGTGTGACAGCCTCGACGATCTCATCAGCCATGATAAGGCAGGCGAGTTGATCCTTGAGTCGCTGGCATACTCTGCCGAGGTGCGCATGCGAGAAGAGGGCATCAGGGGCGCGGTTTATCTACTCAAGAACAATACGGATTCAGCGGGCAACTCCTATGGGTGCCATGAGAATTTTCTCACCCTGCGCGTCGATGACCTTTCGCGTCTCGTCGAAGTCCTGATCCCATTTTTGGTTACGAGGCAGATCTATGCCGGTGCTGGCAAGGTGTTGCTGACGTCCCGGGGCCCTGTCTATACGCTTTCCCAGCGTGCCGAACACATATGGGAGGGCGTCTCCTCTGCTACCACCCGTTCTCGTCCGATTATCAATACCCGAGATGAGCCTCACGCTGACGCGGAGCGTTTCCGTCGACTGCACGTGATAGTCGGCGACTCGAACATGTCGCAGTGGGCGACGTATCTCAAGGTAGGCGCGATGTCGTTGGTGCTGCGACTGCTCGAGCACGATGTGGTACTGCGCGACCTCTCGATGGAGAATCCGATTCGAGCCATTCGTGAGATTTCCCACGACCAGTCGCTCACCAAACGGGTGCGCTTGATCAACGGTCGAGAGATGACGGCTCTCGAAATTCAAGAGAGCTACTTCGAACGCGTCCAGCGCTTTGCTGAAGGTCACGCAATCCCAGCCGATGAGCAGCGTGCATTGACAATGTGGGGCGAGGCGCTTTCATTGCTACGCGATGACCCCTTGAAGCTTGACGGGCGTGTTGATTGGGTCACCAAGTTTCGATTGATCGAGGACTACCGTAGGCGGCACGATCTTCCGCTTTCCCATCCGCAGGTCTCACTCGTGGATCTTCAGTATCACGATATCAATCGACGTCGAGGTGTCTATTACAAGCTCGTTGATCATGGGCGGACCGTTGAGCTGGTCGATGAGGCACGGATCAAGCGAGCCGTCGATGTGCCGCCACAGACGACACGGGCGAGGCTACGGGGTGAATTCATTGCGGCGGCCAAGGCCCACCACCGGGACTATACGGTAGATTGGGTGCACTTGAAGTTAAACGATCAAGCGCAACGTACGGTGATGTTGAAGGACCCGTTCGCCTCCTATGACGATCGGGTGGAGAGGTTGATCGCTGGACTATGACCGACGGGATCGCCCAAGAGGCAACAGGGGCCACGAAGGCGAGGTCCACTAGACGTAAATCTCATGGTTTGCGGAACTGGTTGATCGTCTTGATCGTCGCCTTGGTCGCCGCGGTAATGGTGCGCAGCTTCGTCTTCGAGTCGTTCTATGTGCCCTCAGGGTCGATGATCCCCACGATCGAGATCGGGGATCATATGATCGTTGACAAGCTAAGTTATCACCTGCATCCGGTGGGTTTTGGCGACATCGTTGTGTTTCACAAACCGGCCAACGACCATACGAGCGCCAAGATTCACTACCTTGTCAAGCGCGTCATTGGTCTACCTGGCCAGACGATCTGGAGTCACGATGGGAAGGTGTACATCGACGGCAAGCCTATTGCCGAGCCCTTCTTGCCAAAGGGGGTGCAAACCCATGGTATCCACACACCCTCAGGGGGAGCGATTCATATTCCGAAGAATGAGTACTACGTACTCGGAGATAATCGTGGCGACTCAGCTGACTCACGGGTTTTTGGCCCGATTTCACGGTCGCTTATCGTCGGTCGGGTGATCCTGATCTATTGGCCGCTCTCGCAGTGGCATTACTTCTCGTAGGCTGCAAACGACGATCGGAGCCACGTCAACGCGTGACCCGGACAGCGTAGGCGTTCACCAACCGGGAGCACAAGCCCCGTCTGTGAGGGCGGGGAGGATGTCACTCCACGCTATCCGATCGCTGCATAGGCGCTCGAGTTGGGGTGAGGCCGATACCCAAGAGGTATTTGTGTCGTTCCGAGTCAGCTCCGAGGATGCAGGTGGCGCGGGGTGCGAAGCAGTTCTCGCTCTGGAGGAGCAGAACCCCGAGAGACATGGAGCGCAGCTATTCCACTTCTACAACTGGGGCGGTGCCGACAACAAGGCGGTGAGGTATCTGGAGCTGTCGAGTGCCGCCCGATTGGCCAGCGCGGCGGGTACAACGAAGGGAGCAGTGCATTGCTGGTCGGTAGATTGTTTGCTAGATATCCGGATTGGGGCTCAGATTCGGGGGTAAATGAACCGATACTGTGGTCACTGGATGAATTCAATGGTGCGAAGGGAGTCGCAATGCCGATAATTAGGGCTTCATGTCCGACGTGTGGTGACGTCGACATAGCGCCTGATGCGATGACGGTGATGCTCTGTTCGTCCAATGGAGAAGCGAGCTATGTTTTTCGCTGCCCAAGTTGTGCCATGGTGGTCTCCAAGCCAGTTGACAAGCGTATCGTGGAGATCCTGGTCTCCTCTGGCGTGAAAATTCACTTCTGGCGGTTACCGGATGAGCTTGAGGGTGATATCTGCGGTCCACCGGTTGACTACGACGACCTCATCGCGTTTCATCACCAGTTGGCAGATCCGACATGGCTCGAGCGTCTCATCCGTTACAGCCAGGGCAAATACGAGCAGTGAGCGGGGGCTGCTCTGCTCCGGCGCACGTCGCCGTCCGAGCTGCTTGAATGGTCGTCTTTGATAGGCTGGGGAACCGCGCAACCCCACCTGTGCATCGCTCCAGCCATTACGGCGTCCTTCGTCTGACCCTATGAGACGGAGCCGGCGGTTGTTCACCGTCCACGTGGCTTGCTTGGAGTCGGGCGGTGGCATTGCCTCTTTCCTCTTCGCATCGGGGCTCCATGGCGGCCAGGTAATCGACCTCGCCTTGATGGTCATATCCCAATCGGGAT
>JAJZXI010000009.1 GCA_021806545.1 Actinomycetes bacterium | reverse complement strand
TCCTAGTCTCGATCGACCTCCGGGAGGGGTGGTGGAGACGGAGTGGAAAACTCCCGAGGACTCCGATAGCGTGGATGGACAGATGTTCAGGTGGGACTGGGAGGAACGACATGGGTGACGGTACACGAATCGAACACGATTCAATGGGTGAGATTGAGGTGCCTGCTGATGCGCTCTGGGGTGCGCAGACTCAGCGTGCGGTGCAGAACTTTCCGATCTCTGGTCAGCGTCTCCCGCTCTCGTTGATCAAGGGGTTGGTATGGGTCAAGTGGGCTGCTGCGAGGACCAATGCGACGCTGGGAATCCTGGAGACGTCGGTGAGTCAAGCCATCGTTGAGGCTTGTGAGGAGGTACTGGCGTGGACCAACGATGATCAGTTCCCCATCGACATCTACCAGACGGGATCCGGAACCTCATCGAATATGAACGTCAACGAGGTACTGGCCCATCTCGCAAGCGCTCACCTAGGTCGCGAAGTGCTCCCCAATGATCATGTGAATGCCTCACAGTCGTCGAACGATGTGTTCCCCACCGCCCTGCACCTCGGTGTGCTGCTTGAGCTCACCAAGGTGTTGGTGCCTGCCCTGAGTAGGTTGGCCGAAAGTCTCGAGAGCAAGGCTGACGAGTTCGCTGGGGTCGTCAAGTCGGGTCGGACACATCTGATGGATGCGACGCCTATTACCCTCGGCCAGGAGTTCTCCGGTTATGCAGCGGCGATCCGTAAGGCCATTGCCCGAATCGAGATCGCGAAGGACGACGTGGGGGAGGTCCCGCTCGGAGGCACGGCGGTCGGGACGGGACTCAACGCCCCTCCGGGGTTCGCCGATGGGGTCCTAACGACGCTCAGAGAGCATCTCGGCGTGCCGATTCGCGAAGCAGAGAACCATTTCGAGGCCCATGGTGCACGAGACGGCATCGTCTCGCTCTCGGGTGCATTGAAGACGCTTGCGATGGGGTATTACAAGATCGCGAATGATCTGCGGTGGATGTCGTCGGGACCTCGCTGCGGACTTGGCGAGATCCACCTGCCTGACCTTCAGCCCGGATCTTCGATTATGCCCGGGAAGGTCAATCCTGTCGTGCCTGAGGCGATGTGCCAAGTCGTGGCTCGCGTTGTCGGCAACGATGCGACGATCGCCTTTGGTGGTGCGGCAGGCAATTTTGAACTGAACGTCATGCAACCGATCATCGGGGTAGCCGTACTCGACTCCATCCACATTCTGGCGACCATCGCGGAGGCGATGGCAGACAAATGCGTGAGCGGCATTGTCGCCAACGTGGAGCGCTGTCGAACGTACGCGCTGTCCTCTCCATCGATTGGAACTTCACTGAACCCCTATATCGGCTACGAGCAGGCAGCGAAAGTAATCAAGGAGGCACTCGCGACTGACAAGGACCTACGAACCGTCGTTCTTGAGAAGGGGCTTCTTACCGAGGCCGAGGTAGACGTCGCACTCGACGTGATGGCAATGACCAAAGGGGGAATCATTCGATAGAAGAGCGACTCCACCACGATGAACGTGCATGGAACCCGTTCATTGCGACGACACAGGGGTGGCGACCACCCCTGTGCTGGAGGCTGGTAAGTGCCTACGCGACTCGCTTGAGGTCGCTATGTTCGAGCTGGGTAGCCTGATCCTCGATTTTGCGGTCAAGACCAGCGAAGAGGCCGATGACGGCGTCGAAGAAGAAGGCAATGCCGCCGAGGGCAAGACCCGTGATCGTGACGCCAATCCAGTCAGCGCGGAGCTGGCCAACCGAGAAACCGGTCCAGAGGTTGAGATTAGCGATCCACGCGAGTGCGACACCCAGGACAAGCTGTGTGAGTGGCTTGAACTCACGAGTCTTCGTATAAGCGCGCTGCCCGAGGAGGCTAAGCGCGTAGATTCCCAACCCGAATAGTAGGACAAGTCCAAAGAAGTGCATACATTCCTCCTTCCAACTTCCCTTGGATACACCTGGCTCAACAGCGTAGCCGAACGAATTATGCCCGAGGAGGCGCGTTAGGTTTGTGTCGACGTTGTGGCCGGTGAACTGGTGGTTACGCGCCGGAGGGCCTTACGGTCGCGCTCGCCCGTGAGCTCTTGGACCAACAAGGCTCCCGGCTAATTTATCAGTCTCTCATGAACGGCTGATTACTGGTGAACTCCCATCCAGGGCTGGCAGCGTCTCCATTCGATGTGCCCTCATCAACTCCTCACACCGTGTCGAGGGTGCGCAAGCACCAGCCAACATCACACAACATCGCGGTATCAGTCCCTGGGCTGGCGAGCCCAAGAAGAGGACATGGCTCGTAGGCTGGAGATGGTATGGCTCTCTTGGAACACTTTCGCTACCTCGCCAGGTATGTGGCCCTCGACGATGCGGAGATTGTCAGGGAGTTCGGCTACCTCCTTGTCGATGCCACAACCGAGCCGGTTGATCTTGCGCCGGCACTTGTACAACTTCTGCAAGGCATGCCCGCCTCGGTCGAGATCTGGAACGTGGCGAACGCAATCTTGAATTCGAGTGAGCCTTCGACGGCAGCCGGCGATTATGGATCACAACTTATCGAGCACCTTTCCTTTTGTGAGCACCACCAGCCCTCGGCGATGCCACGTGCGGTTAGCGCCCGTTTCGTGCTGCGGTTGGGGGCTCTCGAGCAGTGTGCTACCTGTAGCTTTCGGCTACTCCCGGATGAACTCCTGCGAAAGTACGCAGCCCAGTTTGACCAGCCAGTCGAGATGCTTGACGACCGCCCGATCTTTGTTGACGATGTTCGCATTTCGCGTAGGCAGTTTGTCTGGCCGAGGTTGGCTCCGATGCTGGTTGGATGGTAGCTGCCAACGTTGCATGGTCCTGCCGGTACGTTGCAGGCTTGCCGATACCGGTTAACGTCGAGTTTGAAGGTTCGCGGCCTTGATTGTCTCGGTTAGTCACTGCGTTAGGGTTGACGCTGAGGGCGCATTGCTCCGGTGAGATCAGCTGGAGTGGGGCTAGAGAAGGGAGTTTGCGGGCGGTGAGTAAAAAGCGATCATTGATTGCGATGACAGATGCTGAACGGGAGGCCTTTCTCGCCGAGGGTAGGACGTTGAATTTGGCTTCGCTCAGCCCGAATGGCCGCCCTCATCTAGTGGCGATGTGGTATTGCCTCATGGATGATGCGATTTGGTGTTGGACGTACGCGAAGTCGCAAAAAGCGTTGAATCTCCGCAGAGACCCCCGCGTGACTGGCCTGATCGAGATGGGCGAGCGCTACGAAGAGCTGAGGGGACTCACACTTTGGGCTGATGCGCAAATCACCGATGATCCGACTCAAGTCCTGCTCGTTGGTCGGGAGCTGTTTGCGCGCTACCAACCGGGATTGGTCGAGGATTTCCTGGGCTCGGCCCCCAAGAGGATTGCCTTTTCGTTGCGTGTCGATGAGTATGCGAGTTGGGATCACCGAAAGCTCAACGGCCGCTATTGAGTCGATCTGCGATTCGCTCTACCGAACGCTCGCTGGCGTGCTAGTTGTGTTCTGCGCGTCGTGAGCTAGGATATCGTCATGGGTGAAATGATTAGCTTCCCAAGTAATGGACATGACGCGACCGGATATTTGGCGACTCCTGCGGCTGCTAGTGGCCCGGGCGTGATCGTCATTCAAGAGTGGTGGGGCATCAACAACCACATCAAGGACGTCTGTGATCGGTTTGCGGCTCAAGGTTTTTTGGCCCTCGCTCCCGATCTCTACAACGGGCGAGTTGTTGCAGAGCCAGACGAGGCGGCCAAGGCGATGATGGCGCTGCAGATCCCGGAGGCCTCAAAGCAGATGAGCGGTGCAGTTCAAGAGCTCGTACGCCGTTCTGGTCGCGAGGGGGTCGGTGTCGTTGGATTCTGCATGGGTGGAGGGTTGGCCTACGTATTAGCCGCAGATCAACCGGAGTTCGTGAAGGCGGTGGTGCCTTTTTATGGAGTCATTCCCTGGCCAAATGCGGAGCCAGATTATGCGCGCATCCAGGCACCAATACAAGGGCACTACGCAGAGCACGACGACCCGTCCTCACCGGAGGTGGTCCGCCAACTGGAGGAGCGTCTCCGCTCGATGGGTAAATCGGTAGAGTTCTTCATCTATCCAGGGACCGAGCATGCGTTTTTTAACGATGATCGCCCGGAGGTCTACCACGCTCAGTCGGCCATGCAGGCCTGGGACCGTACCACCCAGTTTCTCAGGGATGCCCTCGCCGATTAGCAGGTGCTGATGTTAGCAGTTGACGAGTAGCTTTAGGGTCCGGGTCGGTGGTGGTGGCTCGGTCTCCGGGCTTATGTGCGATCCTCGGGGTTGATATCCTCGAGGGTTTCTCCCTTGGTCTCAGGAAAGCGGCGCCAGACGATGAGTGCTAATCCAATAGGGAAGATGGCAAGGGTCGCGATCGGCGCGCCATAACCAGCACCGTTGGACGCAGCAATGCCGACTGCGATGAGCCCGACGACGCTGCCTACGCGGCTGGCAACGGTGGCAACGGCGTTCGCGCCCGAGCGCAGGCGGGTGGGGAAGAGTTCCGGCCCAAATACCGCCATCGCCGGTACTGCGGCGGTGCCAACCATGGCTCCGAGCGCACTGAAGATGAACAGGGGCGTGCCGGAGGAGAGAAAGGCGAGGCCGAGCAGAAGGCCGCCGCCTGCCAAGCCGAAGGCTGCGATAAACCGACGGCCTCGCACCTCCGCCTGCCGCGACCCAGCGGCCAAGCCGATTGCTCCCGGAAGGTTGGTGCCGATGGTGAATAGGGAGATTTGCCACGAGGGTAGATGCTGGTCAAAGCGAAGAAACTGATTGCGCAGTTGCGATTGCGGAATGTAGAAGATGTTGATCATCGCAGCCGCGAGACAGATCAAGATCAGCCGACCACGGTGTCGCTTGGAGCGGAGCTCTCTGAAGGCAAGGGGTTGAGGATGCGACAGAAAACGCGTCGTATCCGGCAGGCGACGAAGAGTAAAGAGTATTGGGGTACCCAGCAGCGCGAGTAGATACAGAATGCGCCAGGACTGTTGGTTGAGAGAGAGGCCCGCGACCAGTATCGCACAGAGGCCTGTCCCGATTGATGTGCCGATGACAAGGAAGGCCAGTGACCAGGCGCGGGCATTTTGCTCCACACTTTCGGTGATGACCACGGCGATCAGCAGTGTCGCTGTGGTTGCCCCCGCCTTCGCTATGATCTCACAGATCGTCAGCATGACGATGTTGGCCGAGAGTGCCGCGAGGACTGTGCCCCCAATAGCGAGCAAGAGCGCCCAGTTGAGGACCCGACTTCGACCTCGCTGGTCGGCATGCCGAGCGAGTCCCAGCGCGAACAACACGTCGATACGCGTGCCACCGAGGGACAGGGTTTGAGCCAATGCCCCGGCGTGCAGTGTCGGAGCTGCAAAGGCGAGAGTCTGCCCGAGTAACGTACCGCAGTAGGCGATCACTGCCGTCACCCAGAACATCAGGCTGATGAGCCGAAGACTGTCCCTCGAGATCGGTTGCGGAGGGATGAGCCGGGTGATCAGCCCGCTGCTTCCACCAAGCAACCGCCGGTACACGGGATTGAAGAGCCAGTTGAGGCCGTATGTGTCGAGCGTGTAGCGCACTATCCAATCGCCGTTGGTACCGCGGTGGCGGTCATAGGACGAAAACGGACCAATCAGCTGGGTGAAATTCCCAGCAGATGTCGACTCTTCATGGAGGAAGGGGAGGAGAGCCTTCTCATCGCCAAAGTTCGGTGCTGAGAGGGTGACGGTGCGACTCATCGGTCCTCGTGACGATGTGCCAGCCTGTCCAGGACGCAAGATCTGGTCTGCACCTGTTCCAGGCTAGTGACCATCCCCTGAAGAGATGAACACAACTAACATGGGTCGCGAGACCGGTGCAAAGGAGGAGGGCGTGGTGCGTGCCTATCGTATCGAGCACTGCAAGGGGCTCGAAGGCAGCGTTGAGATCCAAGGGGCAAAGAACTCCGTACTGAAGCTGATGGCCGCCACGATTCTGGCTTCAGGAACTCATCTGCTGCATAATGTTCCGCGGATTACCGACGTCGAAATTATGCGCTCCATCCTTGCGTCGCTGGGCGTTGACAGTGCGTGGCAGGATCTACATCGCCTGCAAATCGAGGTCCCGGATTCACAACAGCTCGCGAGTCAGCCAGATTACGAGCTTGTCAAGAGCATCCGCGCCTCCGTCGTACTGTTGGGACCGATCCTCGCACGAACCGGACAGGTGATGCTCGCGACCCCCGGAGGTGATGACTTCGGCGAGCGGCCGGTCGATATTCATGAGTTGGCGCTCACCTCACTTGGGGCGGTGGTTGAAGCCACAAATGGGCAACTGGTCGCGAAGGCCGATCAGCTCGTTGGATGCGATCTGGTGCTGGAGTTCCCTTCGCACACCGCAACTGACAACGTCTTGATGGCGGCAGTGACCGCTCGCGGTCGAACGACCATTGAGAACGCGGCCCGGGAGCCTGAGGTAATCGACCTGGCTAATGCCCTGATTGAGATGGGTGCTCGGATCGAGGGAGCCGGCACCTCAAGAATTGTCGTTGAGGGGGTTGAGCGTCTTCGACCGATGGATCATCGTGTGATCGGTGATCGGGTGGTGGCCGCCACCTACCTTGCAGCGGTAGGGGCAACTGGTGGGCGTATTCGGATCACGGGCGTGGCTCCGTCGAACATGTTGATTTTGATTCGAAAACTGACGAGCGTTGGCCTGGTCTTCGAGCTCGGGGACGGCTCGCTTGATGTAACGGCGACGGGAGACCTGAAGGCGGTCGATATCCAAACCCTGCCCTATCCAGGCGTTGCCACCGACTACAAGCCAATGCTGGTGGCGATGCTCTCGGTTGCCGATGGGGTGAGCGTGGTGAGCGAGAACCTCTTTGCTGGACGATTCCGTTACCTTGACGAGTTGCGTCGATACGGGGCCAACGTTCGTTCCGAAGGCCACCATATCATCATCCGAGGGGTGCCTAGACTGGTAGGCGCACAGGTAACCGCCCATGATATCCGCGCTGGTGCAGCGCTGGTGGTCGCTTCCCTGGCCGCGTTCGGTGAGAGTCGCGTCATGGCGGTGGCACACATCGAGCGCGGTTACGATGCGCTTGCCGAGACATTGGTCAAGCTTGGGGCGATGATAGAGACGATCGAGGTATAGGTTGGAGGATCCAAAGGAGCTCATTGCGCTGGTGCAAGAGCATGATGATAAGGGTGCGATTGCGCGCCTGATCTCGATGGTTGAACGCCCTTCGTCCAGGGAGCGTCAGGACCTTGAGGACTGGCTTGCGGGTCAGGCGGAGGCTGGGTTCGTTGTTGGGGTCACTGGCGCGCCAGGCAGCGGTAAATCAACCCTGGTTGATCGACTGCTTGGTCAGATCCGGGCCACCGACGAACGGGTAGCGGTGTTGGCAGTCGATCCCTCATCGCCGTTCAGTGGGGGTGCCATCTTGGGTGACCGGGTGCGCATGCAGGGTCACACCCAGGATGCAGGGGTCTATATACGATCGCTGGCTACCCGCGGTCATCTTGGCGGTCTCACGGTCTCGGTCCCACGTATCGTGCGCCTCCTTGAGGCACTCAGCTTCCCCTGGGTCTTGGTCGAGACGGTCGGTGTGGGTCAGGTCGAGATCGAGATCACCGGCGAGGCGGATGCAACGGTGGTGGTGGTCAACCCTGGTTGGGGTGACTCGATTCAGGCGAACAAAGCCGGACTGATGGAGATTGCCGACATCTTCGTCATCAACAAGGCGGACCGCCCCGGCCTACGCGATACACGCCGCGATTTGGAGAATATGCTCGAGATGAGCCCCAGCGACCGCCGGCCTCCGATTGTCGAAACCACTGCGACCAATGGTGAAGGGGTAGATGCCCTGTTTGCAACGCTAGCAGAATTCAAAGGGGAGTTGGAGGCTAGTGGCGAATTGTCTCGGCGCAGGGCTGCGAGACGATTGGCTGAGTTTGATCGGTTGGTGATGGCTACGTTGCATCAAGCGGTGGAACGGGCTATGAGCGGCAGCGACCTTCGAGAGCGCGTGCGCGACGGTTCGTTGACCCCTTTGAAGGCTGCCGCGGAGCTTGTCGGGTCAATAGATGTCTCTCTGGAGAGGGAGGAGAGGGAGTAACGATGGAGGAGTTTCTGATCCGAGAGGAGACCGAGGACAACGTCGTTGTTCTTCGCTTGAACCGGCCAAAGGCCAATGCCTTATCGAAGGCGTTACTTGAAGAGCTGTGGACGCATGCAAATGCCATGGCATTGAATCCTCCGGCGGCGGTCGTCGTGACCGGCTCGACACGTATTTTCGCGGCCGGTGCCGAGATTAGCGAGTTTGGAGGCATGGCAGTGGGTCGCGAGATGGGCCAATACTTTCACTGGGCGCTCAACGCGCTCAGCACGTTGCCAAGGGTGGTGATTGCTGCGATCGAGGGTTATGCGCTTGGCGGCGGCCTGGAATTGGCGCTGGCATGTGATTTCAGGGTCGCGGGTACCGGGGCAAAGCTTGGGCAGCCAGAGATCGCACTTGGTATCATTCCAGGAGGTGGAGGCACCCAACGCCTTCCACGACTGATCGGGGCATCCCGGGCCAAGGAGATGATTCTCGGGGGTCAGGCGGTCGACGCCGACCGTGCGCTTGCGTGGGGACTCGTCGATCGTGTTGTACCTGATGGCGATGCATTGGCCACGGCCGTTGCCTGGGCCACCGAATTTGCCCATGGTCCGCTCGTAGCGCAGTCTTTTGCGAAACGCGCCATTGATGGAGGGCTCTCGACAAGCCTGAGTGAGGGGCTCGAGCTTGAAAAGGCTTATTTTGGCCAGGTGTTTGGAACGCGAGACGCTGAGGTCGGTATCCAGTCGTTCTTCGAGAATGGGCCTGGTAAAGCCCAGTTCGAGGGCCGCTAGGTGCTTGACCCCTCGCGGAGAATGTTCGCGCTGGGCGGTGAGCGAACCTGGTACCAGCGTGCGGTGTTTTATGAGGTCTACGTTCGTGGGTTCTTTGACGCGACGGGCGATGGTCAAGGTGATATCCGTGGGGTTACTGCCAAGCTCGATTACCTCGAATGGCTCGGTATCGACTGTCTATGGCTCTTGCCGTTCTATGCGTCGCCGTGGAGGGACGGTGGTTACGACGTCTCGGATTACCTGAGTGTGCACCCGGCCTACGGGAGCGTGACCGATATCGAGGAGCTGTTGACCCAGGCGCATCTACGAGGCATCAGGGTGATTGCTGACATGGTGCTCAACCACACCAGCGACCAACATCCATGGTTTCTCGAGTCGAAGATGTCGCGCGACAACCCAAAGGCCGATTGGTATGTCTGGGCAGACGACGACAACGGTTACCAGTCGGCCCCTGTCATCTTTGTTGATTCACAGAGTTCGAACTGGACCTACTCGCCTGAACGTGAACAGTACTACTGGCACCGTTTCTTCGCCCACCAGCCGGATCTCAACTATGAGAACCCGCAGGTGCAGGAGGCGATTCTTCAGGTGATGCGTTACTGGCTTTCCTTGGGCTTTGATGGGTTTCGACTTGATGCCGCAGCTTATCTGTTTCAGGAGGAGGGCACCCGCTGCGAGAACCTCCCGGCGACACACGCCTTCTTGAAGCGGATCCGGTCGCTGGTGGACGCTGAATTTCCCGAGGCGGTTCTCCTCGCCGAGGTCAATCAGCCTCCCGTCGACGTAGTAAATTATTTTGGCAATGGCGACGAGTGCCATATGTGCTACCACTTCCCGTTGATGCCTCGACTCTTCTTGAGTGTCAAGACCGAGAGCGCGCTGCCGACCGCGGAGGCGTTGCGCCAGACACCTCAGATCCCGTCGGGTTGTCAGTGGGGGATTTTCCTCCGCAACCATGACGAACTCACGCTCGAGATGGTGACGGAGCAGGAGCGTGAGTTTCTCTATAGCGCGTTTGCGAGTGATCCGATCTCTCGTCGCAACGTTGGTATAGGGCGCCGTCTCGCGCCGCTCATCGACAATGATCGGCGCGTAGCCGAACTCTTGCACGCGCTGATCCTCTCACTACCTGGTGCCCCGATCCTCTACTACGGTGATGAGATCCTGATGGGTGACAACATCTACCTCGGCGATAGAGATTCGGTCCGTACTCCGATGCAGTGGTCGCCCGACCGCAACGGAGGATTCTCGCGTGCCGATCCCGCCCGGCTGTACTCCAGCCCTATCATCGACCCAGTCTACGGCTATCAGGTGGTCAATGTCGAGTCGCAGATGAACAACCCGTCGTCGTTCCTTCGATGGACCCGGGAAATGCTCTCGGTTCGGCATCGGGAGTCAGTGCTCGGTGACGGCGATTTCGAGCTGCTGTCTGTCGATAACGACAGCGTGCTCGCGTTTGCGCGGTTCCTTGCCCAGGATGAACGAGTGGTGCTCTGTGTCGTGAATTTCGCATCCAAGGTGCAGCCGGTCACCGTTGACCTGGCGAACTGGAGTGGTCGTGTGCCAGTGGAGTTGCTAGGCATGACCCCGTTTCCTACTATTGATACCGAGGGTGCGTATCGGCTGACCCTTGCCCCCTACGGATTCCTCTGGTTCGAACTCTGCATCGCGTGATCGGTGGGCGCGTGTGGTTCAAACGGGAATATCAGCCAAGTCGGTAGGGATGAGGCTGCACGGCTCCTTATCTGTAAGACCTTCGAGCGCTGAGGCCCTCTACACAAGCATCCGGAAGCACAGGAGTTTGCGCTAGGTGCCGCGCGTCAGCGCCAGTAGGTATGTGATCGCGGTGCGGATATCATCGCCTAGGATAATCCCATGTCACTACGTTCTCGCTCTTTGTTGCGTCGTTCTTGTCTCTCGGTTCCCGGCTCTAGCGAGCGGTTCATCACCAAGGCCCACGATATCGGGGCCGACATGACGTTCCTGGACCTTGAGGACTCGGTCGCCCCGTCGGAGAAGGTTGCGGCGCGGGCAACGGTGGCTCGCGCGATCGCTGCCGGTGGTTGGGATGATCGAGTGCTGTGCGTGCGCGTCAACGCCTGGGATACCGTTTTGACGTTTCGTGACATTGTGGAGGTTGTCACCGGTGCTGGTGAGCGGCTGGACGAGATCATGTTGCCCAAAGTGCAGAACGCGGCCCAGGTCGTCGCGACCGACCTGCTCCTGACTCAGATTGAGGCAGAGGTTGGCTTGGAGCCTGGCCATATCGGACTCGAGGTTCAGATCGAGACGACGACAGGACTGATCAACGTCGAGGAGATTTGTGCGGCCTCGCCACGCGTGGAGGCGGTGGTGTTCGGTCCCGCCGACTTTGCTGCGTCGATGGAGATGCCGGTGCTGACCGGTGGTGTTGAGGTGCCTGAGTATCCGGGTGATCACTTCCATTACGTCTTTTCCAAAATCTTGATGGCGGCGAGAGCAGCCGGCATTCAAGTGATCGATGGTCCCTATCTCAAGATCGCTGACCTTGATGGGTTGCGTCGGTACGCGCAGCGATCAGCCATGCTCGGTTATGACGGCAAGTGGGCGATTCATCCGACCCAAGTTGAGGTGCTCAACGATGTCTATCGTCCGTCTCAAGAGCTCTTCGACAAGGCATGCGACCTGCTGGATGCCTATGAGGCGGCCACGGGCGGTGCTGGCCGCGGAGCCGTCATGTTTGGCGATGAGATGATCGATGAAGCGAGCCGGAAGATGGCCGTCAAGTTCCGAGCACGAGGGGAAAAGGCTCATATGGTCCGCACGCCGCGTAGCTAACACTGGACACCGACATCGCTTCGCGCATCAAACGAGCTTTGTGGCGATCTTCGAGAGCAGGTAGAGTATGACGCCGGAGACGGCCAGCTCGAGGTAGAACACGGTGACCCCCTGACCGGTTGCTTTGAGGATGACCGAGGCGAGCAGCGCCCAGCTCAGGTGGATCTTTGGTAAGAGGTACGTGGGTAGAGCCCAAAAGATCAGCACCGCAACGATGGACATCGCGATGAGCCACTTGCCGATTCGAGCGATTACCGCCGATCTCGCTTTGTGGATGATGAGCGCGAGGAGAAAGAGTACGATAGCGGCGTCGGTGGCGATCGGGACGGCTATCCGAGCGGCCCGGGCCAGAGGACCAAGGTTTGGTAGGTCGGCGCCCGGAATTGCGATCCTGAGGTTTGTCTGCTGCACCGCATTGCCCAGCGAACTCGAGTACTGCGATATACCGGCCGCGATGAACTGAGTGAGTCCCGGCCCGCCGATGGTGACCGGAGCCTGGTTGGTGCCGAGCAAGTGTCCATCGGCCTGACGAATGGCGCTGACAAATTGATCTCTGACTTGGGGCTGGCGCATAGCAGCAGCAACGATGGATTGGAGTTCGGCGTGGGAGACAACAATCCCCGATACCCCGGTGATGGGCGCCAGCGCGTTGGTGAGCCCATCGGCAATTGCGGACTGAATCGTTGGGCTCGCACTGAGCGTTTGTGCGTCATTGGCCAATCGGTTGGGGTTGAAGATGGTAAGCAGGCACAGATGAGCCAAAATGGCGATCGTTCCCGCAAGGATCCCAAGGCTAAGTAGGAGGTTGCCAAGTAGCCTACGCAGCGAACTCACCTTCCCTTTCTTGTTGTGACCACCTATTGTGGCAATCGTCATCGATCTTGCTCTGATCGGCAAGGACGCATCAATGCTTGATCATGTTGGCTGTCGTACCAAAGATTGCGTGTGTTCGTGTTCGGTCAAGGCCAGTGTAGCGATTGCGGCTGAGTCACGAGAACCTACCGACCTACCGACGGGCAAGCCCTCTCGCGATCACCTTGAGCGCCAGCGTCTCCTCTGCACCCTCGAAGATGGAGAGGACCCGCGCATCGACGAAGTACCGGCTCACTGGGTACTCCTCTGCATAACCCATCCCACCATGAAGCTGCATGGCCTCCCTCGTGACCCACTCGGCTGCCCGACAGGTATACGCCTTGGTCATCGATGCTTCAAGAGATCCTTGGTGGTGTGCGAGTAGTCGCGCCACCGCATAGGTCAGCTGTCGCCCCGCCTGAATGGTTGCCGCAATCCTTGCGAGCTTGGCCCGGGTGAGCTGGTAGTCGATCAAAGACTGGCCAAACACCAAGCGTCCCTCTGCGTAGGTACGGGCGGCCTCATAAGCTGCCTGCATGACGCCAATAGCCCGAGCGGCCGTCTGGATTCTTCCGTTCTCGAACCCGGCCATTTGGAGGTAGAACCCCCGACCGAGGCCACCCGACTCGCCGATCAGCTGGTTCTCTGGAACCAGGACGTTGTCGAGACTTACCTCGTAGGAGTGCATTCCACGGTAGCCAAGCGTAGCGATAGCACGGCCCTCTATGACGCCACCATTGGCCTCGTAGCGAAAACTCTCTCCCTGGAACCGAGGCTTGTCGACGAAGAACAAGGAGAGGCCCCGATGTCCGAGGTTACGGTCAGGGTCGGTTCGTGCCAAGACGGCAAGGATTTCGGCCCTTCCCGCGAAGGTGCACCAGGTCTTGGTGCCACTGATGCGCCAACCGTCGGCGGTAGGCGTGGCGGTGGTTGTGATGTGAGCAACGTCGGAGCCGAAGTCCGGCTCGGTAACCGCGACCGCGCCCATGAGCTCGCCGGAGGCAAGCGCCGGCAGGTAACGTTGCTTCTGCTCCTGGGTCCCCCCTGCGAGGAGGGCCTTGGAGAGAATCTCCGGTCGGGTGATCAAGGAACCGCCGGCGCCGAGGGAGGCACGTGAAAGCTCCTCAGTGGCGATGAGCATGGCAATCAGATCCTCGGCGCTCTCGGTTGACGAGCCGCCAAATTGCTCCGGAATCGACAGGCCAAAGGCGCCCATTTGGGCCAGTTGATCGATGATTGCCTCGGGGATATCCAGGTTATGGCGATGTATTTCGTCGGCATAAGGGGCTATCTTGTCCTCAGCAACGCGCCGAAATGCATCGGCGGCCAACTCCAAGTCAGTGCTGAGGTGAGCCGGGCCTGGATCGAGCGCCACTCGCTGAACCACCCCAGTGTCGATCTGAAGATCGCTCGAAAATATGCTCTGACTCACGAGAGGGTCGAGGAGCCCTGCCTGCAGAAGTGATGCCGCGGTGTCGCGCAACGTCTGCACACAGTACAGAGCCGCGACGTCTCGTTCGTGTTCTCCGTGCGCCGCATACTCGATCATGGTCGGTATCGCGAGCAACGCTGCGGCACTTTGGGAAAGCTGATAGGCCTTGACTTGCTCGGTCTCGAGGGTGCCTGAACTCACCAAGGATCTGATCTGATCAACGATAGCGTGGTTGAGCATATCGAGGTTGGCCTGCACACGGCTAAATAGCGTTTCGGTCATCCCTCGATCCTACTCGTGGCGCATTCCTGGCTTGCGGTTCGGTCGTCTCAAGGACCGATCTCAAAGGGCAAACTATCCGATAGTACCTATCAGGTGCTGGGCCAGCCGCCGAGGAGCCCAGCAGCCCTACCGTGTAACAAACTTGGCTCGGGTTTGCACGGGGCCCATCGCGGGATGTAATAGGAGTCTCTCTGTCTGCGAGATCGCCAAACTCATGGTCGATATTGTAGGAGGACGTCGCGATGGTGGCAGCGTCACTGAGCTCTCGCCGCTTTCGTGCTTCTTCGGACCGGATAATGTCGATGGAACGTCGCTGGGCCTGCAGCAAAAGGAAGGTGCGCAACGTCCCGCGTGCAGGGTCGTAACGCTCGGGTTCATTCCACAGGCGGACGAAGAGCTCTTGTGTGACCTCTTCAGCCAGTGCCGAGTCGTGCGTCACTCGTTTGACGAGCGCATGTACCGCTCGTCCGTGCCGCCGAAAATCTCTGCGAGCGCATCTGGTTGTAGCGGGCCACCGCGACCACCAGAGAGGCGTCACTCATTTCTCTTCGTTGTGTTTCCGTGCCTTGAGTTCGGTCCCGCCTTCGTATTTGGATGGGGCGATCTTGCATCGGAGGCTATTGGACGAGTTTGAGGAGAAAAAGACTGACGTCGTTAGCGCGCTGAAGTGTTTCAACGATCGTCTCCTCTCCTTCGAGAATTTTTGATAGCGACACCGATCGACGGGCCGTCACGCTGATGGCACGCTCTGGCGTCGCAGCTGGGGAGCCGTAGCTGTCGGTTGCCGCGACCTCCAACGGGAGTGACATCCCCGTCAGTCCTGCGAGGTTGAGTGCGAGGTTGAGAAGATCGATAGTGGGCGCGGGTAAGGTCCAGGTCAGGGTCAAAGGGAAAAAGAAATCATCCGGGATGGAGTCGGGATCTGCCGCAGTCGTCACCGCGTCGTCAAAGGCAAGAAGGACGCGTGGGTCAACGTCGAGCGCCAGATGAAGCTCCATTGGAGATCCACAGCCGGATTCGGGGTGCAGGTCAACCTCCCACCACTGGCGGAGTGAATAGGTCTCCATGAAGTGACGTTCGTCGTGCACGTGAAAGCCGTGGTGGACAGCTTGGCCTTTGACGTCGGTTATGAAGCCTGCGAGATCAATTGAGGACACGGTTAGAGCCTATGGTCTTGGGACTGAACCCAGTGACACACGTCGCTGCGCCGACAGTTTCGGCACACCGATGCACGGTCTTCACGCGGACTTGGCGGTTTGCTGCTGAGTTCGTGCACCAGTGAGGTCAGTTGCGCCGCGGTTCGTGCCAACTCCGGCGGTGAGAGCCAGTGGATGCGTGACTGGGTGAGATAATAGATACCGGCTCGGGAAACTGGTTGCTCCGCGTGGGCAAGGGCTAGGCCGACGAGGTCACCTTCGTCGAAGGCGAGATCGATGAGAGACTCTTGGTCGTCGAGGAAAGGACCCCACGCAATTGACCAGGCTCCGATTCTGGTGGTACCTTCGCGTAGCGCTGGCCGTTTAATCAGGTGAGAAGCGAGTTGCAGTTGGTAGCCTCCCACCGCTTGCAAGAGTGTACGCGCATCGCGTGCTCCCATCCACGGTAGATCGCGCTCACTGACCGAAAGGCCATCGCGTGCGCGTTGGCTTAACAGCGTGCGGAGCCGACCCACGGGTCCAAACGGGGGCTCCGACGAGGCGAGCAGGAGCGGACAGCGGCGGAAGTCATCGAGTGCTCGGCTCGTGATTGATCGACGGATCGCCGGCGAAGGGGTACTGAGGTCGACCGCTGGTAATCGGTAGCGTGCGGTCCGAGCCTCAGGCGTGATGCGTGGGGTTGCCGGCGCAATGTCGATGGGGATCTGAGACACCTGGAACTGTTCTTCGACTCGGGTAAGAAGTTCATCAACCTGCGACCGCGAAGCAAAGCCCAAAATGAGATGATCGCGGGCTCGCGTAGTGGCGACATACCATCGGCGATGTTCCTCGAGGAGATCTTCTCTCAGCTGGTGTTCGTAGATCCATGACAGGTGGCCGGACGGCTCCCCGTTGAGGGTGAAGGCGACACCTCGGTGTGGATCAATGAGCTGCCTGGGTGAGCGGCTTGGGCTACGATCCAGGTCGATCACGAATGTGATCGGCCATTCCAGCCCCTTGGAGGCGTGGATCGTCACGAGTGAGACCGAGTCCTCTGCCTCAATGGGTGGTCGTCGAATACGCGCTTGATCACTGATAGCTTGACGTAGGTACATGATGACTGCTTGGGTGTCGAGGCCCTCCCTGCTTCGGTCATCGACGAGATCAAGGAGTGCGATCCAGTCAGCGCGACGGCGTTCGTGATGATTGAGTCGTGCAAGGAGTTCCGGGTACAGGAGTAGATCTCCAGCCTGGGCCAGCTGATCGCTTGGCGAGAGCGCAGTGGGGGAGTATGGCAAGTACTTCAGTGCCTCGAGCCGTGGATCGCCCCTGAGTTCGTCGTTGAGAAAACTGAACCACGAGACGGAGCGTCCTTTGCGTTCTGCCAACGTTGCAAGTTCGCGATCACTGATGCCAATCATCGGTGATCGCATGAGCGCTATGCAGGCAAGATCGTCGTGGGGGTTATCACAGAATGCGAGGATGGTCAACACATCGAGAGCCTCCTGCGTGCCAAGCAGTTGGCCACCACCAACGATGTTGGCCACGAGCCCAACGCGCTGCAGCTCCTCGGCAACCGCGTCGAGCATTGTCCATCGGGATGAGATAATCGCGATGTCATGGGGCCGCACCTGGCGGCGTAGGTTCGTTCGAGGGTCGACGATCTCAAAGGGCTCCTCGAGAAGACCGAAGATACGATGGCCTATTTGGCGTGCGAGGGCTTGACGCCTCTGCGTGAGCGTCGCATCTGAAGAGTCGTCGACGAGGAGTATCTCGACGGGCGGCCGTGGGAAGGACGTCGTACGGCGAGGACTGAGCGCTTCGTACTCCGGTAGGAGCCCATCGAAGGTGTGGTTGACGAACTCTACGAGCCCCGGAACGGTGCGGTAGTTCTCTTCGAGGGTGACGTGTACGGCGCTTTGAGCGATCTGTCGCGCGAAGAGGTCTGGATCGGCGCCGCGGAAGCGATAGAGCGACTGTTTGACGTCGCCGACTGCAGCGAGCGACGCCGCACGTCCGAGCCGGGTGAGAAGCTCGTACTGTAGTGGGCTTATGTCCTGTACCTCATCGACCAGAATGGCTCGAAACCGGGTGGTGAGTTCCCTGCAGACCATGTCATCTTTGAGGGCTTGCACGGCGTGCAGCTCGAGGTCGTTGAAGTCGGCGATGCCACGTGATCGTTTGAGCTCGACGAGCTGCGCCGCTACGAGTTCCACCGCCTTGGAGACCTCCTGAAGGATCACCTGGTGCTCTTCGTCGGTCTGGTTGAATCCGTAGACGACATAGCTGGGCAGTGAACGCAGATAGTCGCGTAGTGCGCGAAGCGTGTCCTTGATGAGCGTCAGCTCGCCGGGGATCCAGTTTTTTGCGGAGCCCCCACGTAGATCAATGGCCGCCAACATACCAAAGCCTGCATCGTCGCCGTGTAACAGTGACCGTAGACCCGCGAGCGCTACCCGCCGAGCCTGCTCAATTCGGTCGTTCAAAGTGAGCGCCTCGCACTGGCTCAACTGGTGCTCGAAGAGGGGCAGGGCTCCGTCTTCGAGCACCCGGAGTCGTGCGGCGGCGATGCTGGCCTTAATCTCCGCGATGTCGACCGTCATGGCGCGTCGAAACTTCTCCAGGTCACCGAGGAAACTTGCGACGAACCCCTTGAGCGCGGAGTAGTCGATCAACTCGTAGGTGTTGGGAGGAACCGCCTCGAGGAGATGGGGCAGCTCCTGAGCCAAGAGCTGCTGGTAAGTGGTCTCGTCGGCAACGACGAAGTCGTAATTGAGTCCCGACTCGACCGGGAATTCACTGCAGATACGTTGGCACAGTGAGTGGATGGTGCCAATAGGTGCAACCTCAACCTCGAGGATCCGTGGGTCGTTGATGGGGAGCTTTTCTCGCAGCTGTTCGAGGATCCGTCGGCGAAGCTCTGATGCCGCTCGAACGGTGAAGGTCACGGCTACGACCTCAAGCGGTCGCATACCTGCCTCGACATGGGCAAGATAACGAGCCGCCATCGTCTGTGTCTTGCCGGTTCCTGCGCCGGCCGAGATTGCAACCGTACCTTGTGCAGCGACCGCTTCAAGCTGACGGGGGTTGAGCCCCATTATCGATGACTCCGATCGAGAACCGGAGCAGAATCGTGTCGGCACATACCGGTGTCGGTTCGCATGCGCCTCGACCGGCTAACCGGCATTGGCGCTCGCAATCCGACAGGCCTGGGCATGATCGCAATACTTGCAGGCGAGCCGATCACCGTCGGGTGCCACAGGAAGGCAGCCGGTGCGAAGGCGCTCCGCTATGAGGGCGGAGGCCTCGATCGCCGGGGTATCACCTTTCGAGGAGCCAGGTGGTTTGATGAACTCCGCCTTTTTGACGAGGCAATACTTGGCGCTCACCACGTGTCCTACGCATTGTTCGACCAGCTGGGTATAGACGGATAGTTGTACATCGACCACGAGACGGCGCTCGGCGTTTTGGATTCCGACTGGTGCGGACTTCGAGTACTTGTAGTCGATAATCCGATGGCCTTCGGGTCCGGTCTCGTCAAGTCGATCGATTCGGCCAACGACCGGTATTCCGTACCAGTCGCCCCGAAGTTCGAGCTCCACACGCGGGAAGTAACCAGGAGGGGCAAACTCGGGGTGATTGATGACAGCCCACAGCTGCTTTGCGATTTCGGCACGAATGGGTCGCCAGTTTGGGGTTTGCTCTTGCAGCGAGGGAGAGGCATGAGCCTGCAGCATCGACTCGATCGCCAAGACATCTAGTTCGGAGCGCTCCTGCTCGGTTAGTCGTTCAAGCACTGCATGTACCAATTGACCCAAAAGGCGCGGGTCGGGTTCGTTGGTTGCCTCATCCGGAGCGTGGACGCGAAGGTGATGCTTGAGGAACCATCGGAACGGGCATTGACCAAGGTCCTCGAGCTGAGTCGGTGAAAGGCTGCGGGCTGAGAGTGGGCCGACCTGGCCGGTGTATTCGCCGGGTTCGCTCTCGTGAATGCGACTTCGTTCGATAGTCACGGCCTGGTCGAGGCGTTCGCCTAGAGGTGTGGCAGCGGGCACCAGGGGCTGGCGCTCCATGGGGAGAACGGCAAAACGTGGCGGCGCACTCGTCGCGAGCAGGCCAAGCTCCTCGAGAAGCAGACTCGGGAGTGTTCTCTCGGAACCAATCCGCTTTGCGGTTGTGACGATGAGGTGGCGACGTGCCGCCTGTAGGGCTCCGATGGCACCGATGCGTCGCATCTGGACGAGCTCAGCGGTCGTCGGCAAACCCTCGATACGGTCGCGCACTGCGAGCGGCAAAACGGGGTTCTCCGCTAAGACGGACGGGAAGTGACCATCGACGGCGCCGAGCACGGCGACCAGTGCATAGCTATGGATCTGACTCCCGAGATCAGCGACTCGGATGCCGTTGGTGTTGGAGGCTGTGTCGAGATCGATGAGGTGGAGGAGTTGAAGGACGACGCCGAGAAACTCCGTGACGGTCGTGTTTTCCCTCCCGGCAGTCGGCGAACGCTCCAGCTCAAGCGTCAGATCGGCCACCAGCCGTAAGTCGAGTGGTGTGACCTGTGAGCTGAGGCCGGGGCGTTTGACGAGATGATCCATCGTTCGCGTGAACCACGAGGTGAGTTCCCCGCGCCCAACGTCGTGTGATGGGACACCTGTTTGTGCTACCAGGTTGGCGAGTGCACGACTACGGTGAGCAGAACCAAGCACACGACCGAACTCGAGAAATTCAACGAGCTCCATCAGGTGGCGGCCCAAGTTGGTTACGTCAGCCCGGCGCTTGTCGTGCCGGTAGATGGGCAGGCCGAATGAGGTGCTGTAATGTCGCAGGGCTCGCTGGTAACTGGGCTCCGATGGCGCGTAGATGACGATCTCGTCCGTTGCGAAGTCGCCGTGGTGCACAAGGTTGGAAAGCTCGGCCAGCACCCAGGCGACCTCTTCGTCGGGATCCGCGAATTGATGGACGTTGGCGTCGACCGTTGGTCGAGGTGCCCATTGGAACTGGCCGGACAGGGTGAAGCCCTCCGTGGTGAGTTGCTCGATGATCCTCCTGACCGATGGGTCGAACTCGGGTGACCGCCATCGGGAAATGGTGAGCTTTGCGTTGTCGGATGCGAAACCGGCAAGGCGAGCGAGCTCCGCGGGAGCACTGATGCTGATATCGGCGCTGGCGAGCGACCAGGGTTCCAGGGGTAGGGGTGCTGTATCGGATAGTCTGTCCGAGTGTTCGCGGTACCACTTCTGGAAGCTTTCGAGCAAGCACCCGAGGCGATTCCCGTGGTAACCGACGGTGGTCAGGGTGCGCGGGTTGACTTCGAAACGGTCGAGCTCGACTATTGCCTCCGAGATCCGGGCGTGATTGGGCATGCCAATGGTGCCTGACGAGATCAGCCAGTCGTCGATCAGTGCAGATACAGGCTGTGGCTGGTCAGTTAGCATTGCCCGCTCGACGAGCGTCGAGGTGCTGACGCCGCCTCGGTCATCTTGATCGACGATGCTAATGGTCGGACCTCGCCTCGCCTCTACCGTCGCGCCGCTCACGTTGCCTAGTGTAGGTGGTGAACGGCATGCGGGCCCCCGAACTTGTACCGGGTACTACGGCGAAGGTGGTGATGGACGCTGCCCCTGCGGTCGCCTGTCAGCCTTGCGTGGTGGTGATGAGGAGGAGCGTGGTAGCGTTCACGCTGCTAGACAGCCAGATTGACCACGGGATCTGTGGAGAGATTCAGGCGAGCTAGCTCAGGTTGGCCGAGCGCGGAGGTGTCGAACTCCCAAAGGGGGCGGAGCGCAGCGGGCTATCGCTGGCAGCAGCCTTGCTCACATCGCGACAGCACCCGCCAAGAGATGGACCGCGCCAGTGAGGTGGGCATCGCATGTCGGGAGCCGCGATCCCGCCAGCGATACATCGTTTAGAAGTCAACGCAGGAGGATCGACAGCGCCTATCAGTTAATGCTCGGCGTCTTGTCCAGATTTGACTTACCGTTGGTCGACGGCTGAACGACCTCCATCGCGGCGCGAGTCGCCTGTCCCATGGTGGCTACCAACCCCGTGAGTTCGGCAGGGATGACGAACTTTGTGGACGGAGATTGGGCGAGTTGTCGCAGCGTCTCGAGGTATTGGAGCGTTAGTACGTTGGCATCGGAGCGCGCAGCGTTCGTGTTCACGGCTTCGAGTGCGTCTGAAAGGCCCTGTGCTCTGAGCTTTGCCGATTCGCGTTCGGCCTCCGCAGCGAGAATAGTGGCCTGCTTCTGCCCTTCAGCCGCTAGGACTGCCGCCTGCTTTTGCCCCTCGGCCACGGTGACTGCCGCCTGCTTTTGCCCCTCAGATTCGGTAACAACCGCCCGGCGTGTGCGTTCTGCCGACATTTGGCGGGTCATTGCATCCTGAACGGCCGGCGGCGGGTTGATCTCACGAACCTCGACGTTTGAGACCTTGACTCCCCATCGTTCAGTCACCTCGTCGAGCCTTAGCCGCAGCAGCGAGTTCATGTCTTCGCGTCGCGAGAGAACGTCGTCGAGCGACATGTCCCCGACGACGCTGCGCAAGGTCGTCGCGGCGACATTCAGCGCAGCGCCGGAGAAGTTCTGAACTGCAACCACCGATTGGACCGGGTCGATCACCTGGTAGAACATGATGAAGTCAATGGATATCGGAGCATTGTCCTTCGTGATCGCGGTCTGATGAGGGATCTCAAAGTACTGCTCCCGCAGATCGACCAGATTCAAACGGTCGATCACTGGGTTGATGAGCAAAAGCCCGGGTCCCTTTGAGCCAATGGAGCGGCCGAGCCGGAACACCACGACTCGTTGGTACTCCTTGAGGATCTTTATCGTGCGTGTCAACACGAGCAAGACGATGATCAGAATAATTAAAGCGATGATTCCCGCCGCTATCATGGCGTTTCCTTTCGATTGTTCCCCTCAGGGGCTTCTGGGATGACGTGGAGTTTGAGGCCTTCAATTCTCGTTACAAAGACCGTGGTGCCAACCTCGATAGGCTCGTCGGCATCGTTGAGTGCTGACCAGCCTTTACCTGCAATCTGCACCGTTCCAATAGGGTCGAGACGGGAAGTAGCGACTCCGGCCGAATCGAGAAGCTTGGTAAGACCCGGGACTGACTCCTTGGAGTGGTACTGCGTACTCCGCAATCCTCGAATACCCGCCAGCAGCACGGTGATCGCCGCGATAAATAGCACCACGACGAGCGTCCATAGGAGGGCGGTTAAGGAGGAGTGCGAATGGCTGATCAGCAACGTCAAGACGATACCCGCCAACATGCCAACCGATGCGGTGACGATCGATCCGTGCGGACCCACATGGATACCTACCCCGATGAGCAGGCCCACAACGACTAGGACGACGACAACGGTCAGTACCATGAAACCCCGATATCTCTCCTACTGATTGTACCACATTGAGATTCCAATGTTCGGTGTCTGAGCGGAGGCAATTCTCATGATGGTCGCCGTCGTCGTGGGGGAGTGGAGTCTGTTCGTCGATTGAGGCTTGTGGCTATGAGCAGGAGTAGGGCTCTGCCGAGATCAAGACCGAGTGCTGCAAGGGCCCAGACTATGGACCTTGGTGTGCTGTTGGCGCCAGCGTGCGTCGTTACGATGCGGTGACGGGTCGGAGCAGGCCGTTAGGGTTGGAGCCGGCGCGCAGGTGCCCGTTGGCTCGCGCGATACCGGCGATCCCGGCAACCTCAAGGAGTCTTTTTCGCATGCGAACCCCACAGGCACCAGTTTCGTGCTAGTTTCGGGTACGTGAGCCATTGCGATGGGGGTGCGTAGCTCCTCTTCGGCCACGAGTACGATCCCGACAAAAGGAGGACGAGTGCGCGTAGAAGTTACGGTGAACGGACAGGAGAGGGTAGCGGACGTCGAGCCAAGGACGCTGCTTGTCCATCTCCTGCGGGAGCATTTTGCATTGACCGGCACCAACGTTGGCTGTGATACCTCGTCGTGTGGTGCATGCACGGTTCTTCTTGATGGTGAGTCGGTTAAGTCCTGTACGGTTTTAGCTGCCCAGGCTGACGGAAGAGCAGTGACCACCATCGAGGGACTCGCTGACCTTGATGGTACGCTACATCCACTCCAGCGAGCTTTCCAAGAGAATCATGCGCTTCAATGCGGGTACTGCACTCCCGGTATGGTCATGGTCTCGATGTCGATTCTGGCAGAGCACGACACCCTTGACGAAGCGACGGTTCGGGAGGGCCTTGAGGGCAACCTCTGTCGATGCACGGGATACCACAACATAGTCAAGGCGGTGTTGGCAGCTAAGGAAGCGATGGGGGCAAGTCGATGACCATGACCGATTCACCACAGCAGGAGCGAATTATCGGAGAGCGTCGGCTACGACGCGAGGATCCCGGACTGCTTTCGGGTGAGAATCGTTTCTCCGACGATCTCGTGGTTCCCGGGGCCCTCCATTTGGTATTGGTTCGCTCACCGCATGCGCACGCGAAGATTCTACACGTAGATGCCAACGCTGCAAGGTCGATGCCAGGCGTGGTAGCGGTTCTGACCGGTCAAGATCTACAGTCAGAGTGGGCAGCCCCGATGCCGTGCGCGTGGCCGGTGACCCCCGATATGAAGAACCCTGCTCATTATCCGCTCGCCACTGAGTATGTGCACTATGCCGGCGAGTGTGTTGTCGCTGTTGTTGCTCGTTCACAGATCGAGGCGGTTGACGCCGCCGGTGCGGTCATCGTCGAGTACGAGGAGTTGACACCGGTGCTCGATCTCGAGGATGCGGTCACTGACGCCTCCCTGGCGCATGAGGAGCTCGATAGCAACGCCAGCTTTGTCTGGTCCCTCGACCCAAACCCGGAGGCGGTCGAGGCGGCCTTCCGCGAGGCGGCTGTGACGGTGAGCGAGCGCTACGTACAGCAACGGCTCATACCTGCCGCCATGGAGCCGAGGGCAATGGTGGTGGTGCCGTCGCCGATGGGTGGTGACTATACCGTGTACTCCGCGACCCAGATTCCACATGTGCTGCGAGTGATGCTCGCACTCACGACGGGCATCCCGGAGACGAAGCTACGGGTGGTGGCGCCCTCAGTCGGTGGCGGTTTTGGATCGAAACTTGACGTCTACGCTGAGGAGCTGCTGTGTCTCGTGTTGGCCCGCCGGCTGCGCCAGCCCGTCCGGTTCACCGAGGAGCGTGGCGAGGGCACCATGGCGACGATTCATGGCCGGGGTCAGGTGCAGTACATGGAGCTAGCGGCCAATGCGGATGGCAAGGTTACTGCGGTGCGCGTGAAGTTGCTCGCCGATATGGGTGCCTACCTCCAGCTGGTCACCCCTGGCGTCCCGTTGCTAGGAGCCTTCCTCTACCACGGGGTCTATGACATAGGTGCTTACTCCTTCACCTGTACCGGGCTTTTTACCAATAAGACGCCGACCGATGCCTATCGAGGGGCCGGGCGGCCGGAGGCGACGTACGCGATCGAACGGGCGATGGACACGTTGGCGCGCAAGCTGGCCATGGATCCTGCGGAGATTCGTCGGCGTAACTTTATTGCGGCCGAGAAGTTTCCGTATGAGTCGGTTGCGGGACTGGTGTTTGACTCGGGTTCGTATCAAGAGAACCTTGCCAAGGCGCTGGATCGCGCCGGTTACGCCGAACTCCGCGCTGAGCAACAGCGGCGCCGTGCCGCCGGCGATCCCCGCCGGCTCGGTATCGGCGTCTCGTGTTATGTCGAGATGTGCGGGCTTGCACCATCGCGGGTGCTAGCAAGCCTGAACTACGGCGCCGGTGGTTGGGAGGCAGCGACGGTGCGCATTCTTCCCACCTCGAAGGTGCAGGTGGTGACCGGTACCGCCCCTCACGGCCAAGGCCACGAGACGAGTTGGTCGATGATTGTAGCAGATAAGCTGGGTATCTCCCCCGATGATGTTGAGGTGCTGCACTCTGATACCGCCATTGCCCCTCATGGGATGGACACTTATGGCAGCCGCTCACTCTCTGTCGGCGGTACGGCGATCTATCTTGCCACCGAACGGGTTATCGAGAAGGCGTTGAAGATCGCTGCACATCAGATGGAGGTAGCCGAGGAGGATCTTGAGTACGTCGGCGCGTCATTCCGAGTCAAGGGCTCGCCGGATCAACAGTTGCCTCTTGCCGCTATCGCATTCGAAGCCTTTACTGCCCACAATCTTCCAGATGGCGTTGAGCCGAACCTCGAGGCCTCAATCAGCTGGGATCCACCTAACTTCACCTTCCCCAACGGTACACACATTGCCGTGGTCGAAGTTGATGAGGAGACGGGTCGGGTGCAGCTCGAACGCTATATCGCGGTCGATGACTGTGGGAATCAGATCAATCCGATGATTGTCGAGGGTCAAGTCCACGGAGGCATTACCCAGGGGGTCGCCCAAGCGCTTTATGAGGAGGCGCTCTATGATGCCTCAGGACAGCTGCTGAATGCGTCATTGGCGGACTATCTGGTACCGTCGGCTGCGGAGCTCCCGAGTTTCGAGCTCGGTTCGACGGTGACGCCCTCCCCGACCAACCCCCTTGGAGTCAAGGGTGTTGGTGAAGCTGGCACTATTGGTTCAGCACCTGCCGTGATCAACGCAGTCGTCGATGCACTTGCGGATCTCGGGGTAACCGACTGTCCGATGCCGGCTACGCCAGAGCGGGTGTATTCATTGATTCAGCAAGCAACCGCGGCCAGATAGGGACTAACACAGACCAGAAGAAGGGAATTGTATGTATCCATCGAGTTTTGATTACAGGCGGGCGAGTTCTGTCCAAGAGGCGATCGCAATGCTCTCGAGCGATGAGGACGCCAAGGTGCTTGCAGGGGGACATTCCCTCATACCACTCATGAAGCTACGGTTGGCGTCGCCTTCGATGTTGGTAGACATCGGACGCATCTCGAATCTGTCCTACGTTCGCAAGGAGGGAAGCCAGGTCGCGATCGGTGCCCTCACTCGACACCGTGACGTTGAGACGTCAGAGCTTCTTGCTCATGAGGTCCCTATTCTCTCGAAGGTTGCAGGTCAGATCGGTGATCCTTCGGTGCGCCATGTTGGCACTATCGGTGGCTCTACGGCCCATGGTGATGGTGCTGCCGATTTTCCGGCTGCCCTCCTTGCACTTGGAGCCACCATGGTGGCAGAGGGACCCTCCGGGCGTCGTGAGATAGCGGCCTCCGAGTTTTTCAAGGGCTTTTTGGAGACCGCGCTCGCGCCAGATGAAATTCTGACTGAAATTCGCGTACCCACCGGGTTCACGAAGTACGCGTTCCAGAAGTTCAACCGACGTGCACAGGACTGGGCGATCGTTGGTGTTGTTGCCGTACGTGGCGAGCGAACGAATGTCGGATTTATCAATATGGGACCAACCCCATTACGGGCAACAGCGGTCGAGGAGCGCTTGTCCGCGGGGGCTAGCGTTGAGGAGGCGGCTGCGGTCGCCGACGAAGGAACCTCGCCATCGGCCGACATCAATGCTAGCGTTGAGTACCGGCGCCATCTTGCACGTGTCCTCGTGAAGCGGGCTTTGAGCGAACTTGGTTGACCAACGAACTGACTGGCTTGGGATCGCGACGCCGGATGATCTCGCAATAGGTCTTCGTGGGGTCGACTACCTTCCTGATCTTAAAATTACCACCGCGACCTACCTCGCCTTAGCGCTTGAAAAGCCGCTATTGCTCGAGGGAGATGCTGGCGTCGGTAAGACGGAGCTTGCGCTTGCACTGTCTCGGCTGTTTGAGAGTGACCTCATCCGGTTGCAGTGTTATGAAGGAATTGATGCGACGCAAGCCGTCTACGACTGGGACTACGCCAAACAGCTCCTGCACCTTCGCGCAACCGAGGCTGCAGGCCTTGGGGCCGACCGCTCGGCGCTTGAGGCCGAGCTCTACGAGGATCGATTCCTCGTGGAACGGCCGTTGCTCCGTTCGCTTGGCTACACAGATCCCAAACACCCGCCCATCCTGCTGATTGACGAACTGGATCGTGCCGACGATGAATTCGAGGCGTTTCTGCTGGAGCTGCTTTCGACATTCGAGATCACTATTCCTGAACTCGGGACGCGATCGGCGGTGGTCCGACCAATCGTTATTCTCACATCGAATCGAACGCGTGATCTCCATGATGCCCTGAAGCGGCGCTGTCTGTACCTGTGGGTGAATCATCCAGGCTTCGCACGTGAGGTGGAGATCATCCGACTTCGAGCTCCCGAGGCAGGCGAGCGACTTACTGAACAGATCGCTGCGTTAGTCCAGGAGTTGCGGGAACAAGGGTTGGTCAAACCTCCCGGCATCGCGGAGGCGATCGACTGGGCCAAGGCGCTTGCTCGGTTAATGGCTACCGAGGTGACGCCGGAGTGGCTCGAAATGACGCTTGGGGCAGTGATCAAATATCGCGAAGACGAGGAGCGTTTAGGGGCCCTCGGACCCTCCACGCTCCTCAAGCGAGCCTTTGCTCGGTTGGGAGAGTGACGCCCCAGGAGTTGGTAACAGGCCTGGTGGAGTTGCTGCGGGCTCGAGGGCTCAAGGTGTCGCCTTCGAGTGCCAGCGACCTTGTCGAGGCACTGTCATTGATAGGAGTGACCGATGAGGCCCTGGTCCGCGAAGCAGCTCGCATTATCGTTGTTAAGTCAGTCCAAGATGATGAGGTGTTCGAGCGTGGGTTTGTGGAGTATTTTTATGGCGCCCGCGACGGTGACGATGTTACGATCCCACGCGAGATCAGTGTAGGACTCGACTCCGACGATACAGGAGAGAGCGGCATTGAGGAGAGTGACGAGGCACAACGGGTCGTTCGCTATTCAGCGGTCGAGCGGCTTCGAACGGTGGATTTGCGAACGTTGGAGCCTGCGGAGCGTCAGGAGGCGTTCAGGCTCATCGAGCAGTTCCGTTTTTCGCCACCTCGGAGACGGAGTTATCGATACACCAGGAGTTCAAAGATGGACCGTCTCGACCTTTCGAGGACGCTGCGCCTCTCGGTTTCGACGGGTGGTGAGTTGGTACGGCGCCGCTTCCAGAGTCGGAGTGTCCATTACCGTAGGCTTCTCTTTCTTGTCGATATCTCTGGATCGATGCACGCCTATGCCGAGGGGCTATTGCACTTTGCCTGGGCAGCACGCCGGGCATTGGGCGATGTACATGTCTTCACGCTTGGAACACGCCTTAGCGACGTAAGTCGTGCACTCGACGTCGTGGACCCCGATCAGGCTATGCGACGAGTCGCACTTGCCGTCGAGGATTTCGCGGGGGGCACGCGGTTAGGCAGTTCGCTTGCTGATTTTAACGTCAACTATGGCGCTCGTGGTCTCGCCCGTGGAGCGGTGGTGGTTGTCTTTTCCGATGGCTGGGATCGTGGTGATCCACAGGTTATGGCCGAAGCAATGGGGCGCCTTGCGAGGCTAGCGCACACGATTCTTTGGGTAAATCCCCTGGCTGCCGCCTCAGATTACGCGCCGCTGGCACGCGGAATGGCGACTGCCCTCCCGTATATCGACGCCCTCCTGCCCGGTGAGAGCATTCGCTCGTTTGAGCAGCTGGCAAGACTAGTCTGTAGCGAAGGAGAGTTCTCATGATCGAGGTTATAGATCGAGTACTACAGTGGCGTTCCCAAAGAAAGCGCTTTGCGCTTGCGACCGTTGTCGCGGTTGAGGGGTCTGGCCCTCGAGAGCCGGGCGCCCTCATGGCTGTCAGCGAAGAGGGCGAGGTGGCGGGGTCGGTCTCCGGCGGCTGTGTCGAGGGAGCGGTGGTTGCTGAGGCACTCGCGCGACTCGGGGCGCCCGAACCAGTGCTCCAGACATTCGGACTGCTCGGCAGCTCTCCCACGGAGCTAGCTACGACGTTAGCCTTCGGGTTTTCCGACGACGAGGCACTCGCCGTTGGCCTGACGTGTGGTGGGACATTTCACATTCTGGTGCAGCCGAGGCCTCCCGAGTATCTCGACCGACTGGCCGATGCACTTCACCAAGGGAGCCCCTGTGTTATCGCTACGGTCTATGCAGCAAGCGAAGACAAGGACTCCTACTTTGCGGACGAGAATCGTGGGGTGAAATTGCCAGAGGTCGGTGCCTCGATGTTGATTCTTGAGGACGAGGTGGTAGGCACACTTGGCAACGCAGATCTTGATCGGGTGGTGGCGCGGGATGCAGCTGGCGTCTTGACACAGGCGCAGGGCACCCGACGCACCTATGGCCGCAGAGGGCAGTCTCGCTCGCAGGAGGTGTCGGTCGTCATGGCGGTGTCGGCTCGGCCCGCAAGGATGCTCATTTTTGGTGCGGTCGACTTCAGCGATGCCCTCTCTCAGGCGGCAAAACTTCTTGGTTACCGTGTTATCGTGGTCGATGCACGGGCCGTCTTTGTCACAAAGGAGCGTTTCCCGACGGCCGATGAGGTGCATGTCGCGTGGCCCAACGATTACCTGACACAGTGGGGCGCGACCTTTGTCGAGCGTGATGCTATCTGTATCCTCACACATGATCCCAAGTTTGATGTCCCAGCTATCAGGGCGTCGCTCACGACCAACGCTGGGTACATTGGCGTGATGGGCTCACGGCGCACACAACAGGATCGCCTCGCGCGGCTTGTTGCAGAAGGTGTTGCACCTGAAGAGGTGGAGCGCCGCGTCTCTGGGCCGATCGGTCTCGATATCGGCGCGCGGACACCCGCGGAGACCGCTGTGTCGATACTCGCAGAAATCATCGCGCGCCGCGAACACCGAGGTGCGAGCCCACTTTCTATGACAGAGGGTCCTATCCATTCAGAAGGGGCACTGACCTGGTGAGCTGGGCCATACCTCGGACGGAGGAGCTCGCCTCGACCGCGCTGGTCGTGCTTGCTGCTGGCTTTGGCAGTCGCTTTGATGGCCAGACATACAAACTCCTTGTCGACGTCGGAGGTCGGCCACTGGTGAGTTGGGCGCTCGAAGCTGCGGCAGCGGTGCCGGCAGGGGCGCACTTCGTCGTCACCCAGGATGAGCGCCTTGCAGGGATACTCCCGACCTGTTTTGAAGAGCTACACAATCCGAGTCCACGTGATGGCTTGGCGTCTTCATTGGCGCTGGCCATCGACGCCGTGCAGGACCTTGGACTCAGTGCAGTCACGGTAGGCCTTGCCGACCAGCCGTTCGTTCCAGCCCAAGCTTGGTATTTGGTGTCCAGTGTGGTAACGACGGGGGTGGCGGTCGCCACGTATGCGGGTCAGAGGGGGAACCCGGTTAAGATAGCCTCGTCGGTCTTCGGGCTGCTTGAGCGCCAAGGAGACGTTGGTGCTCGGGGGATTTTCGATCGCGTGAACCTCGTCGAGGTCCCGTGTCCAGGGGATCCGCTTGATGTCGATACCCGGAGTGATCTCGCTCGAGTTCGTGCTAAAGAGAGGAAATGCTATGCAGATTGTTAACGAGTTCACGGTCCCAGTTGGGGTCGATCAGGCTTGGGGGATCTTGACCGATCTTGAGCGTATCGCTCCCTGTCTGCCCGGTGCCTCCCTCTCCTCCGTCGAGGGCGACGAGCACAAGGGGTCAGTGAAGATCAAGGTCGGTCCGATTACTGCGAACTATGCAGGAGTGGCACGCTTCGAGTCCAAGGACGAGGAGCATCATATCGCGGTACTGCGAGCCGAAGGACGCGAAACCAAGGGTCAGGGTAATGCGAGCGCGGTAGTGACGGCGCGCCTCATTCCTGACGGGGAGAGTACTCGCGTGACAGTTGACGTGGACCTTACTATCGCTGGCCGTGTCGCGCAGTTCGGCCGTGGCGTACTTGGCGAGGTCTCTGAGAAGCTTATGGGTGAGTTTGCCGCCAGGCTCGCCGACCTGATAGGTCAGAGTGAGAGTGGACCCGAAGAGAAGCCAGAGACGTCACAGGTGGGTGAGGACACAGTGAACGCCTCGTCGGCTCAGTTTCAGGAGGAGCCGGCGGAGCTCAATGCAATGCGTGTCTTGGCTAAGCCTATCGCGAAGCGTTTGGCCCCGGTCGCTGCGCTGGCTATCGTGATTGCAGTCCTGGTGCGCAGGCGTGGACGTCAACGAAGCTGATCCGGACTGGTTTGCGAGTAGGGACGATCGCGACTGGGTACAACATCAACTCGGTCGTCCCCCTAGAATCCCCTTTCGAATCGCAACACGTTCGGTTGATGGGCGCCCGATCGTGATCGAGCTGGCCCCATTTGATCAGGTCGGTACGCCACAGTCGAATTGGTTTTGGCTGGTCGATCGCAATTTGGTTGCCGCGATAGCGCGTCTCGAATCCCAAGGAGGGGTTCGGAGGGCGGCTTCGCTGGTTGCTCCTGCAGCGCTCGAACTCGCGAATTGCAGCTACCGTAGCGGTCGCCATGGCCTGGCGCACATGCAAGGTCGAGGTGTCGGTGGTGCTCGTGCTGGTGTAAAGTGTCTGCATGCGCACGTCGCCTTCCACCTAGCTGGCGGCTTTACTCCAGTTGGAGTCTGGGCGATCTGGAGGCTCTACCAGACCGATTATCGGCTGCTCTTGGACCTTGTGGGGCAGGGGACGCGCGCGTAGACGAACGCCCGGATGGCGGAATGGTAGACGCAGGGGGCTTAAACCCCCCGGACCTTGGGGTCATGCGGGTTCGACTCCCGCTCCGGGTACGGCTCATCGGTAGACCGTTTGGGAATACCAGCAGGGGTATAGTGGTTGTAACCGACAACGAGAAAGGGTACAGATGGCGACGAAGAATTTGACAGCTGCTGACTTCAACGAGACCGTTGAAGGTCATGGCATCGTGTTGGTTGACTTTTGGGCAGCATGGTGTGGGCCTTGTAGAGCATTTGCTCCGGTGTACGAAGAGCTCTCCGAAGAGCATCCAGAGATCGTCTTTGGCAAGGTCGATACTGAGGCAGAACGAGAGCTGGCCCAGGCATTCCAGATCATGTCAATCCCGACACTGATGGCCTTTCGGGATCAGATTCTGCTCTACGCTCAGCCTGGTGCCCTGCCAAGACAGGCACTAGCGGAGATTATTGCCCAGGTCGAGGCGCTCGATATGGACGAGGTACGGCGCCAAATCGCTGAGCAGGAGACGACGGCTGCCCAGCAGTAGGATCTAGGCTGGCCGGGATGGGTCGGATGCCTGAGGATCGTCTCGAGCCGGGAGAGTCACTCGCTTACGGCAGGATCACCGACCTTGGTGTCGAGGTAGGTGCCTGCGTAGGAAGCGAAGAGCGTCGGCCGTGGGCTTCGGTGTCCAAGCTGGTGGCGTCGCTCGGGGTGCATATCGCCATCGAGGATGGGTCTTGGTTGCGGCAGTCGACTTTGGGAGATTTTGCGCTTGCCGTCGAGGAGCTTCTTTCTCACTGCTCCGGTCTTGCTACCGGTGCGCTGGGCGAGAAGAGGCTGGCGGAGCCAGAGCATGTTGAACCTTCACTTGCCCGGCGCTCGCGTCGCGTCTACTCCAACATCGGTTACGAATTGCTTGGACGGGGGCTTGAGTCCATCTCATCCATGAGGTATCGGGATTATATTTTGGAGGCCGTGCTGGCTCCCGCCGGCATGACCGGCGTGCGCTTTGCTCGTGACCTCGAGGTAACTGGTGCGGCCTTTGGCCTCGAAGGGACGCTGGATGATCTCGTAGGGTTGGTACGGGCGCTGAGCTTCCCCTCGAT
The DNA here is from genome assembly GCA_021806545.1 of Actinomycetes bacterium. GTDB lineage: Bacteria > Actinomycetota > Acidimicrobiia > Acidimicrobiales > Acidimicrobiaceae > Ferrimicrobium. The sequence continues at coordinate 1,036 of JAJZXI010000009.1, read as the reverse complement.
CGTATCGTCAGAGTCGTTGACGGCTTTGCGCGCCCCGTTTCTGCCGGGGATCGCCGGCATCCTGCCGGGTTTTGGATATCAAGATCCCAACCCGTGGGGGCTTGGTGCTGAGGTGCGCGGTCGTAAGTCGCCGCACTGGATGGGAGATCTCGTCTCCGAGGCGAGTTTTGGCCATTTTGGTCAGAGTGGCTCGTTCCTATGGATCGATCCAATACAGCAGTGTTTCGCGGTTTTCCTTGGGTCGAGACCTTTTGGCCCCTGGGCAAAGGAGCGGTGGCCCGTGATCAATGACGAGGTGGTGCGGGCGTTAGCGTCTTAGCCAAACTGGTCGCCCTTGTACAAGGTGATGCCAGTTTTGCCAACCCATGGAGTTTTCCCCGCATAGGAGAGGACTCCCGAGCAATTGAAACATACCCCTGGGCGCAGCTCTTGCAGAGAAACGTCGTGCGGCCAGCGGAGTAGTCGCATGTGCGAAGCGAGCCTCGTGTACTCGGTAGCGTTCTCCATCGAGATGAAACCTCCAGTACTCTTCGAAGTCGCCGCTGCTACGTAAGGAGCGTAACTTCAAGATCGCCTCTGCTCCGTGGTGAGAGCTCTCAACGGGCGCCGGTCAAATCGAGGCGATCCTTCACCAGACGACGATACGCATCTTGGATCATTCCGGAGGCGATGGGCCAGCCCTCTTCGGGCACGTGGCGCTAGCTGGGTGCGTCATCCCGATCGGCATGTAGTTTCACCGCACCTTATTACCTGGACCATAAATGGGAAGGCCATCCCCAGCGAAGTCGACGAAGGTCTTCGCCCCCGCTACGTGGCGCTGGCGCATCGTTGGGGAGAGGGTACCCGCAAATTGTCGGTAGTACTCACAGAACTGGGTGTAGCCATAGCCATCAGGGTGAGCCTCTCGACACTCGACCCAGAGGAGCATCAACGTCATGTGGGGACGTTTGAGCTCACGGTGGAGGTAGGCAAGATCGGGCATCGGTTTGGCTTGAGCGGGCAAACAATCGAGACTCTAAGGCGTTGTCGTCAAGGT
>JAJZXI010000125.1 GCA_021806545.1 Actinomycetes bacterium | reverse complement strand
TCTGGCCGTTGGGAGCGATCCTGTGGGGATCGGGTCTTCGGTGACGATGGAGCGCCATCGTGCAGAGGAACTCTGGTGACCTTGTCGCGCGCTCTCGTTGGGCTCTGCTCGTCATCGATGGTTACTTTGATCGCCTGATCCGCGATCGTTCGCGGCGGTATCTTTGCATGTCTACGGTGGGTTCGTTGTTGCTTGGTGGTGAGGTCGTGTCGGACACGCTTGGAACCAGCCGCTCTCTTGACGAGAGGGCGGAGCTCTTCTCGGGCTTTGGTGGTCGTGGTGTGTGCCGAGTCCGTGGTTGGACGGCTCAGCTCCCTGACGTCAAGTGCAGGGACATCAGCAATGTCGAAGTCGGCCGGCAGTCACCGGGTTTGGGTAACCATCAGCCGCACTGCGTGCCGTGGGTGCGAGTACTTGACCAACCGGGAGTGGACGGCCCCGTCCGTAAGGGCGGGGAGGATGTCACTTCCGGACCGGCGACGGCACAGGGGGTGCTGAACCGTGGCACTAGTCTGAGGGTAGGATCGGTTGATCTGATGCAGCCGGATATCTCGATCGACGGTGTGATGCGTGGGAGAGCTGACGTTGAGGAGGCGTCAGGTGCCGGAGCGTCGTGTCGTTCGCATCGGAGACCCGGGTCGGGAGATCGACCGCGCGTAGTTTGGTTCGGGGCGTTCGGAGTTTACATCGCTTAGGCGCAGGTGACGAGGGGTAGACGGACAGGGAATGGAACAAACTCAAGTGAGACGCGAACGTGTGTTGTCGGGTGTACAGCCGACAGGACAGGCAACGCTTGGAAACTATCTCGGCGCGTTCCGTCAGTGGCGCACGCAACAAGAACACTATGATGCGATCTTTCTGATAGTCGATCAGCATGCGATAACCGTCGAACACAGCCCAGTGGCGCTTCGTGAGGGCACGTTGCAGATGGCAGCGCTTCTCTTTGCAATAGGGATAGATCCACAGCGCTCGACCGTGGTCGTCCAGAGCCATGTTGCCCAGCATGCGCAACTCGCCTGGTTGATGGAGTGTACCGCTACGTACGGCGAGCTGTCGAGAATGATACAGTTCAAAGAAAAGTCCAAGGGTTCAGCGATGGTCCGGGCTAGCTTGTTCACGTATCCTGCGCTTATGGCTGCCGACATCCTGTTGTATCAGACGGATCTCGTCCCTGTTGGCGAGGATCAGATCCAGCACATCGAGCTCACGAGAACGGTGGCGACACGCTTCAATCACGCCTATGGGGAGGTGTTTGTGATTCCGCGCGCAGTGATACCTTCGGTGGCTGCCAGAGTTATGGATCTCAGCCATCCCGAAGCTAAAATGAGCAAGTCGTCCTCGGACAGACAGGGTAATATCTACCTGTTGGACTCAGACGATCAGATACGGCGCAAGATTGCCAAAGCCAAAACTGACCTCTTCAACGAAGTACGTTATGTGGAAGATGACCCGGAGCGCGCAGGGGTGAGGAACTTGCTCGAGATTCTGGCAGCTCTCAACGACCGCGAGCCCAAGGAGGTTGCTAGCGAGTTCCAACGTTATGGCGACCTTAAGGAGGCGACGGCAGATGCCGTGGTGGCCCACCTTGGACCCATTCGCGAACGGTACCATACTTTGCTCGCGGATCGTACACAACTGGAGGCTTGGCTCGCGATTGGCCGTGAGCGAGCAAACGCCACCGCATCTGTAACGTTGTCTCGAGCCTACGATGCTATCGGTTACCTTGCACCAAAGGAGGCTAGGTATGGAGATTGATCCTATCAAACTAGTGTTCGTCGCCATTGCAGCCTTGGTGTTGCTGGGACCGGAGCGACTTCCACAGATTGCGAAGAGGGCAGGAGAGCTGCTCTCGACCTTGCGCGCCCAGCGCGATTCGTTGACGAGCCAGATCAGTTCGGCAACGAACTTGCCAAACACAGCCGTTGGTGGGTTTCTCGGCGAGACCTTGAAGACCGCCTCGACGGTGACCTCGCTGTTCGGGCCAACAGGGGCAGTAGGTTCGGTATTGCAGCCGAGCAGGATGGTCAACTCCGTGCTTCAGCCCCAAACAAGTAGTTCACCTAGCCCGGCGACTTCTGAGAGTCGCCAGCTAACTGGCTCATCGCCAACAACGCAGACGGCATCGTCGCCTCGAGGAGCGGAGCTGTCTGTGAGTCCTGGCTACACACTTGGATCGCCGGACCTGAACTGACATGGGGCTCAGCATCCATCGTCGCCGATCGACACCACCACCGAATGAGATGTCGTTCGTTGAGCATCTGCACGAGCTTCGCAAGCGGCTGATAATATCCATTATTGCTGCCTCGGTCGGCACGGTCGTCGGTTATATCATCTATCCGACCGTTTTGACCTTTCTGATGCATCCGTTGTGCGTTACTAATGGCGCAAACAACTGTGGACTCTACGTGACCGGACCATTCGATGGTTTTGCGGTACGCCTCAAGGTTGGAGCGATATCGGGCCTGTTTCTTGCCTCCCCAATCGTGCTCTGGCAGCTGTGGCGCTTTATCGCCCCGGGGTTGCACTCGAAGGAGCGTCGTTATGGCGTGGCATTCGTTCTTAGTGCCCTGGTTCTGTTTGGGTTTGGGGCGATGGTGGCGTATCTGGTGTTCCCACACGCGTTGCATTTCTTTGAGTCAGCGGCTGGCGCCCGAGTGCATGCAATCTACACGCCACAGAATTATCTCAACTTTTTGATGCTGTTGATGGTCGCATTCGGGGTCTCCTTTTTATTTCCGTTAGTACTCATAGTGCTGGAACTGCTCCATGTCGTGTCGCCAACGGCATTACGCAAGCGGCGCCGGTACGCATGGCTTGGAATCATCATTGTTGTGGCGATCTTCATCCCGAGCAACGATCCGTACTCGCTGACGGCCATGGCGGTACCGCTTCTGCTCTTTTACGAGCTGGCTATTCTCGTCGGGCGGGTTCTCTTGCGACATGCACATAACGAGGTTCGTCAGGAGATGTAACGGGTCTCGGGTAAGCTCAAAGGGAGAGATACCAACTGCGAAGGTGACCTTCCTGATTGCCGTGGTGTCGAATGGGGCGATGCGTGACTTTTGTCTCTCACTTTGTGGATCGTGTTGATATTGAGCTCGATCCGTTTCAGGAGGAGGCTATAGCCGCAATCCTCCGCGATGAGTCGGTTCTGGTCGCCGCACCAACAGGCTCTGGCAAGACGCTCGTCGGCGTTTTCGGTGCCTGTCGTGCTCTGGACCTTGGGCTGCGGACCTTCTACACAACGCCACTCAAGGCGCTGTCAAACCAGAAGTATGCGGAGTTCGTTCGCGCTTTTGGGGTAGAGAACGTCGGCCTGCTCACTGGTGATAACTCGATCAACCCGGGCGCACGGGTCGTCGTCATGACGACGGAGGTGTTGCGCAACATGATCTATGCCAACTTGGAGTCGATTGACGACCTAGGACTCGTGGTCCTCGACGAGGTGCACTACCTCCAAAATCCCTACCGTGGCTCAGTTTGGGAGGAGGTGATCATTCACCTTCCTCGCAGTGTCCGACTTGTCTGTCTTTCGGCCACGGTCTCTAACGTCAGCGACTTTGCGGCATGGATGCGAGAGGTGCGCGGTCAGATGTCGGTCGTCGAGGCCAGAGGTCGTCCGGTACCGCTTGACCATCGTTATCTTTACGCGGATCGTCGATCCCGTCAGGTTCTCTCGATTCCAGTTCTCCAAGGCGGGCGCCCCAACCCGAAGGGTTCTGAGCTGGATCCGCCGTGGCTCGCGAGCACTCGGCGATCGTTTGGACCTCGCGCTCGTGGAGTTGGACGGCCAGAGCTCATCGAGTTTCTTGCGGCCAATCGTGAGCTGCCGGCAATCATCTTCATTTTCTCGCGAGCAGGGTGTCAGTCTGCGGCAGACGAGACGTTGGCGAGTGGGTTACGTCTCACGACGTCGATGGAGCGTGAGATGATTCGTGAGGTGGTCGATCGCCGACTGGCCAAACTCGATCCTCGGGACCTCAAAGTCCTCGGATTCACAGCCTTCCTCGCAGGACTTGAGGCAGGTTTTGCGCCACACCACGCCGGTCTGATACCGCCATTTCGAGAGATTGTGGAGGAGTGTTTCGAGCGACAGCTCATCAAGGTGGTTTTTGCGACTGAGACCCTCTCGCTTGGAATCAATATGCCGGCGCGGTCGGTGGTCATAGAGAAGATGGTTAAGTTCAACGGCGAGACGCATAAGATCCTTTCGCCAGGTGAGTACACGCAGTTTTCTGGACGTGCGGGGCGCCGCGGCATCGATCATCGTGGAAGCAGCTATGTCGTTTGGGGCGGTGGGGTGGCCTTTGCCGACGTTGCACGAGTTGTTGAGGGTGAGTTCTACCCGATTACTAGCTCCTTCCGTCCGACCTATAACATGGCGGCAAACTTGGTCAAGCGCTACAGTCCTGAGGCCGCCCGCGAACTTTTGAATCTCTCATTCGCGCAGTTCTCCCAGGATGCCGAGGTAGTGCGTCTGGAGGCCGAGCTCAGAGGGTTACGCCGTCAGCGCAGTCCGGTCCCGTCACGTGGGGAGATAGAGGAGATTCGTGTGGTGCCCGGTTCGGTGATTTCGGTACCGGGTGGTGAAGGTAGTCGTCATCGAGCATCGCTCGTCGTATTGTCGGTCTCACAGCGACATCAGGGCCGCATGAAGATCCAAGCGGTCTCCCCGTCAGGGCGTGGTTATACGCTTGACGCAACACATTTGCGTGAAGCTCGGCTGCAAAAGAGAATTACCCTACCCGCGATCGAGCGTGGACGCAAGGAGCTCATGCGCAGAGAGGCCGCCAAGGAGCTCAAGCGCAGTCTCAAGGCTCGGCACCACCAGGAGCCCTCTCGGGATTTTTTAGAGACGGGCCATAGTCGCGAGGTCGAGGCACGACAGGAGGGGAGGGCGGCAAGGTTACAGGAGCGCATCAATCAACGGCGGGCGACACTTTCAGGCTACTTTGAGCGTGTGTTATCGGTGATGGAGGCCTTCGGCTTCTCAAAAGGTTGGTCATTGACGCCAACGGGAGCGGTGTTAGCGAACATCTACTCGGAGTCAGACATCCTCGTCGCGCTCGCGCTTGATACGCTGTGCCTGGATAGCCTTGACGAGCCCGGTTTCGCCGCTGTATTGTCTTGGTTGACGTTCGAGCCGCGGCCCAGTTTTACCGGTACTGGGTTGCGCACGGCGCATCCTGAGCTGATCGAGCGGTATCATCAGCTGCAGCGGCTCTCGAGTGAGTTGCAGCGACTGGAAGGGGCACGGGAGTTGCCCCTGACGCGCACGCCGGACGTTGGGTTCAGCGAGTTGATCTATGACTGGGCCGATCAGCGCCCGCTCGAGCGCATACTTCGTTTTTCGCCGATCCCGCCGGGTGACTTCGTGCGTAACACCAAACAGATCGCCGACTTGGCTCGCCAGATCGGCGCTGTGTATGCCAATCAGCCCTTGGGCAGGTTGGCTCGTCGAACCGAATTGGCCATTGTGCGAGGTATCGTTGCGCTGTCCTCGGAGATAACAATTCCCACTGATGAGTTAGCACAGTTTACGGGCGACTCCGATTTTGACGTCGTTGGTCTGTAGTGCGTTTGGACATGCCTGGCGCCTCGAGTGCCTTGGGCTGACTGGGTTGTCAGTAGGCTGGCGACGTGGCAAACTACCTACCTGAAGTGTTCACGGCTTCCGAACAGGAGGTTCTGGAGCGATACTTTACCAATCTTGATAGCCCGGTCTTCTGTGTGCAGAATGTACCCCAGGAGCTAGCCGCCGCGCTCTTTGCGCGCTACTCGAGGTCCGACAAGTCCCTGCGCCGTATCTTCTTGGATGAATTCGCTGCTGACCTCGATCATTTGGGATCCCAAGGGCGACTTGGCGACGCTTCCCGCACCCGGCGGCTAATGGGAAGAGTGATCGGAGAGTATGGCGATGATTCAGTTGCGCAGCTTGGAGTGGCCCATGTGGCGGTTGAGCAGGTTTCGACGGTACTCACTCGGACCATGGAACGGCATCGACTGCTCTCGTTCCTGGAGCAGTCGACACGTTACGTCAATTTGAGCGCACTCCGAGCCGATGGATCGCTTCGTGCGGTGATTCCAGAGGAGCTTCAAGGTGAGCTGGCACTGCGCTTCCACCGGATCGTAGCTCAGGAGTTCGCGCTGTACTCAAAGGTGTTCGATGTGATGGCGCATAAGTTGAGTGAGGGGATACCCGATGGTGAGGTAGCCAGGCAGCGAGCTGCGCGTGCCGGGGCGCTTGACATTGCACGCAGCTGCCTACCGATGGCGACGATGACCAATGTTGGCATTGTCGGGAGTGCGCAGGCGCTGGAGTATCTGGTGGTACGTCTGCGATCGATCGGCTCCATGGAGAGCCGAGCAGTTGCACGGGGGATATCGAGGGAGGTGAGCACGGTGCTTGGCCCCCTGGTCGCCAGGATGGATAGGCCAGAACGAGGGGGCCGATGGACCGAGTATCTCGCTAGCCGTCAGGGGGCGGTCCGCAACCTCGTGGACCAAGTTCTGCCGCGACCCGAGTTCGAGTTGCCGACTCTGGTCGATGCCCCGACGGTGCGGCTGCTTGAGTTTGCTCCCGATTGTGAGGATGATGTGATTGCATGGATGCTCTTTGAGCACAGTGGCGCGGATTTTGAGGCTTGTCAGCAGCGATCCAACGAGTTGAGTGATACCGAGAAGAGGGCGGTGTTCGACGCCTATCTCGGCGATAGGGAGAATCGACGACACAGGCCGTCCAGGGCGTGGGAGATGATCACCTATACCTTCGAGATCGAGACGGACTACGGATCGTACCGTGATCTGGCGAGACATCGACTCCTGACCTTGCTGGAACAGGATCCGGTACTCATCCAGGGATATCAGGTTGACCCAGCCCTCATAGATGAGGGTCTGCTGGAGCAGGTCGATCCGGTGTTCGAGGCTGCCTTCCGGTTTGCTCATCAGATGGGAGAGGAGCTGGGTCCAGTCGCGAGAATGGTACTGCCGATGGCGGCGAGAGTTCGTTTCGTGCTTCGTCTGAATGCTCGTGAGTTATTGCACGTGGTCGAGCTGCGTTCACAAGCGCAAGGGCACCCCGCATATCGTCGAATCGCCCAAGAGATGTATCGGCTTGTGGCGCAGGTCGGCCATCGCCGCGTCGCCGCAGCGATGCAATTTGTCGACCTCAGTGATCATCGACTCGGCCGTACCGCCCAGGAGGAGCGTACAATCCAAAAACTTGGAAAATAGCTCACATTGTGGAACTAATTGGGCTCCATAGTGGTTAGCATTGCCGAATTGAAACATGCGATACATGAGCGAAAGAGGTAGAGATGACAGCGCGCAAGAAGAAGACTGAAGAGCAGTCTGGGGAAGAGCGGCTCGACGTCGATGACGAACTCGAACTCGACGTCGATGATGAACTCGACGTCGACGATGAACTCGACGTCGATGATGAACTCGACGTCGACGACGAACTCGATGTCGACGACGAACTCGATGTCGATGATGACCTGGATCTCGACGACGAACTCGACGTCGACGAGGAGGTCGATGACGAGATCGTCGTCGATGACGTAGAGATCGAAGAGCTCTCCCCCGATGAAGAGGTCGAAGAT
>JAJZXI010000124.1 GCA_021806545.1 Actinomycetes bacterium | reverse complement strand
CTAACATCTCAAGTATGCAAATCACCGTACCTGCGAGCTTTGCACAGCTCGCGGAGAAATTCCCCGAGCTCCCTATACATATCCAGATGCCCGATGAACCGTGGAGTGAACAACTCGCGGCAACCACATTCTTTGTCCCCCACTATATGTCGGGACGCGCTGGTATCTCAAACATTACTCGGATGCCCGACCTCGAGGTCGTCCAAATACTAACCGCTGGAGTTGACAACGTGAGGGATGCTATTCCCCAGGGTGTGACTCTCTGCAATGCCAAGGGGGTGCATGACGCCTCTACCGCTGAGATGGCAGTTGCACTCACGCTCGCGTCCGTTCGAGGCTTGAACCGTTTCCAAGATGCGCAACGCGCGGCCACCTGGGAGCGACACCGTTACGCATCACTCGCAGACCAATCGGTGTTGCTGGTAGGCTACGGGTCCATTGGCATGGCAATAGAGGAGAGACTCCGCGGGTTCGAAGTCCAGATCACAAGAGTAGCGAGAGTAGGACGACTCCTGCCGCAAGTGTTTGGCTTCGACGAACTCGACGATCTCATTCCGACTGCTGATGTGATTATACTGGTCGTCCCCCTCACCCAGGAGACGAAGGGAATGGTAAACGATCACTTTCTTGGCCTGATGCACGACGGAGCCCTACTGGTCAATGTTGCCCGTGGACCGGTCATCGAGACCGAGGCCCTTGTCGACGCTCTGCAAACCGGGCGAATTCGTGCGGCACTCGACGTGACTGACCCCGAGCCGCTTCCACCAGAATCCCCTCTCTGGATGCTTGAGAACTGTCTCATCACCCCCCACGTCGGCGGTGACACGAATGCGTACTATCCACGCGCCCTCAATCTGCTCACCCGCAACATCGACCGCTATGCAAAAGGACTTCCGCTGCTCAATGTCGTCGCTGGCGAGTACTAGCCATCCAAAGCCTACTTCCTCGCAAAGCCTCCTGTCGATGCCGGTGGACCCCACCCACCTGTATCCCAGACCTTGACTTTGTACCAGGTTTTGAGCCAGCTGCGTCGAATCTCAAATGTTCCAAGGATTGGCCTGGCGAGTCTCCGTGATGTCGAATACACTGGGTGTCGGATACACGCTCCAACCCATAACCGGCTGGCTAGAAGTTGGAACAGTTCACGGCGGTGATATGAACCCTGAAAGAGCTAAGGTTGTCGATGCTTGAGGTCCGAGGAGTCACGAAACGCTTTCATGGTGCCCTTGCCCTCGACGATGTGACCTTTACGGTCAAGGCCAGCAGTATCGTCGGGTTTGTGGGGCCCAACGGGGCAGGAAAGACAACCATGATGCGCGCCATCGTCGGTATCACCGCAACCGACTCTGGCTCGATCCTATTTTGTGGCAACCCATTAGGGAACCAGAGTTCGCTGGTAGTAGGCTACATGCCCGAGGAGCGAGGGCTCTACCAGGGAATGCGCGTGCGGGATATGCTTTCCTACTTCTGTCAACTTGCCAACTGCGATCCATCAACCGAGGTTGCACAGATGCTCGACCGAGTCGATCTGACGGATAAGGCGACCGCCAAGGTAGAGAGTCTCTCACTCGGCAATCAACAGCGACTGCAGCTAGCGGTTGCGCTCGTTGGAAACCCGAGGCTACTGGTGCTCGACGAACCATTCTCTGGGATCGATCCGGTAGCGTTGGAGCGGATGCAAGGCATTCTGCACGAGCGGGCAGCATCCGGTGCAGCGGTGCTATTCTCCAGCCACCAGTTAGAACTCGTCGAAGAGCTCTGCGATGCCGTCATCATCATCAACCATGGACGTATACTGGCCGATACCGCGCTGGCCGCCGTCCAGAGGGATCTCAGTGTGCGAATCCGCTATGATGACAAGCCGTCACAAGAACGCATCTCGATACTCGAGACATTTGGGCCAACGCGACTGACAGACGGACGTGTCGTTGAGATCATGCTCTCAGACTCCACCAACGCGGGGCGTCTGCTCGATCTGGTTCTGAGCCAGGGAGGAGTACGAGACTTTCATCTGGGCGAACGTCCACTCACCGAAACATTCAGGACATTGATCGGCAAGGATACTGCCGATGCGCGATAAGACAGGGTGCGTGCTGTGAGACTGACACCGGTACGGCATGTTGCTCAGCGCGAACTCGCGGTCGGAATGGCATCGCGAGTCTTTCGTATCTCGACCGTGATTCTCATTTTGGCCGTTCTCGCAGCTGTGGTAATTCCGAAACTCACTGCTCATCGGAGTGCGCGAGTAGTGGTAGATCTCGCCATACCTGGCCATACCAGTATCAACAGAGAGATCCAGTCTGCAGCAGCACTGACAAAACTCCAGGTCATCATCCATCGCGCTCGAACACCCATGGCTGCAAACCTCGCGTTGCGTCGTGGACAGGTAGCAATCGCGGTAGAACCGAATGCGATCGTGGTGGGGCACAACACCAGCAACTCCGCAACGCTTGAGCTCGCGCACACGCTCGCCGCGGAGCTAGGGTTCGCTCGGTTCGCAGCCCATCTCCCGCCCCACGAACGGCCGCTCTTGGCACTCGCGCGCCCCCTGGACGTGCGAGTGCTTGGAGGGCATGCCTCGGACTCGGCTGAGATTGCGGTCGGACTCGCCGCCATAATCCTCATCTACTCCCTACTGAGTACATACGGATACCGTATCGCTGGTGGGGTCAGCGAGGAGAAGACGTCGCGAATCGTGGAGGTCCTGTTGGCACGGATCGATGCCTCAGAGTTACTGGTCGGCAAGGTTCTCGGCATCGGCTTACTCAGTCTCGTGCAGATTTTGATGATGCTCATCGCCTACGTACTCGCCGCCTCGCTGGTCGGAGCCCCGATCCCTCTTGGCCATTCATTCTCTATGATCCTGGTAACGTTGGCCAGCTTCCTCGTAGGTTACGCCTTCTATGCGACGCTCTTTGCGGCTGCAGGAGCTCTGGTCGTTCGTTCTCAGGATGTCTATGCGATCTCGCTGCCTGTGCAGATCCCGATCATCGTCGGCTATATCGTCGGATTTCAGTGCCTCTTAGGAAGCCCGAATCTCTTTGATAGAATCCTCGGTTATATTCCATTGACCAGTCCCGTTCTGCTACCGGCCTTAGTAGCAAGCGGCACGTTCTCCTTCCTTGATGTCGTCATCGCGCTGGTGATCTGCGCAGTGGGTGCAGTCGGCGCCATGCGGGTTGCGAGTGCACTATACCGCACATCAATACTCTGGACTGGAACACGTCCACCGATCCGCGTACTGCTCTCCTCACGCTCACAGGGAGCTGCGAATCGTATCTAAAGTCGGAGTGCACTTGTCGCCGTAGCCGCACCACGACAACTGCACCGGAACCAGCCGTCACAGACCTCGGGGAGTTCGTGGGCTTGGGCATATTGTGTCTAGCAACGAACGTGAACTACTTGGATCAACTACGCGGATCCCACGCCAACGAGTCGAGTATCGCCCGCACGTCATCGAGCGTGGTCAGCGGATTGACAAAGCAAAACCGCAACACCTTCTCGTCTCGGTGTTCCGTGGGCAAAACGAACCCAACGCCGTCCTTCAGCGCTTGGGACGACCAGCGGTCATAGACCTCCGGGCCCCATCCCAGCCTCCGGAAGAGTACGACCGAGAGCTCGGGTTGGGTCACCATCTCGACATAGTCACGTCGTTCGACCTCGGCTACGGTGGCTCGAGCGAGATCGATCGAGGCCTGAATAGCCTCCTGGTATCGCTTGGTTCCGTTCGTCGCGAGCGAAAACCAGAATGGAAGTCCCCGTACCCTTCGACTTAAGTGATAGCCATAGCTCGATGGGTTCCATTCTTGCGCCTTGTTGATATCGTCGAGATAGGCGGCCTCCTGCGTCAGTGCATGCTTGGCGTACTTTGGCTCACGGTATAGGATCGCTGCGGCATCAAACGGAGCAAACAGCCATTTGTGCGGATCAATCACCAGCGAGTCCGCATACTCGATGCCTTCAAAACGCCAGCGCTCCTTCGACGCGAGCGCCGCACCACCATACGCACCATCAACGTGGAGCCACAGGTCATTGATCCTGGTGAAAGTGCTGATCGATCGGAGGTCATCAACGAGGCCCGCGTTTGTCGTCCCTGCGGTAGCCACTACGGCAACAATCGATGCACGCACCTCATCGTCTAAACCAGCCCAAACCTCATCGAGGTTCGCACCAGTCAACTTACCGTCGGGGCCGGTAGGCACATAGATCACCTCGAGATCCATCAGGCTCGCTGCGGACGCGATCGAGGAGTGAGCCTCGCGAGAGGAGAGCACCCGCCAACGATCAGGACGCTCAAAGTTGCGCCTCTCCTTTGAACGCTGGCGTGCCGCGTGCAAGCCGGAGAGATTTGCGAGCGAACCGCCAGACACAAAAGTCCCGCCGGCGGTCGAGGGCATTCCAGCAAGATCGGCGAGCCAACGTAGGGCTTCATTTTCGCAGTAAATTGCCCCTGCTGCCTCCAACCACGAGGTACCCGAGATGCAAGAGGCGGAGACCACCATATCAAAGAGTACCGATGCTTTGGTGGGCGCAACGGGTACAAACGCGAGAAACCGCGGGTGGTCGCTCGAAAGCGTTGCCGGCGCGTAGCCCTCGATAAAACGACGGAGAGCCTCTTCTCCGCCAATTCCCTCTTCCGTCACGTTCGGGCCGTAGAGCGTGCTCAACTCCGCCTCACTCTTGGGACCGTCCAGCGGAGGCGGTTGGAGAGCAACGCGCTCCAGCGCATACTGGACAATAGCCTTCTCTAACTGGAGCGTCTCCTCGTCAAGACGGTGCACGAATCCTCCTCAGTGAACAGCGACCAAAGACGAAGCTTATACGAATCCTGGATAGGTTCCTAGTTGAGGGGCAAGCCTGTTACAATCGTTAGGGCAATAGGTGGACCCGACGACCAAGGAGTTCAGATGCCCGCCTCTACCTCCAAAACCTCCCACACACTCGACGAGGTGCTGTTCACGCTCGCCCAGTCACTTCGCCGCCTTCGCATCTCGATTGGAGACGAGTCGGACTATGCCTATGCGATTGGCTCTGGCTTCTGGCAGTTGGTCTTGCTCGGTGATCGTGGTGAGGAGCGAGTCTCTGAGATCGCCTCAGCGCTAAACCTCGACATCTCCACCGTATCACGCCAACTAAAGCTTCTAGAATCCCGGGGGCTCATCGAACGCACCCCCGATAAGTCGGATGGTCGGGTATCGAAGGTGCGACTGACCCCACTCGGCAGAGATGTGCTTGATCAGCTGGTTCAGGCGCGGCTCGCCGTTATCAACGATGCGTTGGCCTCGTGGCACAAGACCGACGTTGATCGGCTGATTTCTCTCCTTGACCGGTTTTCCCACGATCTGAGTACCTCTCTCACGGATCCCGACATGTGCTCAGTGTCCGCCCCTGGCGACACCCGACCACCCACCACTCGTTAACCAATTGCGCCCAAAGCAGCAACTTGCCCTTGTTTTTGGTGGAGGTGGAGCACGTGGCGCCTGTCAGGTCGGCATGTTGCAGGGCCTCTTTGATTGTGGTCTGCTCGACCAGGAGCGGCTCCCGGACCTCATGCTTGGCGTCTCCGTCGGAGCGCTGAACGCCGCCGTCTTTGCGGTCAGACCCGACGTGCCTGGTTTGGCCCAACTCGACAAACTTTGGTCCACGGCACCGCTACAAACGCTCTTTCCACGTTGGCGGACCTTCGGTTACCTCACGAATCGCGAGGCTGCTCACCGTCCTCAACCGCTACGCCAGATGATTCGCGACAACCTCACGATCGACGATCTAGCTGACACCAAAGTGCCGCTTCATGTTCTCCTCACCGACGTCGACCGTGGACAAGAGGCCTGGTTCGATCGGGGTCCCATAGTAGACCTGCTCTATGGATCGGCGGCGATCCCCGGTGTTCTCCCTCCACTGCGCTTGGATGGTCATCGCTATATCGATGGGGGGATGGTCAACCCAAATCCCCTACGCCGCGCCGTCGAGCTCGGAGCAACCAAGATCGTCCTCCTGCTTTGTGGCTCGCTCGCTCCCTTCTTTCACAGCAAGGGCCGCCCCCTCAGTACCCTCCTTATGGGCTATTCCCTCACGCAACTCGCGCTCACCCAACGCGAACTCGCAAGCCAACCAAGCTCAATCGATATAGTGGTGCTTGAGTGTGGTGCCGCTGACTCGGTCGATGCGCTCGATTTTCGGTACAGCAAGCTGCTCATGGGCGCTGGCAGAAGAAGTGTCATCCAGGCACGCGAAAAGCTCACCGACCTCCTGGGCCAGGATCGATAGTGAACAGAGCTATCTATTAACGGTCGACATATCGGGATAGCGATCACCAGCAGTCACACCCACTGGGAAGGCACGATCGATCAAATCGAGCTCTTCAGGCGAGAGCACGACATCAACGCTCGCGGCATTTTCAGCAAGGCGCTCGACGCTCCTCGTACCCGGTATGGCCACTATGTCATCACCCTGCGCAAACAGCCAAGCTAGCGCTATCTGCGCAGGTGTGTGGCCCGTGCGTTCGGCAATCTCGCGAACGGTCGCAACGAGCTCAAGATTCTTCGCAAAGTTCTCACCCTGAAAACGCGGATGTCGTCGACGTGTGTCACTCTCGTCGAGATCGTCAGGGCTCTGAATCGCACCCGTGAGAAAACCTCGACCGAGTGGCGAGTACGCGACGAGGCCAATGCCCAGCTCTCGAATCGTTGGCAACACCTCTGCCTCTAGGTCTCTTGTCCACAATGAATACTCGCTCTGCAGAGCACTGATGGGATGGGTCGCATGGGCGCGTCGAATCGTTGCAGCCGAAGCCTCCGAGAGCCCAAGGTAACGCACTTTACCGGCTTGGAGAAGCTCAGCCATCGCACCAACCGTCTCCTCAATGGGCACCTTCGTATCAACACGATGCTGATAGTAGAGGTCAATATAATCGACACCAAGTCGACGTAACGATGCGTCACAGGCTGCTCGTACGTAGTCAGGATCTCCATTCACGCCATGGAACTCGCCGTGCTCGCCTCGCACATTACCGAACTTTGTAGCGAGTATCACTTCACTCCGATGGCCCTGCAGTGCCCGGCCCACCAGCACTTCGTTGGTAAACGGCCCATACATATCGGCAGTATCGAGAAACGTCACTCCGAGCTCAATAGCCCGGTGAATCACCTTGATTGATTCAGCATCATTCGCCGGTCCATAAAACTCGCTCATTCCCATGCATCCAAGACCAACCATCGACACCTGGAGCCCTTGTTGGCCCAACCTCCGCTGTCGCATCATTTTCCTCCTGTCACGGAACGATATCCCACGCACCAGGCAACGGACCCGTAATGAAGGTGTAGACTCGCTGCTGCCCGCAAACCCACCTGCTAACGGCGCAGTGCATGGGTAGTGTGGTTCCATACTAGCGAGAACTTCAGCAGCCAAAGTCACATCACGGTGGCATTGGTGATCCTCATAGACCCCGCGACAGCACTGTGGTTGACCCTATGACCACGCTGCCAATCGTACTCGTCAGCTATCTCACCGTTTCGCTCAATGTCGTACGGTCGCAGCTTGTGCCACGTATCGATCGAGCCTACTCAGGATTGCCATACCCTCCCTGACCATCCCAGGCCAGATCATCCGCCCCCCCGGGTCCGACACTACGAAAATCGTGACCGAGCACTCGCCTTCGAGAAACCCATCTCACTGTTGGTGCTCTTGAGAGCCTGGGTACTTGGCTACCTTTTCGCCCTTGGGCTCCTCATGCTCCCG
>JAJZXI010000123.1 GCA_021806545.1 Actinomycetes bacterium | reverse complement strand
ACTAAGCTCGGTTCCAGCGATCCAAGAGTCCATCTACAGGCCGAGCCGTTGGCCCAAGGGCTGCTCCTGCCTCGATCAAGGTTGCTGCCGTGATCCTCCTTGACCCACGGGGGGGCTCTACATCACCTCGCTCCGCTGACACCCATGGTTATGCCCTGGAGCACAGTCCGCGACCTGGGCGTCGGTGCCGATACCCGATACAAGAACGATTGGTGCAACCAACGAGGTGTGTCAAAGGCCAGTCCTATCTTTACTGCACGTGATCGCAGCGCACGGGTAACCTCCGCCTGCGTGCAGATCGCGGGCGTTACAGCCAAGTCCACTCGCTCGAGGCTTGCCTCCTGCGTCTGAAGGCAGGCTGAGGGCACCCCTCGGGCTCCTCTTCCTCGCCCCATTGACAAGCGCCGAAGGTAGGGATAGGATGACGGAATCGGTTTGGAAGCGCTTCCAAGTCAAGGGGGGACAGTTGCGTCTTGGACATCGGGCGACAATCGAGGACGTTGCAGCTCACGCGGGTGTTGGAGTTGGAACCGTGTCGCGAGTTCTGAACCGACGACAGCACGTCTCCCAGCCAATGCGAGAGCGAGTCGAAGCTGCAATTGCAGAACTGGACTACCGGCCTAGCCAGCTCGCTCGCTCTTTATCCAAAGGCAGCTCAGATACCGTGTCCGTGGTTGCACCGCACATCACAAGGCCATCAGTGGTGGCTCGCATCGACTCCTGCCTTGCAGAACTCAATCGGGTGGGTGTCGTGGCGTCACTCTTTGGTGTATTTAACCGCACGCAATTCGACCAGGTCGTCGATGCGTTATCGGATCGGCACTCCACAAGGGCACTGGTAGTCGTTTCGATCCCGGTGACAGGGGCACAGGTGAGCGCGCTGCAATGCGCGAACGTGAGCCTCATCGGCTTGGATGTCAAGGTGACAACGTCGGACTCTGTCTTTATCGACAATGTCCTCGGCGGAGCAATGGTCGGCTCACACCTCATCGCCCAAGGCTACCGTCGCATCGGTTTCGTCGGAGATGTAGACTCTGGCAACTTCAAGTTCACCTCAAGCCACGCTCGCCTGCGCGGTTTGAAGAGCGCTCTACAGAAAGGAGGACTCCGCCTCGAACCCGAAAATGTCAAATTCTGCGAGCATGGGACTTCGTCAGCCAAGGAGTGTGCTATGGGACTTCTCATGAGCAATCGCGCCCCTGATGCCATTTTTGCGTCTTCTGACACCGGCGCCCTAGGGGTGTTGTCAGCAGCGACGGAGCTCGGGCTTCGTGTACCAGACGATCTTGGCGTCGTCGGGTTCGACGACCTCGAAATGGCTGAGGTCGTCGGGCTATCTTCGGTATCACAGCCCCTTTCCCTCAGTGGAGCGATTGTTGCCGAGCGACTGATCAAGCGACTCACACGCCAAGACGCACACCCCATCCATACGTTGTTGGATCTACACCTGGTCAAGCGCGCCTCCTCCTCGAAAGCATGCCACCTCGCAAATGTCTTACAACCAGCCAATTAGCATCCACACGACTCGTGTGTAGTGAACCCAGAAAGGACCAAGACAACATGGAACCAAAGAAGAGAGTAAGGACATCGAACAGAGTGAGACTGCTCGCGGTTGTCGTAGCAAGTTCGTCCATCGTTCTGGCCGCGTGTGGCAGCTCATCGACCGCCAAGTCCTCATCGACGTCACCCTCGGGTTCGGCGACATCGGGGACGATCACCTGGTGGGCGAGTCCGATTGCACAGGTCGGTATCCGACAGACACTCATCAATGCCTTCGAAAAAGCCTATCCGAAGATTCATGTCAACTTGGTCAGCGCACCGACCAACACTGGGACCAATAGATCTCAAGTCGTCGCCCAGATCTCGGGAGGCTCAACGACGCCCGACGTCTTCATGGGTGACGTGATCTGGCCCGCGCAGTTCGGAGCCCACGGCCTGGCAGTTCCGCTGAGCAACTACCTACCCTCGAGCTACTGGGCGAAGTTCGCCCCTGGCCTTGTCGCGGGCGCCGAATACAAAGGGAAGGTGTACGGATCACCGCTATTCGAAGACCAAGGTTTCCTGTACTACCGCAAGGACCTCCTAGCCAAGGCCCATCTTCCGGTTCCAAAGACCTGGGAACAGCTCAAACAAGAGTCCCTAACCCTTGTCCACGACCATCTCGTCAAGTATGGGTTCGTGTGGCAGGGCAACTCCTACGAGGGGCTCACCTGTGACTTCATGGAGTACCTCACCTCCGCGGGAGGCAAGGTCACCAATGCCGCCTATACCAAGGCCTATCTTGACTCGCCCCAAGCAATTCAAGCAGTGAGCTTCATGCGCTCGCTCATCACCAGTGGTGCAAGTCCAGCTGCTGTCACCACCATGGAAGAGCCCCAGGCCATGGCCACCTTTGACGCAGGCGACGCCGCATTCCTGCGCAACTGGGACTATGCCTGGGCGAACTCTCAGACCCCATCTGATTCAAAGGTGGTCGGCAAAGTCGGCGTTGCGCCGCTGCCAACTTTCTCCGGACATAGCTACCCGGGCTACTCGACCATCGGCGGATGGAACCTCTACATCAACCCCCACAGCAAACACATCGCAACCGACCTGACGTTCATCAAGTGGATGTCCAGCGTCCAGGCCCAAACCATCCTCGGCAAGAAGTACTCGGAGATTCCCACGGTCGAATCGGTGCGAAAGGCAATTGCCGCACAGGCCAGTGCGCCTCCACCCGAGAAGGTTGCAGCCGTGACTCGGCTGATCGCCCGACCGGCAGGAACCCCGAACTACCCTGCGCTGAGCACAGCTATCTACACGAATATCAACGCAGCGCTTAACGGCTCCACCTCGGTGAAATCAGCGTTGGCATCCGCTGAATCGCAGGCGAATACGGCGCTGAGCGGTGGACTGTAAACACGCCCTGGGTCCGGTCGTTGATCTCGACGACCGGACCACAATCCAGGAATTGGTAGGATCATGACACGGTCGATGCTCGAAAACGCTACCGCCAACGAAACCCCACCTCCAACTCCAGATCAGCAGGTCACGGGACACAGGCGACGCACCACTCGTATTGGTTGGGTATTCTCGTCCCCCGCGCTCGTCATTGTGGCACTGGTAACCATTTTCCCAATAGCCTTCTCGGTCGTGCTCAGCCTTGCCAACGTGACGGTTACTGGCAATGGATTCCAGCTTGCGGGGTTCACGTTCTCGAACTACAGCGAAATCTTTCATGCATCTGTATGGCGGTATGCACTGGTCTTCACTGTGTTCTACACCGTGGTCACGGTCGCGGTAGAGGTCATTCTTGGCACGCTAATCGGCCTTGTGCTTGAGCGCCTCACCAAGGGTCGCGGCCTCATGATGGCTCTCCTGCTGGTCCCATGGTCGATGATCACCGTCATCTCTGCCGAACTGTGGCAATATATATTCGACGGTACCTACGGTGTCATGCAGGCGATTTTTTCAGCCATTGGGTTAGGACAGCCACAATTCCTCGGGACACCTACCTCAGCCATTATCTCCATGATGGTGGCGGATATCTGGAAGACAACCCCCTTCGTCGCCATCATCGTCGTAGCCGGCCTCGTCATGCTGCCCCAGGAGGTATTCGAGGCTGCGGCAGTGGACGGTGCCGGCTCCTGGACGACCTTCTGGCGGGTTACCCTGCCTCTGCTCCGGCCCACGATAGCTCTGGCCATCCTCTTTCGAATCCTCCAGGCCTTTGGCATTTTTGACCTTCCTTTCGTCCTCACCGGAGGAGGTCCGGGTACGGCAACAACCTCGTTAGCAGTACTAAGCTATCGAACAATGTTTCAGAATCTGAATTATGGTGCCGGCAACGCAATTGCCGTCAGTGCAAGCGTTCTTGTGCTGATTGGATGTCTCTTGTTCTTGAAGGTATTCCGTGCCCAGGTGAGTGACGCATAAAGACATGAAATTCCAAACACATACCGGCCTAAAAAAATGGGTTAACCTACTCAACACATCTGTTGTGCTCATCGTGCTCTTCGTCGCACTGCCGCTCTATTGGCTGATCGCGTCCAGCTTCAAAACGAACGTAGGCATTGGCGCAAGTCCACCCCAATATTTCCCAGATCCACTCAGTATCGCAAACTATCAGTCCGCCTTTGTTCACTACGACTTCGGTATATATTTCAGAAACTCCCTCATTGTCGCCATTGCGGCAACCTTCTTGGTCTTGGCAATCGGATCGCTTGCAGGATACGCTCTCGCAAGACTGCCCATCCGAGGCAAGACTGCTATCATGGTCATCCTGTTAATGATTTCACTGTTTCCTGAGATCGCTGTCGTCTCGCCTCTATATCTCGTGATGCACAACCTCGGATGGATCGACAGCTATCAGGTCCTCATTATCCCCTATACCGCATTCAATCTCCCCTTTGCGATTTGGATAATGAGAAACTACTTCCTAGGGATACCAAGAGAGATGGAGGAGAGCGCTCGCGTCGACGGCGCCTCGCCACTACGTACGTACTGGTCAATCATCCTTCCGCAAGCCCTACCCGGCATCTTTACCGCGGGCATTTTTACCTTCACCGCATGCTGGACCGAATTTCTCATGGCCCTCACGTTTGACAATTCGAATAGCTTTAGGACTATCCCGGTTGGGATCGCGCTCTTTGGCTCCCCCAACGTCATACCGTATGGCACCATCTTCGCAGCAAGCGTGGTCGCCGTCGTGCCGATCGGTATCCTCGTCTTCGTATTCAGACGGTTCGTAGTTTCCGGGTTGACCTCGGGTGCAGTGAAAGGTTAGTCGTCTCATGCCACGTCCACCGGATCCCAACTGGCTGGGGAACGCCACCATCTATCAGATTTATGTGCGTTCCTTCGCCGACGCTGACGGTGATGGCAACGGAGACATCGACGGAGTGGTCGAACACCTCCCCTATATCAAAAGCCTTGGGGTCGATGCCATCTGGCTGTCACCGATCATGCCAAGCCCTAACCACGACTGGGGCTATGACGTGAGTGACTATTACTCGGTGGCAAGCGACTATGGCGGGATGCCTGCCTTGCGTCGCCTCATCGAGCAGACCTCCCAGCTATCACTCAAGGTCATTCTCGATCTCATTCCCAACCATACGAGTTCAGAGCATCCCTGGTTCGTATCGGCGCGCTCGAACGTGGAGTCTCCATACCGTGACTACTATGTCTGGGCTGACCCTTCAGACGACGGTGGTGTCCCAAACAACTGGCTCGACGCTACCGGCTCCTCCGCCTGGACTTACGACTCCAACTCCCAGCAGTACTTCCTTCATAACTTCCTCTCGACACAGCCAGATCTCAACTGGTGGAATCCGAAGGTTCAAGAGGAGTTCCAAAACATCTTACGCTTCTGGTTTGACCGAGGAATCGACGGATTCCGAGTCGACGTTGCTCATGGAATCTTCAAGGATCGGCTACTTCGAGATGATCCGGCGGCTCCAACCACCGACGCGAGCCCCTTCACGCACTTCGGACTCCTGGAGACGTATTCAAAGAATCGCCCAGAGGTCCACGCACTCTTTCGAAACTGGCGCCAACTAGCAGCTACCTACCAGCCACCTAAGCTACTGATTGGGGAGACATGGGTAGGCGATGTCGACAGGATGATTCGCTTCTATGGCAACAACGACGAACTCGACCTCGCTATGAATTTTCCGTTCACCTTTGCTGACTTCCAGGCTCGCACCATCGCCCCACTGATAACAGAGACGCTGGGAAAGCTCCCAGCGGGTGCCTATGGTTGCTGGGCCGCATCAAATCATGACATCTCTCGCTTCCCTACGCGCTGGTGTAACGATGACGAGGCACGAGTCCGCAGTGCGCTCATGTTACTCGCGACCCTGCCGGGCACTCTCATCCTCTACTATGGCGATGAACTCGGTCTAGGCGACTCGGTGCTGGAGAACCAAATGCTTCGCGATGAGATCACGGCACAGACAAGCGTAGGCTTCAAAAGAGACTACGCCCGAACGCCAATGCCCTGGAACAACGACCCAAAACACGGCTTCACTCAGGGAAACCCGTGGCTTCCCTTTGGTCAAGTCACCACCAGCGTCGAGACACAGCAGGCCGATGAACACTCTATCTTGAACCTGACGCGCAAGCTGTTGTCGATTCGTCGTGAAAACGTCTCGTCCCCTCTCGTGACCTGCTTGCTCGATGAACTCGCCTGGAGCTATCGCGTTGGGCAGCTGGAGGTCCATATCAACTTCAGCGACCAAAGAGTTCAACACCCCACCAGTGCTGGTATTCTCATCGACAGTCGAGGATCGGAACGGCCGGTGCCTGAGGGCCGGAACACGCTTGAACCGTTCGATGCCTTCATCATCCGCAGTTCATAACGAAAGAGGGAGATCTCTATGGCGTCAATCACCCTAGAACAGGTGAACAAGGTGTATCCCGGCGGCTACCACGCTATCAAGGATCTCAATCTCGAGATAGCCGATGGTGAACTCATGGTACTTGTCGGTCCGTCGGGGTGTGGCAAGACAACGACGCTCCGAATGGTGGCCGGCCTCGAAGAGGTCACCTCAGGTACGCTGCGGATCGGCGATCGAGTTGTGAACGGCTTAGAACCCAAGGAACGCGATATCGCAATGGTATTCCAAAATTATGCCCTGTATCCCCACATGAGCGTTGCGGAAAACATTGGGTTTGCGCTGCGTCTCCAGAATCTACCAAAATCCACCATCGCGCAGAGAGTTCACGATGCATCCGAAATTCTCGGCATCACCGATATTCTCAACAAGAAGCCGCGACAGCTCTCCGGTGGCCAGCGCCAGCGTGTCGCCATGGGGCGGGCCATCGTGCGCGAACCCAGTATCTTCTTGATGGACGAACCCCTATCCAACCTGGACGCAAAGCTCCGCGTGAAGATGAGAGCTGAGGTCAAGCTCATCCAAGAGCGGCTTGGGGTGGCGACGATCTATGTGACCCACGACCAGATGGAGGCAATGACGCTGGGCGACAGAGTAGCGGTACTGCGCAATGGGGAGTTGCTGCAGTGCACCACACCACACGACCTGTACTTCAATCCGGTCGATACCTTTGTCGCGACATTCATTGGGTCGCCGGCGATGAATCTGCTCGAAGCCGTGGTAGATCGCACCTCAGCGTCCCTAGTAGTAGGATCTCAAAAGATCGCTCTCTCTGACGAAACCGCGAAACGACTGGCAGGGGCCACCCACGTAACGCTCGGAATTCGCCCCGAGCACTTCTTTCTCGAAGACGTACCAAATTCGGCGGGACTTGTTGCCGAGGTGAAGCTCGTTGAAGAGCTCGGCTACGAGCAGATGGTGCACTTTGACCTCGACGCAAAGATAGTACGAGGGCATGGCGAGAGCGAAGATGCGACCAATGACATTTATGGGGGCAGAACGGCCCGTATCGCGGGAAGCGGTGAGTTGAAGCAGCGCGATCGAGTTACGCTCCATTTCAAGTGGTCAGACGTCTATCTCTTTGACGCCGCCACCGGCATCGCACTTCCTTGACATACAAGAGGAACGGCTCCACATCGCTCACGGCTTTGGGCTTCGCAACCTCGCGCCGTCGCGCGATCAGCCTCTTGAGCGGCCACTCAAGCCACCATAGTTATCCGGTATATCTCACCATGGACCGCGAGGGCTGCGTGAGCCGACAATCGGCGTCCGCCTGCCCGATTAGGTCATCAGATCAACGACGTGCTGTCGCTTCGACTGAGGCAAGGAAACCGTCGAGAATCATCGATATCTGGTCTTCGGTTACGATGAGGGGTGGCATCCATCGGAT
>JAJZXI010000122.1 GCA_021806545.1 Actinomycetes bacterium | reverse complement strand
GTGATCTGCCACGAGACGAAGATCGAAACCGCGAGCATGAAGGTGGCGAGGTTGTTGGCCGAACCATGGTAGTTGGCCGGCACATGTTGGATCAGCTCGATGAAGATGATCACAAAGCCGATGGCACTCAGCACGGAGATGACACGAGAGACCGCGTGAATCAGACGATACCCAAAGAGTGCCACCACCAAGACGACGACATTGAAAACGACGATGCCAAGATCGCGCGAGATACCCAACCAGTTCGCGAGGGCGGGCCCGGCAACCAGGCCGCCCGCGACCGCAAATCCGAGATACATAACGACCACCACGAGAAACGGCAGAATCGCGCCTCGATAGCCAAACTGCGCTCTCGATTGGATCATCTGTGGTAGCCCAAGCCTCGGTCCCTGTACGGAGTGATATGCCATAAACAGTGCCCCGATCAGGTTACCGACAACGATCGCCAACAAGGCAAGACCGAAGCTGAGCCCGAGTGCTATCGCCACCGCTCCAGTCACGAGCGCGTTGATCTGAAAGTTCGAGGCGAACCACAGCGTGAACAATGAGAAAGGGCGCCCGTGGCGCTCCGCCTCGGGAATGTGCTCGATCGATCGGGTCTCCATCATCGCTGCGTCGGTGCTCACGTCCCCTCCCACCACTGGTCGCATAGTTTATTACACAACACTATATGAATAAATACATCCATGCACTCCCTTTGCGCATTATTTGATTCATTCATCAAAACCTGAGCACAGTTTGTCATCGTCGCGCGAGCCAGCACGGTCAATCGCGAGTACGATATCCACCTGCGGCCAACGCGGATTACCAGGAATGCTCTGCCATCCTTGCGTGTGTGTGGACCTAAGGACGATACGAGGTTGGACTCAAACGAGGCAGCGCGACCAGCGAGACGACCGCGCCCAAGAGACAGGCACCCCCGAACAACAGCAGACCGGCACCTGGTCCACCCACGCTGACCAGCAGTGCGTAGCCGGTTATACCGACGATCCCACCCAGCCTTCCCGCGGCCTGCGAGAGCCCCTGACTCGAGGCACGGATCTCGGGCGCTGAGAACTCCGACGGCGAGATCACCGTCGTCTTATCCGGTCCCGCTGCTCCAAAGAAGTAACTCACGCCAAGCAAAGTGCCAAGCACAACCCCTGCTAGATGCAGACCGTCGATCAGGGCAAAACCAATGAGGCAGAGGGGAATGGCTCGCCCTAGGAATCCGATGACCTGGAGCTTTCGTCGACTCATCCAGTCAACCAGGAGCACGGCGACGAGCGAGGCGGGTATGGTGATCGCCTTCACCAGCGCGGCGTCGAGTGCCCCCGAACTTGCCGAGGTCTTGAGCACCGCAACGAGCAGCAGCGGCAAGACCAGGCCGATTCCCTGGTCGGTGATCTGATAGAGCAGCGTCGCAAGCGCTTGAGCACCTAAACGTTCACTTCTCAGTGCGAACGAAGCTCGACGAACCAGCTGCGCAAGACTCAACGGTACCAGGCTCCCCCACCCTGGCGCCTCGATCAGCGTACGCCGAAAGATGAGAAGCGGCAGTGCCAAGATCACCGGCGATGCCAACAGCAGCCGCCAGCCAAGGGGGCCCGTATGCACAAGGATCAGCCCACCGACACCATAGGCGGCAAGTGTACCAAAGTTCGCTCCAAAGAGGATCCAGGCCATGGAGCGCCCCCTCGGGTGGACACTAGCCCAATCTGCCACGAACGGGAAGACGACCGCGAAGTCGATGCCTACCGCCAACCCGGTAGCCAACCGCGCGCCCGCCAACACCCCAAAGTCCGGTGAAAGGGCCGCCACAAGAGCCGACCCGATAAACAGGGCAACATCACCAACGATGATCCCCCGTCGGCCGAGCCGGTCCGCAAGAAAGCCGGCTGCGAGCGATCCGATGAGCATGCCCACCAGCGTCGCTGTGCCCAAGGTGGTGACGACGCTGGTCGAGAGGTGCCACTGACTGCGAATCGGGGCAAAAGCGACGGAGATGGCCGCCAAGTCGTAGCTGCCCAAAACGATGCCGGCCCCTGCGATTGGGATGGCGCGTCGTGCCTGCTTCGATGGGGTCATTGACCCAAGATTAGCCTGTGCACGGTAGGGCGACTCGCAGCTGAACTTCCACAGGATCCGGCCCCGAGTGCCCAGCTACGCCGATATAGCGTCCTGCTCCTGGAACGACTAACGTCAATTGCATGACCATCAATGATCGGCTCGCCGAACTCGGCATCGAGCTCACCACCGCACCCGAGGCCAAGGGATCCTACCGCCCCACCCTCGTCGTCGACTCCCTCGTCTTTGTCTCAGGCACGCTGCCCCTCGTCGACAACGCGATCTTGACCACTGGGATTGTCGGTGCTGATGTCACGCTGGAGGAGGCTCAAAGGGCAGCCCGCCAGTGCATGATCAACATGTTCACCCGACTCGCCACCGACCTTGGCGATCTCGATCACATAGGACAGTGGGTGAAGCTCACCGGTTTCGTCGCCAGCACACCTGATTTCACCGCACAACCATCCGTGATGAATGCCGCATCCGATCTCGTCGTCGAGGTTTTCGGCGACCGTGGGCAGCACACCAGGTCCGCGGTAGGCGTGAGTGCGCTACCCCTTGGTACCCCCGTTGAGATCGAGGCCATCCTGCGCCTGCAGTCCTAGGCGTGAGGCCCGGCTGCCGAGCAACAGCCCACAGAAGACGATCGCGACTCCGACCACCGCACCTATCGTCAAGGATCTCACCGCGAGAATTGCCTGCCCAATCAGCGATCCAATAGGAATCATTGAGACGAAGAGACCTGCACGCGCCACCCCAAGAATCGCCAAACCGCGATACCAGAGTACAAACGAGGCCGCCGACACCGTGACACCCAGGTAGACGATCGCCACCAGTTCAGCGACCGTCGGCATCGGAACCCCTCCGCCCGCAGGGCCCGCAGCCGCCAGCATCGCCACACCTGCCGTCGCGGTCGTGGCGAATGCGGTGGGGATTGGACCGAACTTCCTGACCAGACCTACGGAGAGCAGCGAAAAGCTGGCATCGCTGAGCATCGCAACCACAGCAAAAAAAAGGCCTCTCGATCCCAGTGCACCGACGTCGTTGACCAGGAGCGACCCAAGGGTAACCACGATAGCCGCGACCACCACCAATCGTTCTGGGCGTCTTCGCTCGACAACTGCGCCAATGATTGCGAGAACAATCGGAACACAACCGATGATAACCCCGACTCCGGCCACCGACGCATCGGTCAGCGCCTCGACAGAAGCGAATGAGAACAACGCCAGGCCAATAGCTGACAGAGCCACGAGGCCGAAGACATCGCGAAGGTTGGGCCACGCCGTCGGCCGCACGCGACCACGAAACACCGCCAAGAGTATCACCGCTCCAACCAGGTATCGGGCACCTTGGCTCGCCAGCGCAGGATAAGCAGTTAGGCGGCTGGTAGCAGCTACCCCAAGTCCGACCAGCGTCGGCGCACTGATGGCCGCCATATATCCTTGTACTGTCACACGGTCCGCGATGCTAGATACTCTAGTGCCTTGGGCCATGTCATCGAGAGGAGAAAAGACGTGCTCAATCAGGGGCTAAAGCGACAGAGCCTAACCGACCTGCTGCCAGAAAGTCTGGTCACCGATCTGGTCCTCATCGGACTTTTTGCGCTGGCCATTGGAGTTTTTGCCCAGATCACCATCCCGCTCTCGTTCACGCCCGTCCCCATCACTGGTCAGACCTTCGCCGTGCTCCTCGGCGGCGCCGCACTCGGTATGCGGCGCGCAGCGATCGGCAGCCTCCTGTATCTCGGCCTTGGCCTCGTCGGCATTCCCTGGTTTGCTGGGACCGCTGGCGGACTCCAGGTGGCCACGAGTCCGAGCTTTGGTTATCTGGTCGGCTTTGTCGCAGCCGCAGCGGTCGTCGGCTATCTGGCCGAAGTCGGTATGGATCGCAAGGTCGGCCGCACCGCGATCATGATGGTGGTCGGCAACCTGGTAATCTACGGCTTCGGGCTTGTATTTCTCATGCTCGACCTCCACATCGGGCTCACCAAGGGCCTGGCGCTCGGCGTTACCCCCTTCCTGCTGGGCGACCTCATCAAGCTCGTGCTGGCAGCGGGACTCCTACCGGGCGCTTGGTACCTGCGTGGTCGCCTCACACGGGGGCGCGAAGCCTGAGCCAGTCGTTCTCGAGCAAGCCTACTGGAAAGGGCCGAGGGCTCGCAGCTGGTGAGCGAGCAAGCAGGGCTGCGTACGCTTCACCCTCAAGGGCGCGAAACCCCAACTTCATGAGATGCCCCGTTGGCCACTGACCGTCGATGATCCGGTAGCCAAGCTCGAGCGTCAAGCGCGTCAGTGCAAAGAACGCGAGCTTTGAGGCGTTGGTGACCCGGTGGAACATCGACTCCCCCACGAAGACATCGCCAGCACTGACACCAAAAAGGCCCCCAACGAGTTCGCCGTCTACGGTACGGACCTCTACCGAGTGCAGGAGCGACAACCCTTGGAGCGCGCGGTAGTACTCGATCATCGAGGAGTCGATCCAGCCACCACTGCGCGGTGTCGTGGCACACGCCCACACCACTGCTAAGGGATCGACGTCCACCCCGATGCGGTACCCACGAAGCAGCTGAGCAGTGCTGCGGGGACAGCGCAGCTGCCACTCACCCAGGATGACGACCGCACGCTTCGCAGGAAAGAACCACCCAAAGCCGCCAGCGATCGGCATTGGGAAGATGCCGAGCCGATAGAGTTGCTCCGCTTGGGCGGGATCGAGTGACGAGCTAACCGCCACCAATTCGTCACTGGTCACACGACTACCTCCGTGAACGGTGATGGTAGGTGATAGCCTAGATCGATATGAGCACGCACCCAATGTCCGCTCGTCTCGAAGAGTTGGAGAGACGACGCAATGAGGCCTACCACGCAGGAACCGAGACTGCAGTCGCCAAGCAGCACAGCCAAGGAAAGATGACCGCGCGCGAGCGTGTCGACTACCTCCTCGATCCGGGCTCGTTCGAGGAGCTCGACCTGCTCGCCCGACATCGTGCTCACGGCATGGGGTTGGACGAACGACGGCCATACACCGACGGTGTCATCACCGGCTTTGGGACTATCCACGGCCGTCGTGTCTGCATCTTTGCTCAGGACTTCACCGTCTTTGGGGGAGCACTCGGCGAGGTATTTGCCGAGAAGATACACAAGGTGATGGATCTTGCCGCCTCGGTCGGCGTTCCGATGATCGGGCTCAATGATGGTGCCGGCGCACGTATCCAAGAAGGCGTCGTCTCCCTGCACTCCTACGGCGGCATCTTCCGCCGTAACGTGGCCTCATCGGGGGTAATCCCACAGATCAGTGTCGTCCTTGGTCCATGTGCTGGCGGCGCCGTCTACTCGCCAGCGATGACCGACTTCATCTTCATGGTCGAGCACACCTCTCATATGTTCATCACCGGACCGGACGTCGTCAAGACCGTCACCGGCGAAGAGGTCTCCCTCGAAGAGCTTGGTGGCGCGATGAGTCATGCGACCAAGTCGGGGGTTGCCTCATTCGTCCTGCCCGACGAGAAGGCGTGTCTTGACGAGGTCAAGTATCTCCTCGACTTTCTCCCATCGAACAATCTTGAGTCGCCGCCATCGATCACGCCTACCGACGATCCGAATCGGAGCAACGACGCACTGCGCACGATCGTACCTGAGAACTCCAATCAGCCCTATGAAATGCGCGAAGTGATCCGCGAGGTCCTCGATCATGGAGAGTACTTTGAATACTTCTCGCACTGGGCCCGCAACATCACGTGTGGCTTTGGGCGCATGGACGGCAAGGTTGTCGGGGTCGTTGGCAATCAACCTGCTGTCCTAGCCGGCGTGCTCGACATCGACTCGTCCGAGAAGGCAGCCCGCTTCGTGCGGACCTGTGATGCGTTCAACATCCCGATCCTGACCTTCGTCGATGTCCCAGGTTTCTTACCTGGCGTCGATCAGGAGTACGGCGGCATCATTCGCCACGGAGCCAAGCTGCTCTATGCGTTTTCCGAGGCAACGGTACCCCGGATTCAGATCGTCACTCGCAAGGCCTACGGGGGTGCCTACGTGGTGATGAACTCAAAGTCGATCGGCGCCGATCTCGCCTACGCCTGGCCGTCTGCCGAGCTCGCGGTCATGGGACCCCAAGGTGCCGTCGAGGTGATCCATCGACGTGAGCTGGCTGCGGCAGCCGACCCTATCACCAAGCGCCAGGAGCTCATCGATCAGTACACCGAGCGTTATGCCAACCCCTACATCGCCGCCGAGCGCGGTTATGTTGATGATGTGATCGACCCGAGCGAGACTCGCAAGACCCTGATTCAGGCACTAGCTATGCTCGAGACCAAGCGTGAAGAGCTGCCCCGCCGAAAGCATGGGAACATTCCCTTATGAGTGAACTCACCAACGAGGAGGAGATAGCCATCGTCATCGCGGCCACCACCGCGCTGATCAGCGCCCGGCGCACCCAGGTCGTCCCAACAGTTGTTCAAGACTCAACGCGCTGGCGCTTCCAAAACCGCTGGTGGGCAGCTGGACCTCTCGGGGCGCGCGCCAGACGCTAGCAGCTCCAGGAGACTGGTTCGCACCCACTCCGACCGATGGCCTACAGTGGGCGCTGTGGTGCGACGATCACGCGTCCAAGACCCGGCAACTCCAGGTTCTCCGATGCCTGTTTGAGGGCGCTCTTGGCGGTAACCAGTATCTCGGCTGGCTCGATCCCGTGGCTCGGATAGCTGGCCACGCCAGCACAGACCTTGGCAACCGGGGAGTCACCCTCTCGGGCATGGGCGATCTGAATACGCTCGGCCACCCAGGCGGCGCCATCCTCGTCGGTATCGTCGAGCAACAGCGCAAAGCTTCGCGCACCAACGCGGCACGCGACATCAGCGGTCCGAATCGTCGCCCCGACAACCTCAGAAAATGCCACGATCGCCGCATCCGTCGCCTCGTCAGTGACGTCTTGACGCATCACCAACTGAAGTAGCACAATACTCAGTGGCCATAACCGACGTCGGGCCGTAGCGACCTTGGTGCTCAACAGTCCTGAGAAGAAGATCTCGTTCATCAGTCCCGTCAACGGGTCCGTAATCGGGTCCACGTCCAGGACCGAAGGGGTGTCAACCTCAGCCGAGGCAGCCAGTCCACCATCGGTCAACTCGGGATCCTCGCCAGAGGCATCACCGATCTGCCGAGACGAGCGGGCCCCGAGTCCAACAAGCACCGCAATGAAAGCTACTCCCGCACCGATAACACCATCACTCGGACGACCTGTGCGCATGCCGAAGGCGCTCACGGCCACGCCCCCCAGCCCAACGATGATCGCCAATATCCCGCGCAATCTCATGCGAGTTGCTTCGGCACAAAACACAACGAGCTGTACAAACTGTGGACCTCCCCACCCCTACCAGACGGGGTTATGACCCCGCCATCCTCTAGGAGTTATCTCGCGTCACTGCTATGACGCTAGCACTGCCAACTCATCTGGCGGTACTCGCAGACGAAGTTGTCCGCTTCGGCCTTCACTCGGTAGTACCTCGCGCCTCTTGTCAGACATCCTCCCCGCCCTTATGGACGGGGCTTCCTGGGCCGCTCACGCGGCTTGGACTGGTTCACGCTTCACTGGGTCGCCGTGCTCAACCCTGTCGGGTTTCGCGTGCGTTGTCCCTTCACGTCCACAGTGGCTATTCCTGCACTCCTGAAAGCCCCTGGACCACCGCTTAGCGAAGAGAGCCCTCCACATATCGGTCTTCGGTACCATAACGGCTGAAGAAGTCCTGCATGCTCAGACCATGAGGTCGGCCGATTCCACTCTTACCCTCATTATGGGGCGTGTCATACCCTCATTATGGGCGTGCCTCTCCGATACCTGCAGGTCGCAGTCGTCATACGCTAGATATGCAGACCCGCTCAAACAACATCTTCATCACCCCACCACCGAGCCGGGCACGCGCCTGTGTGAGTGCCCC
>JAJZXI010000121.1 GCA_021806545.1 Actinomycetes bacterium | reverse complement strand
GACTGAATCCAAGACCAACGACCCAAGTGCTACCTGATGATCCGAGAGGATCACAAGGGCATGAGCCCCGCCCTCACGCACCCCGGTACCACCCTTGTCAGCCCGTCTGGTCCCAAGAGGTCGAGCCGACACCTGTGCGGCGCGCGGGAGGAGCAATCATCATCCGGAAAGCGTGCCACGGGGTAAACACTCCAGATGGACTGGATACGACAATCCGTGCATGTGTCTTTGAGCTCTCGAGCTCTGGTCTCTCGACCAACGCAAAGTACTAGCTCTGAGTGATGCCCAGAGCCGGGCGTTCTCTGAGACAGATCAGGCTTGCAACCTCGTCTACCAGCATGTGTTCGTCGATGCCAGACCAGTCGGCCGAGGTGGCGTGATGGGAGCAATGTCGACAACCCAGCCAAACGGCGAAGCCAGGGGCCCCGTCTGTAAGGGGTTCACTAGCTACATCCTTTGCCCAGTCTTGTGCGCGAGTTTCATCGACGTCTTAAAGGCGCGAACCTTCTCGAGTGCTTGCGGAGAGCTTGCGTCTGCCACCGAGCGAAACTCGTCGGCCCTGCCAAACGGCTCCGATGCCGCTTGCCATCCTTCGGGGGCAACGTGGAACCTTTTACCAAGCAGAGCAAGGAAGATCTTCGCCTTGTCAATACCGAAACCATTAAGGGACTGGAGTCGCAAGAGGGCGTCAGACCCCGAGCTTGCCTCTTCCCACAACGCGCTCGCATCGTTGTGGTAGTCGGCCACGATGCGCTCAGCAACTGATAGACACTTGGTCGCCATCGATTTCGGGAAGCGATGCAACGCAGGCTTTTCCGAGAACATCGCGACGAGTTGCTCCTCTCCGAGGGACACGATGGCTGCAGGTTGAAGCTCCAATCCGTGATGCTTGTGCAGTCGTCTATCAAGAAGGTACGGAGCGCTAAAGGCACGTTCCATAGGAATCTGCTGGTCAAGTAGCATGCCAACAAGGAGCCCAAAGGCATTGGCCTTGAGGAAGTCATTCGCTTCAGGATCAGGTGTGAGGTAGATATCCCCGGTCAGCATAGCTGTACTCTCAATCAGTCAGACAGTAGGGTCATGATGATCGTAGACGACGCCATAGTGGGTAATGGCATCGCTCACCTCCTCTGGCTTGGCTTCGCCAAGCTTAGCAAGTGCGGACAGAGTGGCCACCACAATAGATGCCTCGTCGGTCTCGAAGAAGCGACGCAGCGCCTCTCGGGTGTCTGAACGGCCAAAACCGTCAGTACCGAGGGAGATAAATGGCTGATGAACGAATGGTCGGATCTGATCGGGCACCAGCTTGACGAAGTCTGTTGTTGCAATAATTGGTCCTTCGGCCCCTCCGAGCAACTGCGATACCCACGGGGTTTGGGCGGTTTCACCTGGATTGAGGCGTTCGAACCGATTAGCTGCTTCAGCATCCTCCCTCAACCGCTTGTAGGAGGTGATGGAGTAGACGTCACAGACCACATTCCAGTGGTCTCGCAAGGCTTCGGCCGCGGCGCGCACCGATGACTGTGCGGTGCCGGAGAATAGAAGGGTGGCGTGCCGCTCCCGATCTCTAGGTGTAGCGGAGGACAGCGGTGCCAAAACATTCGATCTCTGACCAGCGGAGAAGAGATAGCCGCCTTGCACGATTGCTTCGCTGAGTTCGTCGAGGTTGCGATTGGGATCGACCGCTGGCATCAGGTAGTTCTCGTTGTACGTGGTCAAGTAGTAGATGACATCCCTGCTTCGAGGACCGAACATGTCCGCGATGCCATGTCGAACGATGGCCGCAATTTCGTAGGCAAACGCTGGATCGTAGGCCTGCACGTTGGGGTAGACCGCAGCGAGAACTTGTGAGTGGCCATCGGTGTGCTGGAGCCCCTCCCCCAGGAGCGTAGTTCTGCCTGCGGTGGCGCCGATCAGAAATCCCTTCGCTCGTGCGTCGGAAGCGGCCCACAGCAGGTCGCCAGAGCGCTGGAAGCCGAACATCGAGTAGAAGAGATACACAGGGATCATAGGGACCCCGAGTGTGGCATAAGACGTACCCGCCGCGGTAAACATTGCGGTAGAGCCGTCTTCGGTGATCCCCATTTCGAGGATCTGACCATCCTGAGCTTCAGTGTAGGAAAGGAGGAGCCCAGCATCCACCGGCGTGTAGCGTTGGCCAATGGTCGAATATATTTTGGCCTCCCGGAATAGCGCCTCAAGGCCAAAGGTCCGAGCCTCATCCGGGACGATTGGTACGATTCGGGCGCCGATGAGTGGGTCCTTCATGAGGTTGCGCAATAGCTTGGAAAAGACCATGGTAGTCGAAACCTGCTGCTTTGCTGACCCCAAGTAGAATTCCTTGAATGCGTCGTCGCTCGGTACCGGGAGCTCAGCGCTGCGATTAATGCGGCGTGGCAACGACCCACCTAGCTGTCTCCGACGTGACTCGAGGTAAGCAGCCTCGATCGAGCCTTCCGGCAGCCGAATGTATGGTGGCTCTGGGGCTTCCAGCATCTCGTCGGTGATAACGTCGTTCAAATGCAGCCGGTCGCGAAATTGGCGTAGCTGCTCATCGGTCATCTTCTTGATCTGATGTGTAGAGTTACGCGCTTCAATATCGGGACCTAGGGTCCAGCCCTTCACCGTATGAGCCAGGATCGCCGTCGGCGATCCCTGATGGTTGACCGCCGCATGGTAGGCGGCATACAGCTTGCGGTAGTCATGGCCGCCCCGCGGAAGCTGTTGGAGATCCTCGTCACTGAGGTGCTCGACCAGTGCTCGAAGCCGGGGGTCAGGCCCAAAAAAGTGCTCACGGATATAGGCGCCGCTTTCGGTTGCGAGCTTTTGGAAGTCTCCGTCGGGGGTGGTATTCATCTTGTTGAGCAGCACCCCATCGGTGTCTCGGGCCAGAAGTTCATCCCACTTCGAGCCCCAGATGACCTTGATCACGTTCCACCCCGCGCCACGGAAGGTTGCCTCGAGCTCTTGGATAATCTTTCCGTTCCCGCGCACCGGGCCGTCAAGCCTTTGTAGGTTACAGTTCACCACCCAGATCAGATTGTCGAGATGCTCGCGACCTGCAAGCGAGAGCGCTCCAGAGGTTTCGGGTTCGTCAAACTCTCCATCTCCGACGAAACCCCAGATGCGGCTTTCGGCGGTACTCGCAAGGTGGCGATCGTTCATATACCGGTTGAAGAGGGCATGATAGATGGACTGTATTGGCCCTAAACCCATCGAGACGGTTGGGAACTCCCAGAATTCTGGCATCAGACGTGGGTGTGGATAAGAGGGTATGCCCAGCCCGTCGACCTCCATCCGGAAGTGATCCAGCTGGTCTTCGGTCAAGCGACCCTCGAGGAAAGCGCGCGAGTAAATACCCGGCGAACCGTGTCCCTGAAAGTACACAAAATCTCCTGGTGATCCCGAATCCTTTCCGCGGAAGAAGTGGTTAAACCCTACTTCGTAGAGCGAGGCGGAGCTTGCATACGTTGACAAGTGCCCACCGATGCCGTCTGCCAGGTGGTTTGCCCTCGTCACCATAGCAGCCGCATTCCACCGTATGAAGGCACGAATACGCCGTTCTACCTGTTCATCCCCCGGAAACCAAGGTTCATTCTCCGGTGCGATCGTGTTGATGTAGGGGGTAGACACCGTTGCCGGGAAACCTACCTGTCTTTCGCGTGCGGCCTCGAGCAGCTTCATGAGGAGGAACGTGGCACGTTGTTTGCCACGCCCGTCAACGAGCGAGTCGAAGGAGTCAACCCACTCGGCCGTCTCGTTAGGGTCGATGTCTGGAATCTGATGTGCAAAACCGTCAATAATCACAACCTCCATTCTTGCAGCTTTTGGCGAACACGTCCACCTGGTACACTGGCAACCGGCCAGAAGCATTCGAGGGAGGCTCAAACCAGTTGGCACTGTTGATCTATACAGACGGCGCTTGTCGCGGCAATCCAGGTCCTGGCGGCTGGGCCTGGTTCGAGCCACTCTCACGTGCACACGATTCGGGTGGTGAACTCGTCACCACCAATCAGCGGATGGAGCTTATGGCGGTATTGCAGGCATTGCGCTCACATGCTGGCGATGTTCTCATTCGGTCGGATTCGACGTACGTTGTCAATTGCTTTCGACAAGCGTGGTGGAAGAAGTGGGAGTCGAATGGCTATCGCAACAGCAAAGGTGAGCCGGTAGCCAACAGTGATTTGTGGCAACCTCTGATCGATCAGGTGGTGCGCGCAGGCAGAAGGGTCACGTTCGAATGGGTCAAGGGGCATAGCACGGATCCCAACAACAACGAGGTGGATCTGCTTGCCCAGGAAGCCGCACGCGAACTGCGTCAAAGCGGAAGCGGTTAAGGTCGCTGATTATCGACCATGATCAACGTATGTCGGTTGCCTAGGCTAGATTGAGACCATGAATATTCAAGGAGAGGTCGCTGTCGTAAGCGGCGCAGCGTCAGGCTTGGGACTTGCCACGACAATGGCGCTGGTCGAGGCTGGAACCAAGGTGGTGCTTGCCGATCGAAATGAGGAGGCCGGTCGGGAGGTGGCTGCGCGGTTAGGGCAGGCATCGCTCTTTGTCC
Source organism: Actinomycetes bacterium (assembly GCA_021806545.1). Classification (GTDB taxonomy): domain Bacteria; phylum Actinomycetota; class Acidimicrobiia; order Acidimicrobiales; family Acidimicrobiaceae; genus Ferrimicrobium. The sequence goes on along the minus strand of JAJZXI010000121.1, from coordinate 3,505 downwards.
CCACTGATGTCACCGATGATAGCTCGGTGATGCGGCTCATGTCCGAGGCTGCAAATTTTGGCACGATCCGCTTGGTGGTGAGTTGTGCGGGAGTTGGGATTGCGGAGCGCACGATCGATCGCAGTGGGAAGCCGCATGAATTTGCGAGCTTCGAGCATGTGGTCCGTGTGAATCTCTTCGGCACCTTCAACCTTCTGCGCTACGGGGCAAGTTATCTCGCACACGCCGAGCCGAGAGATGGACAGCGGGGCTTGATTGTGAACACGGCCTCAATTGCTGCGTATGATGGCCAGATAGGACAGATCGCTTACTCGGCGTCGAAGGGCGCGATAGTCGGTCTGACGCTACCAGCCGCACGGGATCTGTCTGGCTCGGGCATTCGGGTAGTCACCATTGCTCCGGGTATTATGGACACCCCGCTACTTGGCACACTCCCTGAAGATGTGCGCAACGCACTGGGTTCTTCGGTCCCATTCCCAAAACGTTTGGGTCTTCCGAGTGACTTCGCTAAACTGGTTCTCGCAGTTCTCGACAATGACTATCTCAACGGAGAGGTCATTAGGCTCGATGGTGCCTTGCGGATGGCGCCTCGGTAGGCTCTAGAGCTGACTGCCATAGCACTTAGGACGGCGAGCTAGCAGACGCTCGGCTTGACCCCTGGAGGTTCTGTTGTCCTCATAGCACTGGCTGGCGGGTGACTCGTTGACGTTGACGACTCCTAGGCTAAAGGTGTGAGGTATCGGGAAGTAGGCGGTGTTCGCTTCAGCGTTATTGGCTTGGGCACCTGGCAATTTGGCTCTCGAGAGTGGGGCTATGGCAGCGACTATGCTGACCGAGTCTCATTGGAGCTGGTGGAGGAAGCGTTAGCGCTGGGGATTAATCTCTTCGACACCGCCGAAGTGTACGGTTTTGGACGGTCAGAGAGAATATTGGGCCAGGCTCTGGGTTCGCACAGACGTAATGCGTTGGTTGCAACGAAGTATGCTCCAGTCCTACCCCTTCGTGGCAAGGGGAGGCGACATGCGCGACGTTCCGCCTCCCGGCTGGGTATCGAAGAGATTGATCTCTACCAGCTCCATTTTCCAAATCCATTGTTCTCACTGACCGCACAGGTAGCCGAGTTCGAGCCGATGCTTCACGCTGGTGATATCCGAATGCTCGGTGTCTCAAACTACTCCCTCGAGGCGTGGAGGCGAGTTCAAGCTGCGGTGAACTTCCCTATCTGGACGAACCAGGTGCACCTCTCCCTGTTTTCGAGGAGGTCGGTCCGAGAGATGGTGCCCTGGGCCACTGCCAATGACCGGCTCGTGATTGCTTATTCGCCTCTGGAGCAAGGACTGCTTTCGGGTCGCTATGACATTGGAGCGAAGCCGTCAAACCTGCGACGAATGCGGCGCGAGTTCAGCGATCGTACTTTGATAGCGTTTCGTTCGGTCCGAGCCGTGATGGAGCGTATTGCCGTGAATCATGATGCAACAGTTGCGCAGGTCGCGCTGGCTTGGGTGTTGTCGCATGAGTCAGTGGTGGCGATTCCTGGTGCGTCCTCGGTAGCCCAACTCCGTTCTAACGCACAGGCGGCCGAGATGGTCTTGACTGACGATGAGTATCTCGACCTGTCAGAGGTGGCCGAGCGAATGTGGCCATCGGGATCTGAAGGTCGCTGACGGATTTATTAACGAGCGCCGATCTCTACTAAAACTTATAAGGGGCGGTGCAAGGAAGGAAGGGTGTTGAGCGAAGAGCAAGCATTCGATATCGTGGTCTTAGGTGCTGGTCCTGCCGGGTATGGTGCAGCACTCTATGGTGCTTCAGCTGGTCTGAAAATTGGGATTGTAGAGCGAGATCGTGTTGGTGGTACCTGCTTGCAACGAGGTTGTGTTCCTGCCAAGGAATATCTTGAAACAGCGGCTGTGTATCGTGGGATCCGTGGTGCCGCGGAGTTCGGAATAACGAGTAGTGACCCGGTTGTAGATTTCGCGGTTTCGCAGCAACGCAAGCAGTCCGTGGTAGACAAGCTGACCGGTGGCTTGGCGGGCCTGATGAAGAGCCGAGGGATTGTCACCTACCAGGGCAATGGGACCTACCTTGGAGCTGGACGTATCTCGGTGTCTACCGGCGAGTCAATAGTTGGTGATAAGGTAATCGTCGCAGCAGGTTCCCGACCTCGAAGCATTCCAGGCTTTGACATCGACGGTAAGTATGTGCTGACTTCGGATGAGGTATTGTCGTTAACAGAGTTGCCAAAGACGGTGGCGATTGTCGGCGGGGGCGTGATCGGATGTGAGTTTGCCTCGCTGATGGCGGATCTCGGCAGCTCTGTGACCATCATAGAGGCCTTACCCCGGCTGCTGCCAGGGGTGGATCAGGACCTTGTTGACGTGATGGTTCGGTCCTTCAAGAAGCGTGGGATTGCGATCAAGACGGGTGTTGGCGTTACGGGTCATACCCCGGACGGGGCAGTGACCACCCTTACCCTTGCTGATGGCAGCTCATTGACAGTGAACCAGATCGTCGTCGCCATTGGCAGGCAGCCTAACTCGGAAGGCATCTTTGGGGATGGTGCATCGGTAACTGTTTCGGATCGAGGTTTTGTCGAGGTAGATCAGCACTATCAAACCTCTGAACCGGGTGTCTATGCGATAGGAGACCTTATCGATACCGCCCAGCTTGCCCACGTGGGTTTCGCAGAAGGTGTAGCAGTCGTCAAGACTATCCTCGGCGAGGCGTCACCACCGGTTGATTACTCAAGAGTGCCGTGGTGCATCTACACACATCCTGAGATTGCCTTCGCCGGCTTTACCGAGCAGCAAGCCCGGGAGCACGGCTTCGACCCTATCGTCAAAAAGGATCCGTTGGGCGGCAATTCTCGTGCACGCATTATTGGAGAGGTCGACGGTTTCGTCAAGGTCGTCGCAGATCGGGTGACGCATCAGGTCCTGGGAGTCCACATTGTGGGCCCCTGGGCGACAGAGCTGCTATCACCAGGGTACCTAGCGGTGAACTGGGAGGCAAGCGCCGAGGAGTTGGCTCAGTTCATTCAACCACACCCAACGCTTTCTGAAGCGTTCGGGGAGACAGTATTTTCGCTCACTGGAAGGAGTTTGCACGTTGGCTGATGTAGTTATGCCGCAGTTGGGAGAGACCGTTACCGAGGGAACAATTACTAAGTGGCTTGTCCAGGTTGGCGATAGTGTCCAGATCGATCAGCCACTTTTCGAGGTTTCCACAGACAAGGTCGATTCGGAGGTACCCGCAACTGCGTCGGGTGTTGTGACGGAGTTGGTGGTTCCAGAGGGGGAGACGGTAGCAGTCGGAACGGTTGTTGCTCGAGTTGGTGAACAAGGAGCGGCCCCAGCCCCACAACCGGCCCCGGCACCACAACCAGCCCCGGCCCCGGCCCCACAACCGGCGCCAGCCCCAGCCCCACAACCAGCCCCGGCACCGGCACCACAACCAGCCCCGGCCCCACAACCGGCGCCAGCCCCAGCCCCACAACCAGCCCCGG
>JAJZXI010000120.1 GCA_021806545.1 Actinomycetes bacterium | reverse complement strand
CTTGCTCCCAGCGCCGTACTGTAGCTGGACCACGCCCACTCCGTTTTGCAAACTCACTGATGCTATAGGTGTGAGCCATTGCAGCGGATTATAGCCAATGATGGATAGAAAATCGTCATCTGTTAATTGCTCCCGCGAGATGAGTGACTAGAGCTTGTCAGCGAGGCGAGCGACGACAGTCTCGGGATCGCTTACGAGCACGAGGCCCTTGGCGAGAGGAATTTGGGCTGCGGTAAGCGTCTCGGCTTCGTTGAGCATCTCGAGGGAGACCTCGAGAAAGTCAGGGATGTCCTTGACGTGTCCGCGTACGCGGAGGCTCGGCTCCTCCATCTCGAGTTCCTCACTCACGGAGCGCAGCTCGATCGTCGCTTCCATCTCCTCGCGAACGTTGATGGTCAAGAAATCCAGATGACTCAGGCTTCGGCGGACCGGGTGACGCTGAAGCTCCTGGAGCTGGACTGTGGTAACCTTGCCGGCAACCTCAAGCTCCATGAGCGCGCCAACATTGACTCGATGACCAAGCGCAGTCTCGAAGTCATGCGCGTCGACGAAGAGATGCCGAGCTTTTGTGTTGCCCCCGTACACGACCGCTGGCACCTTGCCTTCGGCACGCAAGCGCCGACTCTCGGCACTGCCTGGCTCTCTACCCTCATAGGCAACAACTTTCGCCACAACAACCTCGCTCTTTCAACAATCGACATAGAGAGCATAGTTCGGCGTGAGACCATTGCTCTCGGCTCGCGCACCTAGGAGAGGTTATCTCCGTGAAAAAGCTCCGACACCGAACCATCCTCGAACACCGCCGCAATCGCGTCGGCAATCACCTTGGCGATGGAGACCACCTCGATCTTGCCTATCAGACGATCACCGGCCAGTGGCAGCGTGTTGGTGACGATCACCCGGCTGATGCTCGAATCGTCGAGCCGTTTGAGCGCGGGGCCAGAGAGGATCGGGTGGGTCGCCATCACCCAAACGTCGGCAGCCCCTCGAGCGAGCAAGAGGTCGGCGGCGGCGGTGACCGTACCTGCAGTATCGATCATGTCATCGACGATCACGCACCGCCTACCGGCGACATCGCCGACCACGTTGAGTGCATTAACGACGTTCGCCGAGTTCTTCGGACGGCTCTTGTGCACCACTGCGAGGCCCGCTTCGAGTTTTTGTGCATAGCGCTCCGCGACCTTGACGCGACCAGCGTCGGGAGCAACGATCACCAGATCATCGGCGTTCTGGGCGCGCAGATAATCGGTCAAAACCTGTGTGGCCGTGAGATGATCAACGGGGCCGTCGAAAAACCCTTGAATCTGTCCGGAATGTAGATCTACCGAGATGATACGGTCTGCTCCCGCTGATTTGAAGAGATCTGCAACAAGCTTGGCGGTGATCGGCTCACGGCCCGACGCCTTGCGGTCCTGTCGCGAGTATCCATAGTACGGGCAGACTGCGGTAATCCGCTTGGCAGAAGCTCGCTTGGCGGCATCTACCATAATCAGCTGTTCAAAAATTGAATCATTGACCGGACCAGCATGGGTCTGGAGCAGGAAAATATCCTTACCTCGGACGGACTCGTCAAAGCGTGAATAGATCTCCCCATCGGAGAATTCTCGCAGCGTCAGCTCCCCAAGCTTGATCTGCAGATGGTCCGCGACCTCGCGAGCCAACTCGGGGTGGGCTCTACCGGAAAAAAGCTCAAGCCGCTTCCTCGGGACCAGCTCCATCGACAGCTCCTTCATTCATAGTCACGACCGAAGTGGTCGTACCCAATAGTACTCGTTTACACTCTCACTCGGTCTCCCCAGTACTGGCGCTCATTCGCCGGGAGCACGGTGCTCACTTCACCAACGAGAATGGCTCTATTACTGCATGATCCGGAACAACCACACCGTCTCTGATGGTTACGTACGGGCCCGCCTGGACAGCGCTACCAATGGTTGCACCGGTCGCGTCAACGTTGACCAGTTGCGTCCCGTCGCCAACTACGGTGTCGACCAGACGTGAACCCGGCCCAACCTCCGTAGCCGAACCGACGCTCGTATGCCCCAGAAGAAGCGTGTTTGGCCAAATAGTGCTCCCCTTGGCGATCTCGACTTCCGCGTCGATGGTGATCGTCTCTGGGCGAACCATCATCACGCCTGCTCGAACATGGCGGGAGATTATGCGCTGGCGCATCATCTCCTCCGCCTCAACGAGTTGGGCGAGATCATTGACGCCTTGCGTCTCGGTGACATCGGCTACCGGCAGAACACCGACCTGATAGCCAGACTGTGAGAGAAGGCCAATGGTATCGGTGAGGTAGTACTCGCGCTGGGAGTTGGTGGGTGCAAGCCGGCGGATGGCCACCGGCAGCACAGCGAGATCAAAGACGTAAATGCCGGTGTTGACCTCCCGGATATTGCGTTGATCATCAACAAGATCACGATCCTCTGCGATCTGAGTCACTGCACCCTTGGCATTGCGGATAATGCGCCCGTAGCCAGTTGGATCCTGGACCTCCATCGTCAAGATCGTCGCGACATTTCCTGCCTGTGCGTGTGCATTGGCAAGCGCCTCAAGCGTATTCGTCGTAATGAGGGGCGTATCAGCTGGCAGTACCAAGACCTCCGAGCCAGACCCACCGACACCTGGTAAGAGATCCGGCAACCGTGATAATCCGGCCGACACCGCATCGCCAGTACCCCGCTGTTGTGGTTGACGGGCTGCTACCACCTCGGCCACCACGTCGTCATAGCCACGCAACTCCCGTTCGACGAGTTCTGCTTGATGACCGATGACGACGACGACGCGCTCGAGGCCATCGAGCCCAAGGACGCTGGCCATCACGTGCCGTAACATCGAGACCCCACAGAGCTTCATCATCGGCTTGGGGCGTTCCGAAGCCATTCGTGTCCCCTTGCCCGCAGCCAGAAGCATCGCAAATCGAAGTGCCAAGAAACCCTCCTCCTCTCCCTCCTAGGTTACTTCTTTACACGCGTGAAGACGTAGGTCGTCACACTAAATGAATGACTCAATGTCGCGACGACAGAGCCTGACACTGTCGGATTCGTCAAGGGCGTCAGGCTGTGACGAAAGGATGTCTCCACGGTATAGTCCGCGACCAGCCGATGCCGAGAGGCGGGGAACTCGACAATCAACGGAGTCGGAGGTGATCCTACTGGCGTTCGGTTGATGGCAATCACCACCTCCTTATCGCCCTCACGAGCGGCCAGGACCTTCACTCTGGGGTCTGAGGTAGCGACGGGATAGAGCCGTGCCCCTGGACGTAGATAACGAGAGAAGTTCGCCATCACCCAGTAGCGTTTGGTGAGGTAGAGCCGGCGGTCACCATTGCTCCCCCCGCTGAGGTCGAAATAGATGAGACCATCATTACGACCGAGGGCATTGATATCGCGAAAGCACGTGGGGTCGGAGGCGGGATTACAGCCAAGATCCGGCGACAGTGCCAACCACCAATCGAAGGCTGAGGCCTGGGCCACCATCAGGTCATTGTAGATGGTGTCCGCGAGCCAGATCCCGGAGATCATAGTTGGGTCGTACTGATAGGCAAACCCGACGGGCGTGTGACAACAGATCTCACTCGCCCATACCTGATGGTGGAGTTGGCGAGCGAGACGATGAACGTCACGAAGCGTGGCCGGATCGGGGTAGTCGTAGCCGTGATAGGTGAGGGCCGCCACCGCATTGGATGCTCCAGGATAACTCATCCACTTAGGCGTATCAACGAGGAATCCGTTAGCAACAAACGCAGACTCATCGGCAATCACGTGGCACCAAGGTGCAAGGTGCACCAGGTCTCGATGCAACGCAACCACCAGAGGACCGCGTTCGCTGATCGGCACCGCCATGCCTTCTTGGTGGCACGATGCCTGCGAACCCACCGGCTCATTCATCGGGGACAGGTAGGTGAGTTTTACCCCAAAGTGGGTACGAATGCCCCGGACCGTCTCGGCAAGTTCGAGTGCGTACGCGGGAATTGCACTGGCTAAGAGCGTACCGCCACAGCTCTGATGATTCGAGGTAAACGCTGGAGGAGCTGAGTTGACAAAGCCCACGAGATCACCGACTCCGTGATTGGCCGCTTGGCGCAGAAAATACACGGCACGCGAATCACGAGCAAAGTTCAAGGAACCATTGGGCTGATACCACGTGGGAGGTGCCTTCCACCAGGTCGTGACGCCAACGCCCCCGCCCCCAATGTTGAAGCGAAACTGGGATAGTTCTAATCCGTGACGCCCGTAAAGCAGTTGGCCAATACGGTGGCGATCGCGGCGTCCCAAGGCGTAGGCGGGATCAGACCACCAGGCTCCAGATGCGCCGATCCCGACAAGCTGGTGCGAGGGCTTGGCACTGACTGCGGCTACCACCGACGCCTGGCGCGGCAGCGCCAACTCCGAAGGTCTGACCGGCGCAAGGGTCGCGTCAGCGTCAAGCACCAAGACGATGGCGGCCATCAATGACGCGACGAAAATCAACGCCTGCATGAGTCGCCTCGATAGCGTCGGCGTGCGATGACCAGACTCTTGCGGAGACGAATTCACGGTTCGATAGACGAGGCAGCAGGTCCAAGATCAACGTCACCCGCCGTCCACGCTGGACAACGCCGGGCGCCTACCCATACCATCAACGAAGACGGCCAATCGTCGCAGTGCCCAAGAGGCATTCGGTCGGACCCGCCACACCAATCAACTCTCAACCCGTCATCCACGAGCACAACCTACCCGCAGGCGTGGGGCCCCGTGGTGTCGGCCATGCCGTCTCTCACGCCACTCTCAGCTGGTCTCCTCGGTCGAAAGGCCAAGATGCTCTAGCAAGAACTTCGATCGGCTCCGGGCTAGGCGAGTAAGACTTGCGGTATCGACCGGGGCATGGCGACTACCTGGCAAGACCACCAACTCGGGCTCGCGTCCAAGCTCGTGAGCCCGTGCAAGCAGCGAAGCGGTGTGTCCAAAGTGAACGTTCTCATCCATCAGTCCATGAATAACCAGCAGCCTCCCTCGCAAGCCACCGAGTGATCCGAGCACCGACGTCGCATCGTAAGCCTCTGGATTCTCGGCTGGGTTCCCGAGATAGCGCTCCGTGTACGCGGTGTCATACCAGCGAAAGTCCACGCATGGTGCTCCAGCAACTCCAACCTTGAAGACCTCGGGAGCGCGAGTCATCGCGATAAGCGTCAGGTAGCCCCCGTAACTCCACCCGTAGATGCCAACGCGCTCAGGGTCGGTTCCATAGTGGTGTTGGCAATAGGCGACCGCTTCGAGTTGATCTGCAAGCTCGACGGCTCCGAACCCGCCGTGAAGGTATGCCTCGAAGGCCCGGCCACGACCGTAACTCCCACGGTTATCGAGTTTGAGGACCACCGCCCCTCGTGAAGCCAGATACTGGGCCTGAAGATCGAGCGTGAGGCCATAAGAATCGGTAACGAGTTGAGCCCTGGGGCCACCGTAGACCGATACGATCAGCGGCGCCCCCTTTGCCGTATCCTCAGCGGGAAGGTAGAGCGCACCATAAAGCGTCTCACCCGTGGACGCCTCGATCTCAAAGAACTCTGGGGTACAAAGGTCGAACGGGGCGTGCGTCGAGCGCAACACCGTGATGCTCTTGTTCGTATGCACCAGTGCTACCGGCGAGAGATCTCGGCTCGAGGCCTCGACCAAAACGCTGTCGCCACTTGGAGCCAGAACACCAAAGGCCACGCCGTACTCGCCAGCCAGGCGTTCATAGCCCCCGGTCGTGAGATCAACACGGTAGAGCCACTCCTGGACCGGCGTCTCTCCCGTCGCGACGACCAAGGCCGTCGTACCCTCAACACCGAGGAGTCGTCGAAGGACCATGTCACCAACCTCGAGTTGGGTCCCGTCAGCGCGAAGCCGAACGAGGCGGCAATCGCCCCGCGCCTCTGACGTGGTAAGAAGATCGCCCTCGAAGGCAAACTCTCGCTCCGGCAAGTTCACCCAAGGGTTGCCCTGTTCGATACCCAGCACAAGGCGGCTCTGATCACTCACCCGATAGATCGACCGGTTCAAACGGCTCTGAGCACGGTTCAAGGTGGAGAACGTGAGCTGGTCAGAATCGAGCCACACGACATTCGCCAGATAACCCTGGTCATCAACGTGCTCGATGACCGTCCTCGCCCGCGACTCCAACTCCACCAGGCATAGCGCTACGTGCGCGTTGGCGGCCCCTGCGAACGGGTACCGATATTCCTCAACGACGTTGGGGTGCACATCGGTGCGGACAATACGATGCGGCGTAATCCGCGACTCGTCGATCTCCGTGTAGGCAAGGTAACGTCCGGAGGGGTCAAGCCAGAGTCCGGTCATGCGGCCGAGCTCCTCCTGGGCAACATACTCGGCTACCCCAATCGACATCCCCTCACCCGCGACGGCCACAAGTGTCTCACGGTGACCATCGCGATAGGCCAAGACGATCGCACGTCCAGTCGTTGCGATGAGGCGGTCACCGGAGTAGCCCTGAACCTGCACGAGGCCCGACAGATCGTAACCTCCCTGCTCACTGCCGTCGCTGAGATCGACCAGGCGCAGTGCGCCACCAATATTGACGATGGCACTCGCTTCATCGAGGATCCGAAAGCTACCGATGCCACCCAGGGTCTGACGCAACCGCTGCTTTCGAAGCTCCTCCTCGAGCGTCTCTGGTCCGTCATCATCCACCGCTGGTGCCGCCACTATGAGGCGCTCGGTCTCCCGCTTGAGATCGAAAACAAAGAGCGCCAACCGCTGATCTGGTCCTGGAGCAAGGTAGTAGAGCAACGCCCCGCTCGGGCTAAAGGCGGCCTGGGTCGGTAACGTCATTCCGGGCACCGGCCGGATCCCTAAATCCTCTATTCGCAGTGTTCGCCGTGTGTTCATGCACTGACACTAGCGCGCCGATGACGAGCAGACACCAACAAGGACCAGCTCCAAACCGCAGAGCTGGTCCTTGGACTATGTGTCGGGTCGTGGTAGTTGCGAGGAGGCCGTAGCCATCGCGCCATATAGGATCGCACTGACGGCCCCTTGCACGGGTAAGTGCAGCCTCGTGACGGGTGACCGAGATGAGCCGAACGGGTGCATTGGTCGCTCATGAAACACGACGTGTCGGCATCGACGAAGGTGTGGCTTCATTGCCATGACGATGGTGACTGATAGTGACGCGGACGCCCGCTGGACGGATCACAGAAGCATCCGTCCGGTTAATGTCGATGCGGTCCTTGGTACAGAGTTCTCCACTGGGTCTTGCAGCGCGAGTCGATCCTCGCTTGCTCGAGCCAGTCGTGGAAGTTCGCAGAACCATAGGTGTTGTCGCTATACACGGCTAGACAATCGATCTCATCAGCATGCATGTCAAATGGATCTCAACTTGTCTATCGCGAGCACCTCTGCAGCTGAATGGAGTCTGGACTAATTCTTCAGAAACGCTGCCCTTCATTCGACTTCATACATTCGAGAACTAGGCTACGACCAAACACGAGTTCCAGCCCAGCCAGAAACGTATTGCGTTGCGAACCATGCAGTTTCTCCTCGCAAAGTCACCGGTAATCCGCAGGCTGCACTGTCCGCCATCGGACAAAAGCTTGACAACATGCAGCCCCCATCGCCTGGACGCGGCCAACCAAGATATTCGTTTCTCCCGGGCCAACCGCTCACGTCGTGATACGAATGGACTCGAAAGCATCCCGCACTTCGAGAGGGAAAGGTCGGGAACTATGAGTACTACGGTCGATGTGCACTCCGGTAAGTTCTGCGGTTGCTATCACCTCACCGATCTCTTCACATGTCATCGTGTGTTTGAATTGGCAAGAACTGTTCGACACCCGCATCAATGCAGTGTGGATCGTAACCGTGTCGTCAGGGAACAACTCCCGTCGATATTCGATATGTTCGGCTACCGCAGCCATGCCCATTCCATCCTCACGCATGTAACACCCCGTTATGCCGACACGGGCTACATAACAGATACCGCCAATTTAAGCACTCTTGAGCGTAGTTTATTATAATGCCTATATGGCGAGGTTAGTCCTAAACCAAGCGTAGACCCAACCCTCGAACCAAGGGTGGACTCCGAAAAGCCTTATAGCCAGGGACTTGTCGATCCGCCTAGGGTTAGTGCGTGTTGGCAAGGTAGCGTTTTGGGGTGAAGG
>JAJZXI010000119.1 GCA_021806545.1 Actinomycetes bacterium | reverse complement strand
AGAGTATGGTGATCCAGCGAACGTCGGCGTGGTGCACTCGAGTGCAGGCGTCTTAGAGCCTGTTTGCTCTTGGCAGTTGCGGGCGTGCGTCGATCGAGAAGCTGAGAGTATGCGAAGTTGCCGACGGTAATTGTCTCCCCCGAAAGTTCAGGGTTCCGGATTCGATGATATAGTGAAGCGGTACACATGAAGCGATGGCTTCTCAAAGGGGGGTATTGCATTGGGGGATCGTCCGACGATCTATGCCGTTGCTGAGCGCTGCGGGGTGTCCACGACGACGGTCTCGCGCGTTATGCACGACGAGAGCTTCGGCTCTATGCGAACGCGAGAACGTGTTCTCAATACGGCATTTGAACTTGGGTGGGTGCCCAATGGTGCAGCGAGGGGACTTGCCTCACGCAAGGCGGGCATGGTTGGACTCTTATTCCCAGATCTTGGGGAGCAGGGACTTGCGGAGGAGGAGTCACCGCTCTACGTTGACCAGGTGATCAGAGGGGCGGAGCGGGTAGCAACCCGAGCAGGTCAGGCGGTAGTTGTGGCGGCGGTGAGACCCTCAGGAGGAAAGGCACTTGCCTACTCTGTTGCCGGTAAGGTTGATGGGCTTGTCATCATGTCTCGCAGTCTCTCGGACAGGGATGTGATGGCGATTGCGCGATCGGTCCCGGTGGTGCTTCTTGCTCATCAGCCAGGCAGACGCTCATTTGATCAGGTGTCGGTCGACAACCGTAATGGCATGAGGGAACTCACCTTGCACCTACTCGAGCACCATGGCTATCGCGAGCTGGTTTTCGTCGGCGGCCCTCCGGGCTCGCCCGACTCGAACGAGCGGTTCCGAGGGTTTTGTGAAGCGCTTACTATGGTCGGGCTCACACCACCGGGTGAAGTGACCGTTCAAGGTGGCTTTACAGAGGCGGGTGGTAGACGCGCGATGGGTGAGCTTGTGGCGCTTGGAAGCCTTGCGCGCGTGCTCGTTTTTGGTAATGATGAGATGGCGATAGGGGCGCTTGGAGTCCTCAGAGAGAAGGGTCTTCGAATTCCGGAGGATGTGGCAATCACGGGTTTTGACTCGATAGCCGTTTCGCGGCACGTGTCACCCACTCTCACGACGGTACGTCAGCCGATGCGCGAGTTGGGTGAGGTCGCTGTCGAGCTGCTCCTGTCGAGAATTCAACAGAGCGAGGCTTCGCGCAGGTCGGTGTCTTTGTCTACGGAATTGGTGATTCGCGAGAGTTGTGGCTGTGGTGCCAGTGGTCAGGTTGACACAAGAGAGGAGTCAGGTACGTGGCAGACGAGATAGATGCGAGGCGAGACTGGGAGCAGCGGGTGTACGAGCGCTCGGACGGCGTTCACGTCGATTCTGACCAGCTTCCCGCTCCTGAACACCTCAGAGCGGTCGCGGGTTCGGGCTGCATCACGTTGTTGTGGGACCCGGTCCCAGGGGCGATCGGCTATCTCGTGGAGTGCACGGGCAAGGATGGCAGCTCCACTGTGTTGCGCCATGGGGAGAGCGATGTTCCTGCAGTTCCCGGTGACCGCTTCGTCGTCACCGGTCTCGACGACGGCGTTGAGTACCGCTTTCGAGTTGCGGCCGTTCGCGCGCCAGAGGCACGAGATGGCGCCTGGTCGGATCCGGTTCAGATCGCTACCAGCATCGCGGATCCGGATCCTGTTGATTTGCACGTCAAGGCGGGCCAGGTGGTGGGTCGTCTACAGCGCCTATGGAGCATGGTCGGCTCGGAGAGGCTGTCACAGCTCACCATGGGATCCGATGAACACGGCAATGATATCGGAGGTGAGTTTCATGAGGCCCTTCGCATCGCCCATGATGATCTCGGGGTTCGCTGGGTAAGGGCTCATGCGATCTTTCATGACGATCTGGGCGTAGCGGACCGAGCGGAGGATGGGCAGCTGGTCTTTGACTTCAGCGGTATTGATGTGATCTACGATTCGTTGCTCGCCATTGGGGTCAGGCCAGTGGTGGAGCTGTCATTTATGCCTCGGGCTCTCGCAGTTGACCCGTCGAAGACCGTTTTCACTTACCGCGGGATCATCTCTCCGCCGAGGGACTGGCGTGAATGGGGCCAGTTGATCAGTGAATTTGTGCAGCATCTTGTGTCCCGCTACGGCATCGAAGAGGTCGCGACCTGGCCATTTGAGGTATGGAATGAGCCGAACCTTGAGGTCTTTTGGACTGGGTCAAAGGAGGACTACCTCCGTCTCTATGAGGTCGCTGCCCGGGCAATCAAGGCTGTGGATACACGGCTACAGGTTGGAGGACCATCGAGCGCGGCCAGCGAATGGGTAGAGCTCTTGGCACGATTCACTCAGGAGGTTGATTGTCCCCTGGATTTCGTGACTACGCACACCTATGGCAATCTCCCGTTGGATTTTCGGCCTATCTTGGCGCAATACGGACATGAAGGTGTCCCGATCTATTGGACGGAGTGGGGGGTGGGAAGCACGCACTTTGGTCCCGTCCACGACTCCGTCTCGGGTGCTCCATTTGTGCTCTCCGGTTACCAGTCGGCCTCAAAGAGGATTGATGCGCTTTCGTATTGGGTGATCAGCGATCATTTCGAGGAGCTTGGACGTCCTCCAAGACTCTTTCATGATGGCTTTGGACTCCTCAGCGTTGGCAACCTTCGAAAACCGAGGTACTGGGCGGTCCATCTCGCCGAGCATCAAGGCGAAGAGATCCTCGAGCTCGATGGTGCTCGCTACGATAGCTCCGTTGAAGCGATGGCGTCGCGGCACCAAGATGGCATGATTGATGTCGTGATCTGGAACGGTTCGATCAACACCGAGATCATGCATGGCGATCCCCGACTCGATCGTGCGGTTCGAGTCACCTTCGCTGAGCTGGTAGCTGCGAAGTATGACGTCAGCGTTGCCCGAGTAGACCAGGAGCACTCCAATATCGTCGCACATCTACCCCAGAGTACGCAGTGGCCAGACGCAAAGCAGTGGGAGGAGCTACGCAGACTCGATCGACTCTTCGTTGAAGAACGGGAGTCGTTAGCCCCGACAGAAGGGCGAGCAGAGATTACGTTGGTGCTGTCGCACCCGGGCGTCGTGCGGCTGCGGCTCGCACCGACCGTCGATCGTGAGCGATTCGTGCCGGTGCCATGATGCCAGCGAGCTTCTTCTTTGAGTTCTGGTCTCGTGGCGGGGCTGGATTTGTCTGGGCAATGGGACCGATCGCAACGGAGGATGGGGGGTTCTGAGAGGGGAGGTGATGATAACGCTGAGCATTCATGAACCACGCTTTGTGTGATCTGCGTTCGAATGAACCAGGGACCCATGCCATGTTGGGGGCGGAGATGGTTGGCGATTGATATGCAAACGGTGGTTGGCAGCAGCCAGGCTGGGTAATGGCGCTCACCTGCAGTTTGGGAACGAGGGTTAGCGACAGCGATCGCTCGGTTGTAATTATTTTTTGAAGGGGGAACCGTAATGTATCATAAGACATATAAGAAGGGAACTGGTCGGCAGTCGAGACTTGCGCTGGTGGGAAAGCTTGGCCTCATGACCGGGGTAGTGACACTTTCGCTCGCGGCCTGTGGTAGCACGAGCTCATCCGCATCGACTTCGACGAAGGCGACACCCGCATCAACTCAGCTCACGATAGAGGGAAATACGGCGCCAGCGACCGTAAACAATCTCAATCCCTACAATGGACAGTTTGGTGTCGATCTCATGTACAACTCACTCATGTTGGTCGATCCCATTAACGGGACGATGTCGCCGGAACTTGCAACTTCGTTCAAGGCCGTGAACTCTACCACGTTGGAGTTCACCTTGCGCAAAGGCGTCAAGTGGAGCAATGGCACGCCCTTTACGCCAGCCGACGTCGTCTTTACCTTTGACATGTTGAAGAAGTACCCGGCTCTCGATGGTGGCGGTGTGTGGAATCAGCTTTCCTCGGTTACCGCCTCAGGAGATACGATCATCTTCAAGCTCAGCGTGCCTGACGTTCCCTTGAACCTTTCACTCGCCTCGGTGCCGATCGTCTCACAGGCAGTTTGGTCGAAGGTCGCCAACCCGGTGACCTATACCGCTACCTCACCGGTGGTGACCGGACCTTACACCTTTGGGAGCTTTGCACCGACGAAGACGGTGTTCAAGAAGAACCCGCTCTCGTTCGAGGCGAGCGACGTCAAGCCGCAGACGGTCGCATTCTTGGTAGGCTCGGCGAGCCAGTCGACCAACGAGCTGCTTGTCGCCAACGACACCTATGACTTCTCATTCAACTACTTCCCGGACGTGCAGCGGACCTTTGTTGCACGGAACCCGAAGTACAACAAGTACTGGTTCCCGGCCGGTGGGGTTGTCGGGCTGTTCATGAACCTGACGTCAGCTCCTTTTAACAACCCGAATTTCCGCCGAGGCATTTCATATGCTATCAACCGAAAAACGGTCGAGAACAAGGCACTGTTTGGTGTAGAGCAGGTGGCTCCACAGACGGGTCTTGTCCTTCCTGGTCAACTGTCGTGGGCGGACCCGGCGATACCTAACGACGGCATGATCACCCAGAATGATCAGACGGCGCTGAAGTACTTCAAGCTCGCTGGCTATAGCCAGAAGAACGGTAAGTTGGTGAATTCGGCGGGCCAGCAGGTGAGCTTCTCGATCATGGTGCCAAACAACTACAGTGACTGGGTCGCTGCCGCTCAGGAGATCAGTTCGGAGCTTGGGAAGGTTGGGATGAACGTGACGCTCAACGAGCCGACGGCTGCAGTGTATACGACCAACACGCAATCTGGTCTGTTCCAGGCTGCTATGGGAAGTTTCGGTGGGAGCGGAAACGCCTACAGTACCTTCAATCCGTTGTTGAATAGCTCATTTGCCGCGCCTATCAAGTCGATTGCCGTGAGCAACTGGGGTCGCTTCAAGAGTGCAGCGGTCGATCGTGAGTTGGCGAAGCTCGCAGCAGCCACGACGAACTCAGCGATGATCAAGGCGACCTATCCACTGCAAGAGGTCATGTACACCCAGGCCCCGGTGATTGACCTGTACTATGGCGGCATGTGGGGGCTCTATAGTACCAAGCACTGGGTCGGATGGCCCTCCGCGAAGAACCCGTATACGCTGCCGGCAACCTGGGATGACGACCTACTCGCCATCTTGATGCACGTACGTCCAGCCTAGGGTGGCGTGCTGGACTGGTGACTGAAGCAGAGGGGAGGGTTTAGGTTGCGCTATTTTCTACGAAAGTTAGCGATGTTTGCGCTGACGCTGTGGGCAGCAGTGACGCTGAACTTCATCATACCTCGACTCATGCCCGGGTCACCAGTCCAGGCCGCCCTGTCGCGGCTGGCTGGTACCGGGCAGACGGTGACCGAGGCGATGAAGCGCGCCGTTGAGATTCAGCTTGGCTTACCCCATACAAGCCTGTGGGCGCAGTATGGCGACTATTTGATCGGCATCATGCATCTCAGGTTTGGCATGACCTATTCGATCACGGATGTCTCGGTTACTCGTGCCATTCTCGCTGCGGCTCCCTGGACGATCGTGTTGGTTGGCACGAGCACAGTGATCGCGTTCGTCATCGGAACACTATTGGGGGTGTATGCAGGCTGGCGCCGACAGACCAAGGTCGACAGCGCCGTCACGATTGGTTCGACCTTCTTCTCTGCCTTCCCCCCGTTCTTCCTCGGGCTTCTTCTCCTCTATTTCCTTGGATTCAAGTATCACATGTTTCCATTGACCGGTGGCTACACTCCGGGTGCCGTGCCGCACTTGACGTTGTCCTTTCTTGGTGATGCCGTCTACCACTCCATTTTGCCTGCAGTCACGTTGGTGGTGACATCACTAGCTGGCTGGGTGCTTGGAATGCGCAACAATATGATCAATACGCTGGGTGAAGATTACGTGCTCTTTGCTGAAGCCAATGGGCTAAGGGACCGTACGATTGCCTTGCTCTACGTCGCGCGCAACGCACTGCTCCCGAACGTGACTGGTTTTGGCCTCGCACTTGGCGCGGTCATTGGCGGTTCGGTACTGGTAGAGAGCATCTTCGGCTATCCGGGAATTGGAAGCCTGTTGCTTTTAGCGGTCAATAACCGCGACTATCCGCTGATGCAGGCGATCTTTCTCCTGATCACCGTCAGCATGCTCGTGACGATTTTCGTTGTCGATCTCCTGTATGGGCTGCTGGATCCTCGGGTGCGTGGAACGTGAGTCGGGTGCGTTGGCCCAAGCCGATACGAGGAATGAAAGGACGGCACTGATGGCGATCGTACCTCCAACGATGTCACCACAGGGGGCATCCATGACGGATTCGGGTGCTGTTCGCCCCAGCGCTCGATCACTGCACTTCGTAGCGAGGGCTCTTGGGGCCCTTTGGTCGAACCGCAAGTCGCGTGTTGGTCTGGCGATCTTGGCCTTCTTCATCTTGGTGGCGATCTTTGCTCCATGGCTTGCGCCGCACTCGCCGACCGCGACTAACTTTCGCCCCTACCAAAATCCGAATTCGGTGAACTGGTTGGGCACCACCGGGAACGGCCAGGATGTTCTCTCGCAAATGATCTACGGGACGCGAGTGTCGCTGCTCGTCGGTCTTGGTGCCGGGTTGCTGGCGACCTTTCTTGCCCTGTTGATTGGGCTGATAGCTGGCTTTCGCCCTGGTGTCGTAGACGATGTGCTCAGCTTCACGACCAACCTCGCACTCGTACTGCCCGGACTGCCCTTGATGATCGTCATCGCGGCGTACCTCAGGAGCAACTCAACCTGGATGATTCTGCTGGTGATCGGCTTTACTGGCTGGGCTACCGGTGCGCGCGTGATGCGGAGCCAGACTGCCACCTTGCGAACGCGAGATTTCGTGACCGCCGCGACCTTCTCAGGTGAGCGCCTGTTCCGAATCGTCTTTCGGGAGATTCTTCCGAACATGGTTTCGCTCGCAGCGGCGAGCTTCTTCGGTGCCGCTACCGCTGCGGTGATAGCCGCCGCGAGTCTGGAGTTCTTGGGCATGGGAAACCCAAACTCGGTCAGCTGGGGCTCGATCCTCTATTGGGCCGAGAACGACAACGCCTTGCTGACCGGTCAGTGGGTTCTCGTCTTGGTTCCGGGAATGGCCATTGTCATGCTCGCCCTTTCGTTTATCCTGATCAACTTCGGAATCGACGCACTTTCGAATCCACGACTGAGGGAGCGCTGAGCGATGTTGTTGGAGGCCAGCGGTGTCAACGTCGTCTATCAGCCGGGCCGCGGTGAGAGAATCTGGGCCGTCCGTGACGTCGACCTTTCGTTGCGCGAGGGCGAGTTCGTAGGGATTGTCGGCGAGTCAGGATGTGGGAAGTCGACGCTTGGCTTCGCCCTCACGCAGATGTTACGTCCACCGGCGGTGCTCGACAGTGGGATGATCGCTTTCCGAGGAACCGACATTGCGAGCCTCAAGGGGGACGAACTGCGACGACAGCGCCGTCGAGGTTTTGCCTTGGTTCTCCAGAGTGGCATGAACGCACTCAACCCTGTGCGCTCGATCGAACGCCACATCGGCGACCTACTCAAGGCGCATCCTTTGCCCGGCGAGCACTGGAGTGGGGAGGCGATTCGATCTCGGGGTAGAGAGCTGATGAGTATGGTGGAACTCGATGCCAGCGTGCTCAGCCGGTTCCCCCATGAACTTTCGGGTGGCATGCGACAGCGAGCCGCTATCGCTCTTGCCTTGGCGCTCGAGCCTGAGTTGATCGTCTTCGATGAGCCTACCACCGCCCTCGACGTGATTGTGCAGGCTGCACTCATGGATATGATCAAGGGATTACAGCGCTCCCGCGGATTTACCGCCATACTCATTAGCCACGATATGTCGGTTGTGCTCGATGCCACTGATCGTACGATCGTGATGTACGCCGGTCGCATCGTCGAGGATCGTCGCTCGGTAGATATGGTTCCGGACAGGATTCACCACCCCTATACCGAGGCGCTGTTTGGTTGCTACGCTGATCCGAGGGCTGACGAGGTCGTGCTTTTGGACATACCGGGTACGCCTCCAGACCTATCGCTCGCGGATCATGACTGTTCATTTGCCCCACGGTGCACATCAGCTATTGATATTTGTCTTCGCGAACGCCCCCGGCTCTGCGACGTTGGTGGTGGTAGGGTAGCCTGCCATCTCTACCCGGACGCGCGGGGGGAGGTTGGCTGATGTCGGAGAGGTCTTATCCTGCAG
>JAJZXI010000118.1 GCA_021806545.1 Actinomycetes bacterium | reverse complement strand
ATACGGCTGATGCCGATACGCTCGAGCGTCTCGAAACGCAAGGGCAGGTTGTCTTGCGCTATGTGCAGAATCCAAACGGATCGGCCAACGACATAGCGGGTATCGCCAACGTCGAGGGGAATGTCGTTGGCCTGATGCCTCATCCAGAGCGTGCTGGCCTTGGTTTTGGTCTCACCGATCAGGCCAAGGCCATGTTGGAATCGCTGTTGATGCCACGAGGATCCCGGGCGACTCAATCCGCCTGAATGATCGTAGACGGATCCAACGCCGTACCTGTGTTGGGCTCTATCGCAAGGGGATATCGGCGAGGAGTTAGGCCGGCGGCATTCGGATGGCAGTACTACGTCGGCTGAGTTCAAACAACCCATAAAACAGCAATGTCCCTAGGCTAATAAGGGCGAAAACCTCTCCCACAGTCAACAGGGTGGGCCGATAGGTGAGTACGATCATCGTTGTTCCTTGCGGCACGAGTGTTCGCATCAGATCTCCCGCCCCGCGGCGGAGAGCGAGTGGATGTCCGTTAGCGGTCGCGTGCCATCCTGGCACGTCGGTGATGCGTATCGCAAGACGACCGGGTCTCGGGGTCCTGAGTTTGAGCACGTACTGCGCGTCGTTCGGATGATGCGCCGTCAGAACGCGGTCAGGCCTCTGGTTCGCTGAGGACGTAGTGGATCCGAGTGCACCGTTGAAGCTGAAGCGATGTGAGTTCGGCACTTTGGCGATGTTGATCGTCGCTCCTCCTACCGAGATGGAGCGGACGACCCTCATTCCTGACGGAACCGGTGCCGGTGACTGTACGAGAACGTACTTCACCCCGTAGAGTCTGGCCAAACCAACCGAGTTGATGTTCGGCGCAAACAGATTCAAACCAGTGGCATTGCGATCGGTATTGGGCACGGGAAAGTCACTGAAGTACGCCCGTGGAGTGATGGGGTCGTGCGTGGCGAGTTCTGTAAGCCCATAGCCCAAGTTCATCTCGGGATAGATACCGACCCCGTTCCAGGTGCGAAGTCCACAGAGCTGGGTCGAATGCGAAGTGCACGGTACCGTTGGACCATCGGTGCCAAAGAGCTGCGTACCGACAGTGTGTTGAATATCAGTTACTGCTTGGGTCCGGGGAAATGCTGAGTGGGCATAGGAGTTGATTCCAACTCCCGCGATGATCAGAAAGATTGCCTGGAGGCCCATGACCCCACCGAAGATGGAGCGGACTCGGTAGTCATTGCGTTGTCGTGCACGTCGGGGCTGGTGGGCAAAGAGTACCAGCGTTAGGGCGACGCCAGCCAGCAGTACGATCTCGAAGGTTGGCCAGTACAACGATCTGCGCCTGAGCGCTGTTGCCTGAGCGCTAGTGAGCTTCCCCAGTCCATCGAGCGGGACGCTCGGCAATGACGAGTGGAGCCAAAGAACGCCGATGATGACCGCCAAGATCGCGATGACCGCTAGCAGCGTGCGCTGGACCTTTGACTCGTGCCAGTGCCGGAGCACCAGTTCAAGTCCGAGGCCCGCCAAAATGGCGACTGCAAAGCAGAGTTCCGTGAGGACGCGTTGCAGGGCCACCGTGCCTAGTCCCAGATCAGCAATGAGGTGTTGAACTGGTGCATGGCTGCCAAGGTCGTAGGTGACCAGCGCAGATCCAAGCACACAGGCAACGAGTCCAATGACGACTGGACGCCGCCACGCCAGTACGACGCACGTGCCGGCGAGTACGAGCGCGATTACGCCTACGTAGGCAGCGGTCTCAAAGTAATCAAGCGCCCCAAAATAAGTGCCATGTGGGAACTGGGCAGTCGCGATCGGCAGACCGTCATATCCTTGTGCGATAAGAAGCGACAGGGAGTGTAGCGGAATGCCACCGCCGGGAAGTTCTGTATTGCGCACTGAGTTTCGCAGTATTGCGATGCCTGGCAGCCACAGTGGTGACGCGATCGCCAATCCGGCTCCGGCGCCTAGCGCTAACCGGCCAACGCCACGCCAGTCGACCTCATGGTGAACGAATTTGAAGGTAATACCAGTCGCCACGAAGAGCAACGAGAGGGCCCCCGCCATCAAGAGATAGTCTTCGGGAAATCCGCCAAAGATGCAGAACGCGCTCGAGGCAGCCAGGAGTACGTAGCGCCAGCCACGGTGTCCTGGCGGAGCTCGGTAAAGGAGGATAGCTGCAGCCACAATCCAGCCCGTCCAGGCCAGCGGCCCACTGATGGACCAACCGAGCCAGCCGGCAAATGGCCCAGATAGCATTGCGGTGATTCCGGCGAGCGTGCTGGGAAGAGCCCTTCCGCCGAGTAGGCGGACGACAACGTAGGCACCTGTTCCAGCAATCAAGAGTTTGACCAGTATCGTGATGAGATAGGAGACCCGAAGAGGGAAGAGATAGCCGATCAGCGTTGGGAGTGCCAAAGGAGCAGACTCGAAGTTCAAAAACTGTGGAAGTCCGTTGCCCGACTGGGCATTCCAGAGAGGAAATTGGCCGTGATGGACGAGATTCCAGTCGAGCGTATTCCAAGCCACGCCTTGGGTGATGATGTCACCGTTGACTACGTTATGGATCTGCGGGAGCGGAGGGTTTGGTATCGTAAGAATCGAAAGTTGGCGACCGAGCTCGGCTGGAGCAAAACTCAGACCATCCTTGAGCGCTGGTGAAAGGTATGCAAGTGCGGTCACAAGCACAAAGATCAGGCCCGCAATGTCTCCGACATGTGGGGCGATGAACAGGCTCCACCAGCCTGCGAGTCCGGGCCGATTCGGAGCCGGACGAGGAGGTCCAGTACCGCCCACCGACCGCTCAGTCTTCAAGATATCTTCCTCGTGTTCGAATCCATGATGAATTTCAGATCGTATTCCTCGAGAGCAGGGAGTACCTGAGTGCATTTCTGGCGGATAGCACAGTTTGGCTTATGCCAAGAGTTGGTGAATCTGTCACGGAAAGCTGTGGTGATTGCGTCTCGGACATGCACCCAGACTATGGCCGGACCGCCCGGCTGGTGCCTTGTGGTGTCGAAAGGTGCCTGAGAGCTGGGGCGTTAGAATCCATAGAAAATCCCGTGAATCGACTGTCGCACGCTACAAGGCTGGGGTATGTGAGGTGAGAACCGAAGGTTGGTTCGATTAACTGTTTCTGGAACGCCTGCTCATTGCTCAAGCAGTGGGGTCGACCGGTGATGCTTTGACGGAAATCCCCCGCTGTTTTTGACCGAGCGCTACGTGGCGGTGTTGTGCCAGTGCGATAATCCCAGGCTCGGGCTCCTCCTCGCAGATCGCCGACGGCAAGACCTTGGTCCCTGTCGCCTTCGCAAGCAGGAGGGCCTGGGCGTGTGAACGCTCGATATCGGGCGGTCGGCGGCAATCGATGCCTCTATACGGCCACGTAGGGACGCTCGCCGTCAGGAGTTGTGCCCTCCAGGATGACATCAAGCAGGTCAGGTTCGTTTTCTTCCTCCTCTGGCAGGCAAGCCGAGATATCGTAGCGTTCATCACTTGAGACTGCACGAACAGCGGTCATATCTTTGCGACGAACAAATGCCCGAGGCTGAGCGAGGATCTCCCGTTCGAGATCTCTTCTTTCCATACGGCCGAGGCGACCCTCAACTCGCTCAAGCCGGCTCTCAACCCGTTGGAGTCTGCGTTCAACTCGATCCATCCGTTCGGTGAGCGCTGCAAGTAGCTCAATAGCCCGGTCCGCCTTTTCTCCGATAGCGGCGATCTGGCGTGAGTTCTCGCTTACCAGGTCAGGTAGCCTCTGGAGGCGATCCCCGAAGAGTTCCAGCCGGACAGCCTCTTTCCACTCATGGTTCTCTCTGGGTGCCTTCAAAAGATCGCTGGTAGTTCGGATCTCAGCCACCCACGAAAGTCTAGTTTGAGCCTACGACGGTGGCTTGGGAGCCTCTGGGAATCATTGTCTTCGCGTCGCTGTGGATGCGTTTGTCCTAGAAGCCCTTTCTGCCCTAAGGGAAGGAGGGAGCTCTCAAGAAGACTTTTGCGGCCTCGGCCAGTCGAGGTTACTGGGCAGGACGCACAACGAGGGCCGACTCGTCGATCATGAGTTCCATGCGTCCGACGGTAACAGCGTGTCCTCCAAGGACCACCCGATCTTCCTTGCGTGACATCGACACGATGCCTCCTCGCGTTGACGCCTGCTCACCGTAGAGGTGGTTCCTGCCGAGACGATCGCCCCAATACGCGGCAAGGGTGCAGTGTGCTGAACCGGTCACTGGGTCCTCGAGCACTCCGACTCTCGGAGCGAAGACGCGACTGACAAAGTCGATCCCCGGCTGGTCCCCTGGAGCGCTGATGATCACGCAGCGTGCGTCGAAATCGATGAGTTCTTCACGGTCAGCGACGAATGAGCGTACCTGCGCTGCATCGTCCGCAACGAACAGAAGGTCGAATATTCCCCTGCCCGCCCAAGTGATGTTAAGCGATGCCATGTGTTTTGGCATCTCAACTTGGGTTGGGCGATCGAGGGGAAAGTCCATGAGGATCTCGCCTGCAACTCCCTCGGTACACGTGAGTGTGCCGCTCTTGGTATGAAAGACGGCATTACCACCGAGGGTGTGAGCGCTCGCAAGGGTCGCGTGTCCGCACAGTGCCACCTCAGTAGTCGGGGTAAACCACCGAAGATCATGGGTACCGTCACCTCGAGATCTGACGAAGGCTGTCTCAGATAAATTCAGCTCTGTCGCGACCGCTTGGAGAAATGCAGCACTGGGGTAGGAATCGCAGAACGCGACCGCGGCCGGGTTGCCGCTGAAGGGTCGATCGGTAAATGCATCGACGAGTTGGATCGTAGAGATCGAGGACATTTCTCAATAGTAGCCGTCGCAACGTCCATCGACGAGACGGGCCAGTAGGAGATTGTGACGGTACTGGCAATCGACAAGAGAGCACCGCAGCTTTTGGGGTAGCACCCTCCGTGCCAGGTTGTCGATCGACATGTACGCTCTTTGGGGGTGTCGTCGGCACGCCTATTGTCGACAGGAACACAGTGTCGACAGGAACAGCGAAGAGGCGACTGCACGATTGCCTATGGCTCCAGATACGAAAGAAATTCTTTGGATTGCTCGCCGAGTCGGGGTAGATATGCTACATTCGTAGTGGTTGAGAGAAAGGGGGGTCCGTGTTGCGTAAGCTCGGATTCGTATCGTCATCACTTGCCTTGGCGTCCTTGACGGCGCTTGCACTGCCGGGATCGGTTGCCGTCGCTGCTAGTGTGTCTGGTCCGACGCCCATGATCGAGGTCGGGCCGGTCATCAAGTCGACGTCCACCGTGCCGCCCACATCGACGTTTTGTAAGACGTACTATCAGATCGCTTGCTATGGCCCTGCTCAGATGGCGGCGGAGTACAACTACGGTCCGGCGTATGCTGCTGGCGCTAACGGCAAAGGCCAAACGATCGTGATTTTTGACTCGTATGGAAGTCCGACGATTCGTGCAGATCTTGCTCATTTCGATAAGGCATATGGTCTACCGGCTCCGCCAGCCTTCAACATCTACCATCCCGAAGGTAACGTGGTCCTAAACTACAACAACCTTCCGTCGCCCGCCAACAATCACTCGAAACAGCTCCAAACGGAGGTTGGCTGGGCGTATGAGACCACGTTGGACGTCGAGTACGCCCATGCGATGGCGCCTGGCGCAACGATCGATCTCGTGACGGTTCCAGTCAACGAGACCCAAGGGGTGCAGGGGCTCCAGAACCTCGAGAAGGCCCAGGCCTGGGCACTGGCCAACTTGCACGCCAACATCTGGTCGAACAGCTGGTCAACCACCGAGCAGGCGTTCCATAATGCCCCAGTCATTCAGCAGCTCAACAAGCTTTACGCAAAGGCAGCCGCTTCTGGCGTCTCGGTGTTCTTCGCGGCTGGGGACTCTGGGGTGGCGAATACCAACAAGCAGGGAGTGACCTATCCGTACCCGACGGTGAACTTCCCTACGTCCAGTCCAAATGTGATCGCGGTTGGTGGCACGCAGATCGGCTCTGAGCCAGCAACCATCACATCACATGTGACCGAGCAGGTCTGGAACGATGGCTATGGTGCTGGTGGCGGTGGCTTTTCGTCGATCTTTCCCGAACCGGCTTATCAGTCGAGCGCAGGTATTTCCGACCCGACGGGCATGCGGGGTCTGCCAGATGTCTCCTACAATGCGGCGGTTATCTCGGCGGTGCTGATCTATGAGAGCTTCGACCCGGTCTACGGCCCCGGCTGGGTTCCGATTGGTGGAACAAGCGCGGCTACACCGCAGTGGGCAGCGGTTGATGCGGACGTGCAGAGTGCGCTCGGCTCCCAAGGATTCCTTGCACCGAAGCTCTATCAGATCTACCAGAATCCGAGCCTGTATGCCAAGGCGTTTTACCCGGTGCTCTCCGGTAATAACTCCTTTGACGGCATTACCGGCTACTCAGCGGGTCCCGGCTGGAACGCAGCGAGCGGCCTTGGTACACCGAACGTGAGCGGCTTGATTGGCGCTCTCAAGACGCTGTCCTAGACCATTCCCAGGAGACCATAGTTGATCTCGGCAGACTTCGCCTCGCGTGGTTGTGCGCCGAGATCAGCTCGAGGTCAAGACGCGCCGAGGTTGGATGTTTCCGTTGTGGCAAATCACCTGACGTGTGGGTAGTGCGCGTCCGCAGCGCTCTAGGGTAACTGTCCATGGCCTTCCGTTCTCGCCCACAGACCCGTTTCCAGAGTGAACTCCTTGCACCCGAGCGGGAGGAGTTGGTACGGCGGTATTGTTGGCTGCGTTATGTCCAGACACTTGGCATCTACCAGCGATCTCCGATCGCTCTGCTTGGCCTCGCCCAGGGGTTGCGTGGTTCGTTAGGCGTAGGCGTAGCCTCTCACCGTGACACCCTCGTCATTGGGGGATCCAACCCCTTGGCGCATCTGTACCGCCTGTCGCCGACCACTTTGACAGATACGGTCGCAATGGGCCTGCTGGCAACGGGGCAAGCTGACGCGATTCTCGGAGAGTTCGCCTTTCAAGGGAGCCTGCTAACACAGGTCGAGCTCCTCAGAGAAGCGGTGCGCCTTCGGCTCAACCTCGTTGCGATTGCACAACCTGATGACGTCAGAGGAGTTGAGGCAGCGACATCACTTGGTTGGCAGGTGGAGCACCTTGCAGGTGGTGACCTGTTCGAAGGTTGGCGTCTCGGACGCGCGCTTCGACTCAGATTCCAGAGCGCTACCGTGCCGGTCGCCGTTGTGCTTGATGATGCCGAGGACAACTTCGATGTCGAGGATTTGGGTTCTATTGCATCGAGCGTCTTGAATCGATTTGAACGCGAAGTCGTGGAGGCAGCGAGCCGTTTTAGTGATGACACGCGTCCTGAGCTGGCAAGAACAGCAGCCAGGCGACGCCTGGTATCTGCCATAGCCGAGGCAGATGTCGATTCACTGGGCGGCCTTATCAGGCTTGTGCGCAGCCGCCTCGGACCGGCATCCGTGCTCGTGGGTGCTGAGGTGCTCGAGCGGCTCACAGATGACGATGTGGATGCCGTGGTGCGACTGGGCGAGCCTGCCGTCCTGGCGGAGAGCCTGTCACGCTGGGGTGGTTTCCCGCTTGTTGTAGAGGCCAGGACGCCAGCTCCGTCTCGATCGTTGTATCTGTCGATGACTTTCGGCCGCGACCTGCGGCCAGGGAGCACGGGAATCGTGGTTGAGAGTCTGGAGGAGCTGTTGTTCTTCACCGACAGACTGGCAGGTGAGCTAGTACAGTCAACGCAGGACTACCTCGTCATATCGGAGCATTTTCCTCGAGACGGTTTTGGACGTCTGGAGTATGCTGCCGGTCGGTGGTTGCGCCCTCAAAGTGATCTTTCCCTGATCACCTGGGGCAAGAGCACGCCCATCGCGCTGCAGGCCTGCTCCTTTTTGGACGATGTCGCTCGACGAGTCGGCGTGCTCCAGCTTCATCAGCCTGGGCTCGTAGACGAGAAACTCCTAGCTCAGGCAGTCCGAGCGGAGCGAGTCTGCATTCTCTATGACGGGACGCCCGATGTCGGTTACCAGCTGGTCGCCTACCTTCAAGAGTACTTCTACTCGCAGTTGAGGGCGCCGATCCTGCTGCGTTCTGCTCGATCCGGGCCTGGGCCCGTCGCGGTTATGCTCCGAGGTCTGCTTTAGGCTCTGATCGTGTCTGTATGTGTCGTTGGTGATTGGCGGTCGTCGAGTAGCCATG
>JAJZXI010000117.1 GCA_021806545.1 Actinomycetes bacterium | reverse complement strand
CTCCCTGCTCAGACCTTTGAACGTTCCGTGTGAGGTAATGGGGCTACGACCTCTTCACATTCGAAGTCCTACCGCTATGACCTGAGACGTTCCGGGCCGATTGACGTATCTTTGTTGGTACTACTAGCATCGTTGGATGCCAGATGAGTGGCTTGCGAGACGGAACATCGGAAAACGATCGACCTGTTGGGCCGCGGAGCAGTTGACCTGTTTGGAACCGTCCTCACCCGTGCAGGATAACCTGCTTATGCTTCGGGTAGGTACCGAAGACGGGAGTGATGAACCTTCCCGCTGTTGGTCGAAGATCCTCTACTTCGAGGGCGGGGATGGATTTCGGTCGGCGCAGCGGCGCTTGCCGATTTGTCGTCAGTCAGTGACGGGTGCTGGTCGGGATGGCTCGTGCAAAGGCTCTTTCCCTCTCTCGAATTTCGTTGCTTGCGTCGCCTAAAATCGGATTGGTCTGGCTCCTTAAATCGCTTTCACCGGGCCGCATGCCGCCTCCCTCACTCCTTCCTCGGCTAGCTTGAAGCCTGCGTATCGATTCTCCGGTGAACTCGATGACCCCGGGTCGACGACCTACCTCTGAAGGCCCATCCCGACGAGTCCACCTCCCGGTTCAATCGGTATCGGTCGATGAGTCGTGGGCTGCCTTCTACCGCTTGTTCGAACTGCCCGTCGTCCATGACTCTGTCCGTTACCATCAATCCGGGGACCAAGACAGTGACCCCGATCCTCCGGCGAGAGTGGTCACCGACCGTCCTCGGGCAGAGCTACTGCGGAGGGCGGCCCAGGCATGACAGGTCCGCCCATATGAAAACCCCGAGTCGCCTTTGTGTGAAGGTGCTACACTAGCGTCATGGGTTTCACCATGATTCTTGGGATGCTGCTCGTCGGCATCTACCTGGTGTACGTCATAGCTTTGGAGCGGCGGCGACGTCAAAGCAGTTTTGGTCGTACTCTTGCATCGTATCCAGCGGCGCAAAGGCGACGATGGCGTGCGTTGGTGAAGAAGAACGCCACAGATCATGCACTGAGGACAGGTGGCATTGATGAGGTGCCGACGGTCTTCCTGCTTGCAGAGAAGATGCGGCTGGAGTCACTCCAGAGGCTCCGTGTCGTATCTTTGGTGATGTTGATGATCTTCTACATGGGAGAGGGCCTCGTGATGGTCGCAGTGAATGCAGCAGAGGGTGTGGGGTTCCTTTGCGGTGCTGGGATGGTCGGTGCCGGTGTGGTGATCACATCGTTGCGTGCGCGCTCGACAGACGAGCCCGGGCGTCGGCAAGCGCGATACCAGCGGGCTCTGGCTTCACGAGGCAAATAGTACCGACGTCGTGGTGCGCTGAGTTCACACGTCCTAGCAGCACTACATAGTCTCGTTTGCAGAGTTCTCAGGTCGGCCAATACCCGGGAGGGCGGCGACAGCCTGATGGGGACTTGGCGTTGTGCGTCAATGGCGAGAGGGATGGCGCGCAAGGAGAAGGGCGGATTCCGCCACTGGGCTGCGGTCCGCGCGTTACTTCAGCGGAGACTCCTGACCGTAGTCCTCCTTGGGGCGAGGGCCGAAGATGCGGCGCTCGGACTCGTCAATTCGGACATCGTTGATGCTCGCTTCGCGACGGCGCATCAGTCCGTGGTCGTCGAACTCCCAGAGCTCATTCCCGTAGCTGCGCCACCACTGCCCACTGGGGTCATGACTCTCATACTGGAATCTGACGGCGATCCTGTTCTCTGCGAAAGTCCATAGATTCTTACGCAGGGCATAGTCGAGTTCGTGTTCCCATTTCCAGGTGAGAAATGCGATGATTTCGGCTCTACCGGTGAGAAAGGTGTCTCGGTTACGCCACACCGAGTCCTCTGTATAGGCGAGCGCTACCCTTTGTGGGTCGCGGGTATTCCACGCATCCTCGGCACTTTGGACCTTCTGCAACGCCGTCTCATAGGAGAATGGTGGCAGTGGCGGCCGCTCTTGGACCATCCCGATCACCTCCTTTTGGGCACACGCACCGGAGAAACGCTTGATCTCCGTCAGTGACGGTCGTGCATGGTGCGTCTGCTGGACATGACTGTAATAGGTCGTGGCAAGTTTCCATCCCATCGGTCGGCCTCGGCCATCAAGCCCTTGTTGGTAGGTCCGCGAGGTCACCTATGGGGCGGAGCGTGATAGCACCGTTGCAACATCGCGCAGAAGGTGTAGACCCCGCCTGGCGGACTACAAGCCAGGAGCAAGCGTCCCAATAGACCGCGATCCTTTCACCGACTGAGCATTGCTGCAAGACTTTGTATATTGCTCAGTCCAACGGACCTTCACGCAGAGCGCGCGGTGTTTCCGCAATTTTCGAGGGAACGCGCCTTCAAATCGGCGAGATCCACGAGTCAACCGATGTGCATTGACCGATTTTCACCGAAATACCACCCCGGAGGCATCGTGCCCAGCTTCGTTGATAGATCACGGTAGTTTCGCAAACGGCCCTCATGGTGTCCAAGACGGATTGGTTAGCTCTCAGCGGGCTTCGGTAGTCTGGGCGCGATCGATCTTCGATGGCCCCGAGCGCATGGCATCGATCGCATCACGTTGGTAAAGTACCGACGCACAGAGGATAAAGCTCCTGCCTCCTGTTTGGCTGGCGGTTGGGCGAGAGGGACTCCTTGTTGCAAGGGCCTGAGGTTCCCAGCGCGCAGAGGACCATGCGTCCTCAGCAAGCAAGGCCCTACCCATGCCAACGATCAAGGTCCAAGGGGGTTTCGCGCTGCTGACGGTCAGATCTGAGCGCCCGAACTCTCAGGGTGAACATGTGATCGAGGGCGAAGGTAACCGCTGGTGGGGCGATCTGGGAGAGACCGATGCCGATCAAGATCAGGTAGCTGATTCGTACGTCGATCGCGTGGTCAAAGACGATCGGAATAATCGCAAGGGCAAGGACCGGGGGACTCTCGATCTCGAGCTTGGCGCTCGCGAACAGCGCGAGGAGCACGGTGATAAGGATGACGAAGATGAAGTCAAGGTTCACGACGAGAACAATGGTCAGCTCGATGGCGCCCAGCAACACGAGCGCGGTAACGCCCAACTGACGAATACTGCGTGCATGGTGCGCGTTCGCGTTCTCGACGGCAGCGACGAACAGCGGCGGCAGGACCGCCACGGGTGAGTGAACCAGCCAAAGCGCCACCACCATGATCGCGAGCGAGATGATGATGACGAGCGTTGTACGCAGGCTTACTTGGACCGGCGGCCCCGCTCCGATCCCTGGTCGTTCGATCGTGAGAACCGCGAGGATGGGAAGACCCATGAAGACGATGACCGCGACAACATAGAATGGCGAGACGATGTGGAGGTAGACCGGAAGGAGGCCGGCCGAGAGCGCGGGATAGGCCGGCACACGGAAGAAGAGAACAGCACCGAGAATGCTTGCCAGGGCGACGATGATCTGGGGAATCAGGGTGACAGGGAGGTAGCGGGCGATCTCGACGCCCAAGAAGGCGGCGCCACAGATGACGAGGTAGAAGGGTAGGGGCCCTTTGCGCCAGGCATCGATTTGGAAGAAGAGAAGACCTGCCGAGACGGCGCCGACCTCCGGTACAATCATGACCGGTTCATGGAGGGTGGTGACGACCGTCGCCATGATAGCCACAGCGAGCAGCACGCCTGCCCCGCGGATCACCAAAGGATGGCGCAGTGATCGGTGCACCTGTTAGTGTCCGCTGGTGTCGATCGGCCAGCCGTTGGGAATCCTGATTGGCTCCTGGTCGTGTTCTCGGCGGTAGGTGTCGAGGTTGCGGAGCCATTTGAGGTGTTCACGTTCCTGGAACTGCATGAGCCGTGGGCCATCCATCTCCTCGATGCGAGGGTACGTGGCAAGTTGACGTCGCGCGATCTCGACGCTGGCTCGGGCATCACCCAGTGCGTTATGAGCATCGGTGAGTTCCACGCCGTAGAATTCGCACAAGGCGTCGAGCTGGCGGGACCCACGCCGAGGTGCTCCAAATACTCGGTCGATGACGTAGATGTCGAGGACAGGTCCGCACCAACCGACCTCGTAGAGTCCCTTGCCAAAGTGGCGCTTGAGCTGGGCATCGACGATGCTGAGGTCAAAGGCGATGTTCATGCCCACCAAGAGCCACCCCTGCCGCCCTGCCTTGACGAGCTCATTGCCGATGCGCTTGAGTGCGTCAGGAAGTGGTTTCCCATCACTCGCTGCGCGCTCATCGGTGATCCCATGTTTGGCGGTGGCCTCAGGAGCGATCGGACGCGTCGGCGCTACCAGGCTATAGTCATCGCGCACGCCGCCGGTGTCATGCCAGGTGAGTGCGTACGAGACTGGCTCGTCGAGGGTGAGCGAGAGGCCGGTAGTCTCGAGGTCGAAGCCGAGGAGTTTGCTGATGTCAAGCATTGTGTCTATCTTAGGTCGGTGTCGAGCCTGACGGGATTCCCCGATCAGTGCGCCAACGGTTCGAACTGCGCAGTGAAGTGGCGAAGCGTCGGCGGCTCTTTGGTGATCCGGTAACCCCGCAGGCTGGGCGCAACTTGGAGTACGTTTTCGCAGACTTCGACCACGTAGTCGATGTGACTCTGGGTATAGGTTCGTCGAGGGATCGCCAGGCGCACGAGTTCAAGGGCACTAGGGTGCTCGCTACCGTCTGGTGCGCGTCCGAACATCACGGTCCCGATCTCACAACCGCGGATGCCGCCGAGCTCGTAGAGGGCGACGGCGAGCGCTTGACCAGGGTATTCGAGGGGAGGGATCTGGGGTAGGAGTCGGCGGGCGTCGAGATAGATGGCGTGCCCACCACTCGGTCGAACCACTGGGAAGCCCATCGCGTCCAAGGCATTGCCGAGGTAGCCTGTCGAGGCGATGCGGTACTGTAGGTAGTCGTGGGATACGGCCTCTTGGAGCCCCTGGGCAATGGCTTCGAGGTCTCGACCAGCGAGACCACCGTAGGTCGGGAAGCCTTCGGTGAGAATCAGCATGGTCCGAGCCCGCTCGGCGAGCAACTCGTCGTTGGTGGCTAGCCAGCCTCCGATGTTCGCCATTGGGTCCTTCTTTGCACTCATCGTCATGCCGTCGGCCCAGGAATACATCTCATGCACGATCTCGGTAACCGATTTGGTGGCGTAGCCTGGTTCGCGTTGGCGGATGAACCAGGCATTCTCCGCGAACCGACAGGAGTCCAGGTAGAGTGGCACGTCAAAGCGACGGCAGAGCTCGCTGGTGGCGCGGATATTTGCCATCGAGACTGGTTGTCCGCCTCCTGAGTTATTGGTGATGGTCAACACCACTGCTGGCACGTCGCTGGCATTGTGTTCGAGGAGGTTGGCGAGGGCGGCCACGTCGATGTTCCCCTTGAACGGTGCGTCGAGCTCGGGATCGAGACCCTCGCTACAGAGAAGGTCGATGGCTTTTGCGCCGGTGTATTCGACGTTGGCCCGCGTCGTGTCAAAGTGGGTGTTTGCAGGGACTATCTTGCTCGGCCCTCCAAGGAGTGCAAAGAGAATCCGCTCGGCAGCCCGACCCTGGTGGGTAGGTATGATGTGCGCAAAACCAAAAAGATCGTGGACGGCCGATTCAAAGATCTCCCAAGACGGCGATCCCGCATAAGACTCGTCGCCGTGTTGGATTGCAGCCCATTGGTCACGACTCATCGCTCCGGTGCCGGAGTCGGTGAGCAGGTCGATCATGACCTTGCGGGCCGGGAGTTGAAAGAGGTTGTAGTGCGCGTCGCGGATCGCGTCACTGCGTTCAGCGACCGTGGTCATTGGGATTGGTTCGACGGAGTGGATGCGGAACGGTTCGATGATCGTCTGGTAGTCCATGGACGGATTCTAGGACTGCGGCACCGATTCTCCAAGTGCCAATCGGTCTCTGCGGATTCGACGGGTCGTAGGCTGGCTACTATGAATCTTCACCTACGCCGCCTGTTCGGGTCGGCGTCGATGCTCGTGGGCTTGACGTTACGGTCGACGGTGCGTCACGTGAAGGTGAAGCTGACACCAACCGCCAGACGCGAGGTCGCGCTGCAACAGGCTCGGATCGCCACTGCATCCGACGTCAAAGAGCAGTTTGCCAATGCGCGTGGTCTCATGACCAAGCTCGCCCAAATGGCTGGGTACCTCGATGCTGGAGTGGAGCCGGAGCTGCGCGGGGCTTTGGCCAGTTTTCAACGGGATGCGCCCACGATGGAGTTCTCCTTGGCCGAGCGCAGTATTCTGGCCGAGATCCCTGATTTTTATCGATTGGTCAAGGAGATCGATCCAACCCCCAGAGCGAGTGCGTCCATCGGACAGGTACATTGGGCAAGGCTACGCAACGGCGAGGAGGTCGCCGTCAAGGTCCAGTTCCCGGATGCGGCGGACCTCATCGGTGCTGATCTCGCTAACGCCGGGCTGGTTACCGCTGCGTTGAAGTTGCTGTTTCCTTCGATGGCGACTGGTGAGATGGCAAAGGAGCTGGTTGTACGCCTTGGCGAGGAACTCGATTATCGCAATGAGGCGCTACGCACCCAGACCTTCGCCGACTACTACCGGGGTCATCCACGCATCGTCGTTCCTCGTACCTATCCCGGCCTCTCGTCGTCGCACGTGTTGACTACTGAGTATCTTCGTGGTCGTAGCTTCGACGAGGTCCTCGCGGATACCCAGGAGGTTCGAGACGTCTACGGTGAGGTTCTCTTCCGCTTTGTCTTTCGCAGCCTCTATAGGTTGCGACTCTTCAATGGTGACCCCCATCCCGGGAACTACGTCTTCCTTGAGGGTGGTCGAATTGGATTTCTCGACTTCGGGTTCACCAAAGAGTTTACCCCGTCTGAGATTGCCACCTTCGAGGCGATGATCGAGTCGATGGTGCTCGAGGGTGACCCAGTCCGCTTCACCAAGGTCGTCCATGAGGCCGGCCTGATCACGGCGGGCGATCTTGACCCGGAGGCAGTAGCCGATTTCTTCCGCGACTACTACGACATCGTTCTCGAAGATCGGCGACTGAGGGTGACGAGTGCTTATGCAAGTGGGCTCTTACATCACACCTTCGATCATTCCCACCCGGTGGCCAAGTATCTCAACGTTCCACGCTCCTTTGTCGTGCTCCAGCGCATCAACCTTGGCCTCTACGCGCTCCTCGGTTATCTTGAGGCGACGGTGAATTGGCGGGCGGTAGCGAGCGAGATCTGGCCGTTTGTGGCAGCGCCCCCCAGCACGCCCATCGGCGAGGAGGAGCGGCGTTGGCAGCAAGCGGTCGGCCATACGGGTGAACATAGAAACACTGATGGCTGAGAATTAATAAACATGAGTCAATACGACTCAAGAAATCTTGTATACTTGGGAATAGATGCTCGCACCCGAGCATTGGAATGGGTGAGCAGCGTGTGCTGCCGACGACAAAGGAGGTTCATGATGGTAATGCGCATTGATCCTTACCGGGAGTTCGATCGGATGTTCCAATCGCTGGTGCAACGAGACGCTCGTTCCACGATGCCGGTCGACGCCTATCGTGTCAACGACAGCTATGTGGTGCAGTTCGATCTCCCTGGCATCAACCCCGAGGGGTTGGAGGTGACCGTCGAGCGTAATGTACTCACGGTTCGGGCCCGGCGAGAGGTAGAGCATAATGACCAGGAGCAAATGGTCGTGGCAGAACGGTTCAGTGGTACGCTTGAGCGCTCGATCTACCTAGGCTCTGATCTTGACGCGCAGGGTGTTGTCGCAGATTATGTTGACGGAGTGTTGACAGTGACCATTCCGGTTCATGAGGCGGCCAAACCAAGGCGAATCGCTGTCAACCATCAACCGGCCAAGACGGCTATCGCGAGCTGAGCCGTTGGACTTTGATGGCCAGCCCACGATTGGTGGGCTGGCCATCGTTGCACTCTGGGGCCCAACGGCGACCTCTCGCAGGTGGTTTGGTCCGCACGCTCGGCACTATGTACCAGGAGGTAGTGAGTGGAGCGTTACTTTGGTGGCCGTCGCCTATTCACGGTGAGGAGCGATCGCCATCAGCGAGTTCCGAACGTGATGTTTCGCGAGGGTAGCGTAGGTCGGAAGGGCGTGCGCGTCAGTGGTCGAGGCGTGTCGGATGATCGATTGCGCAGGCTACGGAATGTTTGTATGGCTCGTGGTGCTGTAACGATGGTCCATCGTGGGAGAGGTTGGTAGATGCGGGTTGCAATGACGGGGAGTCGCGGTCTCATCGGATCCGCACTTATGGCGGCGCTCAACGAG
>JAJZXI010000116.1 GCA_021806545.1 Actinomycetes bacterium | reverse complement strand
ATACCTCGGCTTCACCTTCACTGAGCTCCAGCTCAACGATGTCGCCCCGATCGATACCGAGCGCAAGAATCTCCAAGATAGAGTGCAGATCCGCCACTCGCTCCCCCTTGGCCACCGTACCGGTAACACCTGCTGCATTCATGGTCTTGACGAGACGTGCTGCCGGGCGGGCATGCAGCCCCGACGGATCAATGGCACGCACGCGATACCTCAACACCCTAACCCCGCATGACTCATACCATACTCCATCGAAAAGACCTCCGCATCACGTCGCCCCATAACCCTGTGCCTGGGAAATCAGGTACAACGAACTCGTCGATACCCCAAGCGCTCCCGCCTCGAGTGCGGCGTTCACCTGCTCCATGCGGGTGATCAACCCACCCGCTATGAGAGGAACCTCAATGGCATCTGCCACTCTCGTGATCTGATCAGGCAACACCCCTGGCAAGACCTCTACCGCGTCAGGCTGTGTTCGCGCGACATTGCGCAGCCCTGACTCCACCGAGGAGCTATCCAACAGGAAGATCCGCTCGATGGTAAGTAACCCAGCCTTTTTTGCGGCGATCGCCGCTGAAGGATGGGTCGTGATGATCCCTGCTGGGTGTCCGAGGCTCGCAAGCAGCGCAATTCCCTGGGTGTCGTTAGTGATGCCATGGAGCATGTCGACATGCACAAAAGCCTGAAAGCCCCGCTCAGCTAGCAGCTTCGAGGCACCGAGCACCTCTGCCGCGTTACCACCCAAGAGAAACACCCAGGTTGGCTCGGTCTCTGGAATCATTGCGAACACATCACCAGGATCACGAGCTGCAAAAATGACCTTCGGAATCGCATCTGGCCGGATCGTCTCCGATTGCCTACTCACTGCGGAGCACCCATGAGCTCGAGCTGCGCGTGCATCCAACGTGCCGGGTGAAGGGTCCGATGACCTGTTAGCTCCTCCAGGTGGATCGCACAGGTGCCGCTATCGGTCAAGATGATCCCAGGACCATCGATGACCTGGTTCGCCTGCGAACCCAGCGCTCTTGCGACACCGGTGTGCTCGGACTTGAACGCATAGGAGCCAGCGGCACCACAGCAGTTGATCTCGAGGACGCGTGGTGGCCGCTCGCTCGAGCGCTCGACGAGCCTCAACAGCGAGCCTTCGCCCCGCGCGGTCTTCGAACGGCAAGTTGCATGTGTATAGATTACCTCGCCAGCAGGACATTCACGGAGCGACGCAAAAAGGCTAGGGCTTGCATGCTTGAGAACGAACTCCACAAATGAGAACACCGGAGTCGACAGCTCAAGGCCAAAGTAGCGGGGCCACTCACTGCGTAGCGTATCATCACAGGTAGCATTCAGGGTCACGATCGCCTCCAGCTGCGCAGCACCACGACCAAGCGCGCGCCATGTCGCCCGAGCGCTATGTTCCGCCTCGTCGAGAAGCCCAGATGCGTAAGCAGCGGCACCGCAACAATGGCTAGCCGCCGGAAGTGGAACCGTCGCAAAACCCAGGCGCTCGAGTACCTCCCGTGCCTCCGCCAGCGTTGGCGCATCAAAGCCCCGGGTAAAGCAATCGACAAAAATACCAACACTTGGTACGTTCTTCACTGGTCGGACCCTGTGAAGGCGCTGGGTCCGATCTACCGGAGATGGGACGGGCCACCGCGTCTTGGCGCTAATGCCCAGTGGGACACCGAGCACCTTGGGCAGCTTGACCAGAGCTGGCGCCTTCGCCAACCACTGTGGATGCGTCAGCAGATAGTCGCGCAACATCAGGCGCGGCGACTGAGGGGCATGTCGTTTGTGCTCCGCAATGAGATGAGCAATGGGAACCGCGACGGGACACGCCTCCTCGCAGAGCTGACAGAATGTGCAGTCACCAACATGTTCCATCGTATCGCCCTGCCCGGCTTGTAAGCGTCGATACCAGTCGGGGCCGAGCGCCTTTGGGCCGGGAAACTTCTGATCGACCCGATAGACCGGGCAGGCCGTAACACAGATCGAACATTTGATACAGGAATCCTCGTGGTCAAATCGTCTCACATTAGTCCTCCGAAATCATCGATAGAGCCATGTGTACGGACCCGAGCACCATAGCTCCACCGTTGTGATCCTTGTTGGGATTCCAACCCCCCAAAGCTCGACCTACCGCCAACACTCGACCACCGCCAATGCAGTCGATATCTGGATGGCCCACTCGATCGAGACTTTGAACGTCATCCATCTTGCCGAGCTCGCGATTGACAAGGTCGTCGATGATCGCCCCATCGATCGTCACGGATGCTCCACCACCGAGTACGCCGCCGGTCGCAAGCAGCACATAGTCTGCCGCGAACTCCCGACCGTCGTCGGTCATCGCCGTAGCCGTTGGGGAGACCCTCTGTGCTCGTCCAGTTATGAAATGCACGCCCAGACGTCGCAGCGAGCGCTCCCAGCGATCCCGAATCCTTACGCCGCCAACGCTGGGTGAGAGGAGGGGAAACTCCGCGATGGGATGTCCAAGTTCCCCAGCGAGGTGTGCCACAATCTCGACCGTGGTGTCAAGCCCGAGAATTTGTGGCACGATTACCGGAACACCGCGCGGTGCATGACGCAGCTGCGCACCCAGCTCTCTGGTAAACCAGGCGAGACCAGCCCGGGTGTCAAGGTAACTAGCAAAGCGGATCGCTCCCCAACCAGGGTCCCAGCCCGGAGGACGGGTCAGCTTCACGACGATGGCCTCCCGACGGACATGGTTCCGATAGCTGACCGCTTGAGCATCCGCAATAGAGTCGGCAAGCCCAGCGATGCCAACGATGATGAGGTCCTCCGGATCAACACTCGCATACTGCCAGGCGGGTACCGCAAAGGTCGGTCGTAAATTTCCTGTGGCCGTCACTGTACGAAGGATCACTCCAGGTGGTGCGAGACGAAGTGGAACGCCAAACGAATCGAAAATGTCAACCAGCCCTTGGAAAGCAGCTACCCAGGATGATTGCGAAAGCTTGACCGGAAACGACTCGAAAGCATCCGCACTCCTCCCAAAGCCGAAATCACCCGACCACATTGACATCGTCCCATCGGCATCGGCGAGAATGGTGACATCAAATCCGCGCTGTCGCAGGTAACTGGCACTGAGGAGCCCGGCGGGGCCCCGGCCGACCACAAGAACGCTGACGGTCATGACAGATCCTCCGCGAGCGTCTGTGCTTTAGTCGCCTGTTCCAGTGCTATCAAGCGAGCATTCGATCCCCAACCAACCACGTTGAGACCATGCTCACGTTCATGGCGCAACCAGGCCATCTCCTGTGCAAACTGCGCTGCAGAGCGCCGACCAAGCACCCGGTGGGCGCAAAACGTCCCTTGGCAAGGCCCCATCGAAAACCAGGTGCCAAAGCGCATCTGGGTCTGTGAAGCCGTCTCGTTGTCAAGATCCGACTCGTAAACGCCTTCACATTCACACAACAGCGCACCCCGATCAACCGGGTGTCGTCGACTCGTCGCTTGCGTCGTCCTATGAGCTTCGATAACCGTATCTGCGCTACGTGAGGGCAAACGCATGTCGAGGCTCTCCGCCAACTTGTCACCCAACACCTCCCCCATCAGTCGAAAGGTAGTCCACTTTCCTCCGAGAACCGAGAAGGCACCAGCAAGTCCGTCCCTATCACCGTGATTGAGCACGGCAAAATCACGCGAAACGGTCCTCGAATCGTCGGTCAACCCTGACGGCTCATAGAGTGGTCGAACCCCGTTGAAGCCGCGTAGGACTCTCCAACTTCCAAGATCCGGAACGAGCTCGGCACCCAAGCTCATCAGTCGGATCGCTTCAAGCCGATCGGGCTCTGGGGCGTCAGGGCAAGGCTGAGCAACGTCCGTGGTACCAAGGATGACCACCTCCTGATGAGGGACGAAGATATCGCCATCGCTCGGCAACTTGAGTCGATTGACAACCTGGTCCATCCGCCGGTTTGCAAAAATCAGCATGAGTCCGTACGAGGGCTGCACCTTGACATCAATCCCCCAGTCATGCGCGACCAGACCTGCCCATGGTCCTGCGGCATTCACTACCGCGTCACAATCCAGCGTTCGATGTCCGTCTGGGCCCTCGACCTCCACCCCCGTCACACGGTGGCTCTCCGTACGGATCCCCACCGCCCTTGTGCGCTCAAGCAGCCTCGATCCCCTCGCCTGGATCGCGGCCACGAGCATGGTAAGCATCCTGAACCCCTCCAGCACACCGTCAGGCACCCAGTAGGCTCGCTCAATGTCCGGCGTCAGCATCGGAAGTGCTTGGCGAAGCTCTGCGGGCGGGACCTCACGTATCGGCACCCCTAGCGCCTCGGCTTGGTGGGTCCAGCGTCGTTCGAAGTTATCGTCATCTCCATACTTCTTGACGAAATAGCCACCTGTCGCAACGACTGCATTAGGAGCGATAACGCGCAAAAGCACGTTCTCTCGATAGCACTCCTGCGCGGCATTTGGATCCGTAACAAGATAG
The DNA here is from genome assembly GCA_021806545.1 of Actinomycetes bacterium. GTDB lineage: Bacteria > Actinomycetota > Acidimicrobiia > Acidimicrobiales > Acidimicrobiaceae > Ferrimicrobium. Next base: position 3,908 of record JAJZXI010000116.1, on the reverse strand, counting down.
CGGCCCCCACTATGGAGCAGCCCATGAAACCGACCGGAGGTGCCGACACCAACTTCATGGGCCTCGACGACGACGACATCAACTCCGCGCAACGCCAGGTCCCAAGCCACACCCAGCCCCGTCGCACCAGCCCCTATAACGACGACCCTCATCTGTGCTCCCCTCCGATAGCTGGACTCAGCGAAAACGCACAAAGCCCGACAGCATAAGCTGTCGGGCTCTCTAAGATCAAACGCCACGCCTAGCAGTCAGCAACGACTGACTCCCATACTAAGCCCCTGCGGCCAAGCCTGTCAACACCGAGCAAATCCAATCCACTACTGTCGAATACTCCCTTCGAACCGGCGTTCCCACGCTTCATGCCGCTTCTTCGCATCACGGAGGAATGGCGAATAGGCGATGGCCTTGAGTAGGGCATCATTAGCCACCCTGGCTGTCCCCGACATAGGTCGGACAACATCGAGAAACAACACCGCGCGAAGCTCTGACGAATCGTTCCATGCACTGTGCTGGTAGCCATCATCAAAAAGTAGGCTCTTGCCCTCTTCCCAATGACGGGTCTCACCACCAACCTCGATGCCGCACAATTCCTTTGGCTCGGGCACTCGCAGGCCAAGATGGTACCGCAAAACCCCTCGATATGGGCCACGGTGAGGAGGAAGGTGCTTGCCGGGACTCAAAATTGAGAAAAACGCCGTCGTCAATCCAGGGACCTGCTCCAATAAAGCCACCGTCCTGGGACAGCGCTTCCAATTTGCCTCGGAACGATAACCATAGCCCATAAAGAAGACCGTCTTCCATTGATCATCGTCAGAGATCGAGGCTACATCACGAGAGATGTCTTGGAAATTTGGGAGATCATCCCGCCGTCCAAGCAACTCGTCCAACTCTTCACGCATATCCTTCCAGCCGTCCTCGAGCACGCTAGTCCATGGAAAGATTGCAGGATCCAGGAATGGCGTTGTCGGCACGATCGAAGACTTAAGTAGCCAACCTTCCAGGCCAAAGACGGCAGCCTCTCCTGCGTTGAGCGCAGCCTCTCGAAGATCCTCGCGCACCTGCTTGAGATCCATGCCGGCCGATCGCAAACTGTCACTTGCCTCTTGAAGCGCCACTTTCCATGTTTTGGTCATGCCTCCTCCTCTCACCTTCGCACAGAGCGACAGGCAAGCGGGCCTATCGCCCCTTGAACCTTCAGTCTACCAGCCGTACCGTACCATAGCGAACTTCCGTACCGTTCTGGCAGCCCCAAGCGAGTCGAGGCACGACGCTCACGTTGATAAGCAACTCCGTAATGCGCGACCTTACAGTAGCCCCGACGACCGACCCCGTGCTCGCCATCAGCTCTTCATGAGTGTGTCTACAACACCGCCCGCTTTGACCAGTCCGGCGCGAGCGACCTTACTTGAGCAACAGAAGCTAGTTGCCGGTGCTGGTGAGAATGAGCCGGGCCCGTTCGCGCATCTTGCGCCTTGATTGGATGCCCCATGCTGCGACCACGACATAAACCAAGCCGATCACGATGAGATCGCCAGCAGGCTTCATCAGGTATTCCCCTATGAGCAGCACGAGCACGACCGCAAAAATCGGCGAAGGATCCCACTGGGTGACCGTGGCTTGTGCGACCTCTACCACGACCTCGGCAAGATGTGGATCATCCGGCAGTGTGCCCGCCTTCAGATGTGCAAACGCCTCCCTCTGCTGCTCGCGGTCGGTGAGCGCACTTCGTAGAATCATCAACCCGGTGGGCTGACGATGCTTTCGCCAGACCACAAAACTGACCACCAAGCCAGCCACCGCCGCCAGGACCAGTATGAGGCCGATAACTGTGCCGATCTCTCCCATGTACACCTCCACGCGCACCCAACTGGGCAGTATAGCCCAAGCTGCAACTCGCCCTTGAAGCCGCGGACACTTCCGGATTGTCAGATCAGCGATGGACCTTCGAGGTAGCGATCCGTCAAAGATCTCAGCTCGGCATCAAGTTCGTCAGACACCTGGTAGTTCAGTGCTGCAAGCGACTCGTCCAACTGCACCGCTTTCGAAGCCCCGATTATCGGGGCACTTACTCCTGGCTGACGCATCACCCAGGCAACTGCTAATGTCACCAGGCTGACACCCTCACGCAGGGCAACACCCTTTAACTGCTCCACGGTAGCGAAGAGCTCCTCGTGCCAGTAGCGCTCGCGATACAGCTGGCTCGCGGGCGTCGAGTTAAAGCGAGTTCCTTCAGCCGGCGTCTGGTTAGGGTTATGCTTTCCCGAGAGTAGCCCACCTGCAATCGGGTTATAGGGTATTACGCCAATGCCGTCCTCGCGCGCCAGTTCCAGCAGATCCCTTTCCACCACACGATAAAGCAGGTTGTACCGAGGTTGTACTGATGAGAATCGTTCCCAACCACGACCCTCCGCCAACCCGTTTGCCTTTGCCAAGCGAAAGGCTGGATAGTTTGAGCATCCGATGTAGCGGACCTTACCCATATGGACCAGATCCCCCAAAGCACTCATGGTCTCATCAATCGGGGTATTTGGATCGTAGCGATGGAGCTGATAGAGATCGATATAGTCCGTGCCCAGACGCCGTAAAGAGGCATCAACCGCATCAAAGATATGCTTGCGAGAATTCCCTTGCTGGAAAGGCTCTTTTGCCGTCGCCCCAAAACACTTCGTCGCAAGAACAACCTTGTCCCGTTTACCTTTGAGCCAACGACCAATGATCTCCTCTGTCGTTCCCGCGAGGCGGACGCCACCACCCAATGGGTAGACGTCTGCAGTATCGAGAAAGTAGATCCCCGCATCAAAAGCGCGATCCAGGATCCTCACGGCCTCCTCCTCACCACTTTGCAGGCCAAAGGTCATCGTGCCCAAACACAGTTGAGACACCATGAGTCCGGTCCTGCCGAGCCGAGTCGCTTCCTCAGACATCATCCACCACCTCTCACAACCGAGTTCCACCCTTGACCCTACATCTATTGTGCAGCCATACCGTCTCGAACTACCCACCCCGGTATGCTCGTGACTGAGGCATTATCCCCTTTGGATCACGCGACCACCGCTAGCTCGAGTAGAACGCGGCTCTACTGCCCTCACCTCAGGACTTGAACACCATCAACCAGACGAGTACCACCATAAGTGCTAACGCAACATCGTTATACCAGCGACTCCGTCGATCCCACAGGAGCAAACGCAACTCTGGCGTAATGGGATCGGATCCAAGTTCACGCGCCGCAAGGCGCGCTCTTTTGGGAGCCTTACCTCCAAGAGCTCCCAAACCCAACACTGCGACATAAAGAAGGATGGCTGCTATGACCCAACCTGATCCAAAACCGAAACCACCCACTACGACCAGCCAGAACCCACACACTCCAACGATAACACTGCCAGCAACAACCATCACGACTGCCAATGGCGCAAGGCTCAGGTACACAGCAACCTCCAGCGCTGTCTCCGCCCTGCGAGCCCGTACCAGAACCCCACCGGCGAAAATAACACCGGCTACAACCGTCATAGCCCCGATAATATGGCCGAACAAGAGAAGGTGGAACCCGAAACTATGGCGCATCACGAACAAGCCTAAAGTGTCATTTCGGTGCACGAACACTGCCACTACGGCGAACTCCATAGCGCTCTAGCACTGGGACCCTCTGAACACGGGCAGTGTGCATATCAACAACTCCACCTAACACCCATGATCGTCCCTCGATCCAGCACAATCCAGGAACGAGGCACCACTGACCGGGCAAGCCACCTCGAACCCAAAGAAAGCAACGCCTCGCTGAGATCCGCCAGTCAACAATGCAATCCAAAGCCACATCGCTGAATTTGTACTACTTTATTGCTCATCGGGCAAAAGTGCAAACGAATCCGCAGAATTTAACAATTTCCTCTCAGCAAAGCTGGGGCCAAAAA
>JAJZXI010000115.1 GCA_021806545.1 Actinomycetes bacterium | reverse complement strand
GGACTCGATGCTGGTCCGGCGAAGGATTGAGGGAGTTAGTTATGGTCGTTGTGACAGTCCCATCTGGGCGGCCAGTTCGCCGACGCCCCCTTCGTTATTCGACGGCACCAACTTGGCGCCCGTTGAGAGGATCGCTGGGTGTGCGTTGGTGACCGCGAAAGGATGACCGACAATAGTCAGCATTGGCAGGTCGTTGAGATGATCGCCGACCGCGACACAATCTTCAAGCGGAACTCCAAGGATCTCCGCAGCTAGCCCGATCCCAAAACCCTTGTTGACCCCTCGCGGTACGATCTCAACCCAGTCAGTCGAGCCGCTGATGAGTTGTACATCGGCGAGAACCTGACGGATGATCGGGGCCAGTTCATCGGCATGAACGTCAGGATGCCGACAGATGAGACGGACCGCTGGTTCGACCTCGAAGAGCTGGTCAAGCTCGTACTCGATTGGCGCCAAGGGATGCACCTTGAGGAAGTCGCGCTGGGGCCAGAATTGAGTAACGGTAGAGGCAGCAAAATAGAAGCCAGTGTCGTGATGCAAGAGCTGTTCTATTGCGGAGCGCACGAAGCCGGAGGGCAGCTCTCTCACCCAGAGCAGAGCATCAAGGTCGAGGTGGTAACCAACGGCTCCGTTATGACAGACGGCGAGTGGCCCAAGTCCAGCAACTTTCGCGACGTTACGGACTCCGTTGATGCCGCGAGCGGTCGCTGGTACGATAGCGACCCCACGAGCTCGGGCGTTGCGCAGTTGAGTTACCACCGATGGCGAGACGCTCTCTTCAGCATTGAGCAGAGTGCCATCGAGGTCAGTAAATAGCAACGATAGTCGATTGAGTGGTTGCATCATTGACTGCGACCGTATCTGACCAGTGCTTGTGCGCGGCGAGGGGACGGCACGGCGGCGGCATTGGCGAGTTCGCCGCCGACTTTGAGGAGTATCCAGGTCGTCAGCTCATCCAAGGGTCGACTGGGCTTGTCGAGTGGAATCGTTACCCACGGCGGTAAGGAGGCGTAGATCCAGCGCATGACGAGTGGATAGACCTGCCCAACGAACCCCGCTGGACGCAGCCGATCAAGCAGTGTGAATGCTTCGACGGTGGACTTGTTGATCACGAGCGAAGGCTGGCGCCAGATCCAATGATTCAGTGCTGCATAGGTAGCTGGCACCTCATTGAGGTCGCAGCCCATCAGCTTTGCTAGGCGCTGCATTTCTAGGACGTAAGTGTCCAGCAGTTGAACCTGAATACCGGGGTGAAAGTTGCGGTACGCATAACAAACCGACTCCACCATGGCATTGTGCACCCAGGCCAAGAGGTAAGGGTCGTTTGCCGAAAATGGTGCGCCAGTCTCAGGAACTACACCTTGCACCGGTTCGTGGAGTAACCGGACGGCGCTGATGGCCGCTTCAACCTCGTCCAGTGCGGCGTAGGTGATTGTGTCAATGAAGTCGATCGTTTCAAGTAGGCGTTGATCGGGATGCTCGCCAAAACGCGAGAACTGCTGAACCCCAGCCAGCGCTCGTGGCTCGAGGGCTTGGATCGCCAGCGCACGCAGACCACCGATTAAGCCTGAGAAGTCGCCGTGAAGCTCCCACACGGCTGAGTCTGGCCCAAAGAGAGATTCCATCACCACACTACCAAATTAGCTCCGCTGCCAATAGCCTGGATCGTGTGGTGCGTTCGGATGTGCCCAAACGGCTGATATTCGTAGGTTCGCTCTTCGCAGCGAGCATCTTGCTGTCAGCCTGTGGGGCGAGCGCCTCGTCGGACGCGACACGGGCCTGTGTTCTGGTCCACCGTTCGATCCGGCTCTATGAGGCCGCTAAGTCCGTCACGAAGACCCAGGCGCACGCGGATCTCGCTCGGGCAGAACGGCTGTTGGCTGAGGCGGTGTCGCCAGCGAATCTAGCCGCCTCTACCAATACCTACTGGCAGGCACTTGCGGGGACGCTTGCGGAAGCCCAGCAGCTTCCAGAGTCTCGTCTCGTCGTTTCGCTCAAGGCTCAGTGTTCAGCCGCCTCGGCGAATGAGGGTGAGTATGTCGTCCCGTATAAGTCCGAGGGTCAGTGAGCTGTGTCGGCCTGGTTCCTCCTGAGGTAGCCTAGGCGGTTCCGGCCTAGCGTCAATGAGATATTCGCACTGATGCGCTGGCGCCACCCGGCGCCAACACGGTCGCAGGACATGATGTCCCAGTGACACAAACGCCCATCTCTGGGGCCATTGTTTTGCTAGCTACTAGCGAGCGGGCGATGCGTTTAGTAGCAAAATTGTAACGTGACCGGTGAACTAGACATGTTTATGCGGTTATGTTATGGTGATCATTAACAGCGGGCCTTAGGTGGCAGGCTGCTTGGTTACACCAAAAAGGGGGAAATGTGCAAACTGGTCAACAAAGGACAGGACGGCTCCGGCGGGAGATGTCCTATCTTGATCTCAGCTTTGCTGGGCTCGGTGCTATTATCGGGTCTGGATGGTTATTTGCGGTACTTTATGCCGCGCAGACCGCAGGTCCTGCGGCCGTCATCTCTTGGGTTTTAGGCGGCGTGGCGTGCCTATTTATCGCGCTTGTCTACGCGGAGCTATCTGGTTTTCTTCCGGAGGCCGGTGGCGCTACTCGTTACCCACAGTACTCGCACGGACCTCTGGTCGGCTTTATCGTCAGCTGGGCGGCGTTCATTGCCTATGCTTCGGTGCCTGCAATCGAGGCCGAAGCGGTTGTCCAGTATGCATCTCACTACATCAAGGGCTTTGGGACGACGGTGAACGGGAGTTTTAACGCAAAACAGCCCGTCGCGTTCATAGTTGAGGCGGCCCTCCTGGTGGTCTTCTTTCTGCTCAACGTCTACGGTGTCAAGCTCTATGCGAAGGTCAACAGTTTCGTTACGTTCTTGAAGTTCCTGACTCCGACGCTGACGATTTTGGTGGTCCTCTTCGTTGCGAAGAACTGGTCGAACTACTCCGCCCCAGCGACCCATGGGTTTGCCCCTTACGGGACCGCCGGTGTCTTGGTGGCGGTGTCCACGGCAGGAATTGTATTTTCTTTCTTGGGCTTTCGCCAGGCCGTGGAGATGGCCGCCGAGGCGAAGAACCCCCAGCGTGACGCGCCCCGGGCAATTTTGACGGCGCTCATTGCCGGCATGATAGTGTACGTGCTCCTCCAGGTTGTGTTCATTGCGGCGATTCCCAAGTCGGAACTCACGCATGGCTGGGCAGCCTTGAGCTTGAGCTCGCCGTTTGCACAGGTTGCATCTGCCCTAGGACTCGGTTGGTTGGCAACCATCCTCTACGCCGATGCGGTCCTTTCGCCGTCGGGCACCGGGTTGGTGTATTTCGCATCGACCCCGCGCATTATCCTGGGGAGCGCTCGCAACGGGTACCTCGGGCGCTCATGGCGTAAGATTTCCGACAAGACCGGCATTCCAATCTATCCAATGGTGGCGACGATTATTGCGTCGTTGATTTTCCTGCTTCCGTTCCCGACGTGGCAGTCCTTAGTCGGCGTTATCTCCGCGGCAACGGTGTTCACCTACATCATGGGTCCGGTCTCCCTGGCGGTATTCCGACGTCACCATAGTGATGCACATCGGCCGTATCGCCTCGGTGGAGCGAGTGTGATCTCTCCGATCGCCTATGTCATGGGTGCGTTGATCATCTATTTCAGCGGATGGGAGACGGTTTGGAAACTGACGGTTGGGTACGCTATCGGGATCATCATCTACCTGATTGTCTCGGCTGCGCGTGGTGATCTCGCCAAGATCAATGCAAAGGCGTGGAGGCAAGGTGTCTGGTTGGTGGTCTTTATCGGGGTATCGTTGCTCGAGACGTATTTCGGCTCCGCGCGCTTTGGCGGGCAGTATAACAAGCTCCATGGTCTCATCCACTATCCATGGGACCTCGTGGTTGTGATCGTGGTGGCCCTGGCGTTCTATTATTGGGGCGTGGCTTCAGGGAGCGCAAGCGACGATACCGACCAGGCCATCGAGCGTGCCAGTCAGTTGAATCAGCCCAATACGACCGATTAAAAGCTCGGCCTTGGCTGTTCAAATGGCGGGCTTGTGGGGTTTGGCTTCAGGGAAGCCAGACCCCACGTTCGTGTGCTCTACAGCACGCTTACACTCCATGGGTGATAGGGGTCTTGCTCACAGCTGAGTCCGGGCATGGCGAGCGCATAGAATGGGAGGCGTTGGCCGCAGGTGCCTGGTGGCACCGTTGGGATGGCACGTAGTTGAAGTGGATTTGGCGCAGGTATGTCGATGGATGAGTCGGAAAGATTGGAGATACTGACCGAGGCATCTAGACGACGAACGTTTGCGATCATCAGTCATCCGGATGCCGGTAAGACGACGCTCACAGAGAAATTTCTGCTCTATGCTGGCGCGATCGCCGAAGCTGGCGCCGTCAAGGCCCGCACTGGACGTCGAGATACGCGTTCTGATTGGATGGCGATGGAACAGGAACGTGGGATTTCCGTGACATCGACCGCGCTGCAGTTTGAGTATCGTGGTGCTTGGATCAATCTTCTTGACACACCCGGACACCGGGACTTTTCCGAGGATACGTACCGCGTTTTGACCGCGGTCGATGCCGTCGTGATGGTTCTCGATACCGCAAAGGGTATCGAAACGCAAACCCTCAAGCTCTTTGAGGTCTGCCGATCGCTAGGATTGCCGATGCTGACATACCTCAACAAGTTCGATCGTCCAGGCAAAGCACCACTGGAACTCCTTGATGAAATCGAAGACAAGATCGGTGTACGACCCACTCCGATGACCTGGCCAGTAGGTATTCCTGGCGAGTTTCGTGGAGTCATCGATCGAGTGACCGGCGTGTTCACTCGCTTCGAGCGGAGTGTGCGTGGCAGGACGATGGCCACCGAAGTGCCCCTCGACGCGTCCGTTGCGGCGGCTGAGGAGGGTCCCGCTTGGGAGAACGCTGTGGATGAGTGTGCGCTTTTGGAGGCGGTTGGCGCGACCCACGATCAGGCGAGTTTTCTGAGCGGTAAGACAAGTCCTTTGTTCGTTGGCTCTGCAATGAATAACTTTGGCGTACGCGCGTTGCTTGATGCTGTGGTTGATCTGGTTCCTTCGCCGAGTCCGCGGCGGTCGATCGATGGTGAACTCCGTCCTCTTGATGCACCGCTAGCCGGGTTCGTCTTTAAGATCCAAGCCAATATGGACCCATCGCATCGAGATCATGTTGCATTTGTTCGCATCTGTTCAGGCAGGTTCGTCCGCGGGGTTACACTTACGCACGCGGTTACCGGCAGGACGTTTTCAACGAAATACGCCAGTTCACTCTTCGGGGCTGATCGCTCTACGATTGAGGTCGCCTACCCGGGTGACGTCGTGGGTCTGGTCAATGCCGGAGAGTTGCGCATCGGTGACGCGCTTTACGCGAGGAACCCTGTGGTTTTCCCGTCGTTCCCACAGTTTGCGCCCGAAATCTTCCGACGTGTCCGTGTCAAAGATCCTGGCCGTGCAAAGCAGTTCCGGAGGGGATTGGAGCAGCTGGAGCGCGAAGGCGTGTTGCAGGTGCTCTACGAGTTAGATGGTGATCCACTCCCGGTCTTGGCCGCGGTCGGTGAGATGCAGTTCGAGGTCTTTCATTATCGGATGGAGCATGAGTTCGGCGCGGTCGTTGAGTTCTTGCCCACACCGTACCGGGTCGCACGCGTAATAAGTTCTGACGGAGCTGCCCTGTTGGGTAGGATTCCCGGTGTACGTGTGCTCCGTCGCGGTGATGATACGCTGCTCGTTCTTTTTGAGAGCCAGGTTCGTTTGCAGACCGTCGAACGGGACCATCCCGAAGTTGACTTCGGGATGCTGTTGGGTTCAGGCTTTCCGGCGTTTACGTAGACAAGTAGTGTGCTGTTTTGTGCGAGCGAGTGATGATTGGGTTTCGGGGGTCTGCGTTGCGTGATGCGAACTGCCGCATCGAGCCTGGCGAATGAGCACGCTCGGTAGTCTGGCCGGTCGAGTTGCTTTGGTGACGGGCGCTGGATCAGAGACGGGAATCGGGTACTCGACCGCGAGGGTTCTGGGTGAGCTTGGTGCCCGTGTAGTAATCACTTCGACGACGGAGCGCATCTATGAGCGCGTTGACGCCTTGGGAAAGCTTGGCATCGTGGCGGCTGGTTACGTCGCAGACCTTACGGATCCGTTCGCGGTCGAGCAACTACGCGACGTGAGCTTGTCGGCTTTTGGGAGGGTGGATATTCTCATCAACAATGCGGGAATGACCTCATTGCACCAAGGTTCGGATGTGATCGGTGTGCTCGAGTCACTCACCGTACAGGCCTGGCATACAGGACTCGAGCGTAATTTGAGTACGGCGTTCATGGTGACGCGAGCCTTCGTCGGTCCAATGAAGGAGCGAGGTTGGGGGCGTGTTGTTATGATCGCCTCCACTACTGGCGCGGTCAATTCGATGCCTGGCCACGCAATCTATGCAACCGCGAAGGCGGCGATGATCGGACTGACACGTTCGCTCGCACTCGAGGTAGCGTCGAGAGGTGTGACGGTCAATGCCGTTGGACCGGGTTGGATCGCCACCGGGTCTGCGAGTGCGGAGGAGATCGCCTTTGGCAACGCCAGCCCACTCGGACGTTCCGGCTCTCCCGAGGAGGTAGCGGCGGTCGCTGGGGCGCTCTGTTTGCCAGGGATGTCGTATGTGACGGGCCAACTGATTGTTGTTGACGGTGGCAATTCGATCGCGGAGGCGCGCGCCGTTGGGGACCGCTAGTAGTTGCCTTATGCAGACGTTTTGCGATGAGCCGGTTAAACGCTATCCCGCTGCGTGGCCGTCAGCCTCCTTGTGGGCTTGTTGGTCTGCCTACTGTCATACCTCGGGCGTGGATAAACATCAAGGTATCCACAGCCGATGGCGGCGTTTGTCGCAGAGTGTCTGCTCACGATAGGCTGAGTTCTGGGTCAGCTGTTAAAGAAGAGCGAAAGGTTGGTGGGTGATGGGGGAGCAGAACTGCTTTGCGTGTGGCGGCGACAATCCAGTCGGGCTGCACCTTGAGTTCGCGGGCGCTGACGGCCATGTGCGCGCTACCTACCGAGCCGAGGATCGTTTCGTCGGGTGGGACGACATCCTCCATGGTGGAATTACCGCCACGATCTTGGATGAGGCTGCAAGTTACGTACCGTATTCGATGGGTTTCGTGACGGTAACCGCTCGTCTTGAGGTGCGTTACTCGCTGCCGATTCGAGTGAATGAGGTACTCGCAGTCGAGGGTAACCTAGTCGATCGTCGGCGTAATGTCGTACGAGCAGAGTCGACGATTCGTGATGGTGCCGGTGTCGTGCGAGCCAGTGCTACAGCCAGGCTTGTCATCCTCGGGGAGCGAGGAGACGGAGCGTCCGGGGCGGCAGGGTTTCTGAGCCAGGGTCATCGAGAATGAATCGGCCGAAACCTCTGCTCGGGTTTCCCGTAATAAAGTTAGAAGCTTGTGTGTGGCGCGTCCTGAAAACTGGATCATCCCAGCGGGTGCAAGTCCCGTCCGGGTAATCACCGGAGAGTCCCTGGTACGTCGTCGAGGGGAGCTGGCTGCGTGGGGTGTCAAAAGCCTCCTTGGAGGAAGCAAGCGTGCGAGCCGTAGGGCCAACAGGCAGGGGTCTAGCAGCCTCGTCCCATTTACATTGGGCAAGCCAGCCGCTCATGTCAAGGCGCAGGCCACGTCCATTCCGGTTGTGACACAGGTCGGGTCGTTCCGGGGTATAGGGAGCTGCGCGTGCGCAAGGGATGGTTCTGGGTCGGAGAGACCCGATTTGCCGACCTCGTCAACGAAGACCGCTCGTATAAGCCAACGGTGAAGTCGACCGGAGGCAAGCGGTTGCCCGACGGGGTCATGGTGCCGCTGAATCGCTGCGAGAAACGTAGCGGGAGGAAAGGGCCCGGACTTCGGTCACGCCGCTGTGAAGGTAAGCGCGAAGGCATGACCGGTCCAACTATCTCGACGGGTGTACGCCCGTTGCCACCGTGCCGGCACTCGACCCAAGATGAACTCCGCCTCGTTTGCTGGATACCCTTCGCCCGGCTTCCCATACCGACGGGATAGCTGGGGCTATCGTAGTGTCGGGCCGTCTTGAACGTAACGCGATGAGCCATCGCTCTGACCAGCCTTGCCGCATACCGCTCCAAAATACATACACACTCATATACACCTCTTTTGTTTTCGCTCTCCAGCCGCCTTTGCGTGTTCTGCTCTATCCACAGGAACAGAACTAGGGCGAGTCGATGGTTGTTTACCTCCCACGTCCAACTTTCGTTGTCGTGGTTTGCTTGGAGCCCTGCCGTGAGCGGTAGCTCCGTAAGGGATATCCATCTGAGCCGACCCAGCGCCGGCGGGACCCAAGCTGTAGTGGCCCGACTCTGCCGATGACGCAAGATGCTGTGGTCAGTCGGGTCAGATGGATATCCCATAGCTCCGTTTTCAACACACGTATCTCGGACACCGTTGTCAGTGGTCCCCAAAGGGACGATACGTGCTCCAACTCGGCTTTGCATTCGGCGTAGGAACCTCTCATCAAGGATCTTCTTCACCTCCGTATAGGGAGTGAACCGGCTGATCTGGCGATCTTTGATCCTTG
>JAJZXI010000114.1 GCA_021806545.1 Actinomycetes bacterium | reverse complement strand
ACCAGGAGAATCTGCACGCCCAGCTGAAGGGGGAGGTGCGTGCGCTTCACGCTCCGGTCAACACCTTGAATGCCAACTGGGCCTACTTGGTGATGGCGTCGCTCGCCTGGACGCTCAAGGCCTGGTGTGCCTTGCTCGTACCAATCTCACCGCGTTGGGCCGACAAGCACAATGCGGAGCGTCGGCTCATGTTGGGGATGGAGTTCCGCACCTTCCGCCAGGCCTTTATCGAGATCCCCTGCCAGATCGTGAAGGGTGCTCGCCAGGTCCGCTGGCGTATCCTCGCCTGGAACCCGTGGCTAGGGTTGTTCCTCCGCCTCGACGCCGCCCTTTAAGTAGTCACAGTTCTCTCCTTGGGTCAGACAACCAGCGAAGCTATGCCCAAGAACGCCTCGACACGGCGAGAAGATCCCCCAGAGCGCCACCGACACACCCCTGGTGGCCCGTATCGACGTCTTGAGAACCCGATCCTGACTTCAGCGGGTCCCCTCGGGCACCACTGCGGTCCGAAAGAGCAAAGGTCAGTCTCTCTTCGCTTGTTTTAGGGCTAGTCGGTACACACAACCGCAAGAGAGCACAGCAGGCGCACTGAGTCGCGGTTGAAGTGATCTCAGGACTCGCCGGAAATTTCGAACCCTAAGAAAATCCAGAGCCCCGTAATCACCTGCTCAAATGCCCGGTCTCCGTCGATCACTGAACCCCGATAGTGGCCAAAGAGTTCAAAGCTGATGAAGCCATACAGCTGAGTCCACGCCATCAGAGCCTTGAGATAATAGGTGCTTGGGACCTCAGGCAATACCTCGGCGAAGTTATCGACATCGAGCCATCCATTCAACTGCTCGTCCGGCAATGGCCCAAGATCCGACGCCCGTTCTCGGTGTGCATCACTGAGAATGCGACCGATAACCCGCACTACTCGTGCGGCCGCTGAGATTGTCTCGCCTGGAGCCTTGTAGTCGACCAACGGCGTGCCGTAGAGAAGTGCGTACTCAGCGGGGTGGGTCCGTGACCATGCGCGCAATGACCTGCAGGTCGCTTGCCACCTGGCCCAGTAGTCATGGACGGAGGCGCTACCATCTGCAACTTCGACACTCAAGCCGAGGTCGTTATAGGCATCGATGATCAGCGCAGTCACCAGGGCATCACGTGAATCGTAGTAACGATAGATTGCAGAGGAGACGAGGCCAAGTTCACGAGTGATCTCACGAAGGGATATCCCCGAAGCACCACGTTCGGCGAGCTGTGTTCGAGCGACACGCTTGATCTCCTCAATCTGCCTGGTGCGCAGCTGCGCCCGTGAAGCCCCTGTTCGTGATCTTTGCACCCCTGGCGTCGATCGCTGTGATGCCAGTACTCTCGAGTTTCGTTCCGCTGATCGATTTACACCTTCACCAGACCCATCTGACACCTCAGAATCACCCATTCCAGCAGTCTAGCAAATAGAGAGCGGTGCTCACATTATTTCCGCTATGCTCACTATCGGAGAGCGGTGCTCTCTATTGAAAAGGAGGTAAGGTGCACAAGTATCTCGTTATCGGAGCAGGAACCATCGGCACTCTCGTCGCGAGGAATCTCGCTGGGAAGGGCTATCAGGTAGGCATCGTTTCCCGGCATGGGAGTGATCCAAAGCTTGAAAACGTGAAGGCGGTAGCTCTTGATGCTGGCAATGCTCAATTGGTCTCGGACCTTGCAGTGGGAGCACACGCCATCTTCAACTGTGCCAATCCGCTCTATCATCGATGGATGACGGACTGGCCCCCGATCGCTGACGCGCTTCTTCATGCTGCAAGAAGCTCCGGCGCGGTTCTCGTCACCCTGGGGAACCTCTATGCCTATGGCAAGGTGGACGGACCGATGACAGCAGCGCATCCACTCGATGCTACCTATGCCAAAGCCCAGGTGCGAGCCAAGATGTGGAACGATGCCCTCTACGCCCATCAACAGGGACAGGTGCGAGCCACCGAAGTCAGGGCATCGGACTTTATCGGTCCTGGCGCTAAGAGCTTTGTGGGCACGGACATGATCCAGCGCATACTCCGCGGCAAAAAATGCTGGACCGTCGGGGCACTCGACCTTCCCCACAGCTGGACCTATGTGGCTGATGTTGCTGTTGCTCTTGTCGCCGCTGCACAGTCAGAGCATGCCCTCGGCCATGCTTGGCATGTGCCAACCAACCCTCCGCGGAGCCAACGCCAGGTCCTCTGCGATCTTGCCGAGAGAGCGGGGGTGCCGCGCCCCAACGTCTCATCTCTACCTACTCCGGTCCTCCGGGCCGCGGGAGTCTTTCACCCGATCCTTCGCGAGCTACCCAAGACCCTCTACCAGTTCACGAATCCATTCATCATGGATGATTCAGCGACACGCAAGACCTTCGGATTGGAGCCGACCCCATGGTCGACTGTATTGGACACTACCATCGACGCTTGTCGCTCAGCGTAGGTAGCGGTGAGCCGTACTGTCCAACATCGGCCCGGTCAGCATGGATGGCGCTCTCCTAATCAACGCTTCGCTCCGCGACGAACACATGTCCAGTCGATGAGAACTTGACCTGCGATCCCACTGGTGCCAGCTCAGTAGGAGTGGGTTGTGACCTCTACGATCATTGGCCAAGGTTGCCAACACCAAGTGTCTCTGTCTACCTCATGATCTCTGACTGGTGCTCACTCCAATCGGCGCTGCGGGGTCAAGATCATCTGAACTTCCCGTGCCAAGGGCTTCGTCAGCCGGGTCGTCGTCACGACCCGGCGCCCGCACCGAATTCTTGCCCGGTGCCTCGTCACCGCCGTGCCAGCAATGAGTCCGATGTGGGTGAAGCGGTGTTGTGTCGCGGAGTTGCGATTGTGAGGGTGGATGATCCGGTGTCGGTGTAATAGTAAAGTAGTAGTAAGATATATCGTTAAGTGGAAAGGAACACTGATGCCAGGGCATAATTATGGGTTTGGACATGGTGGATGCAACTGTGGAGGACACGGTGGCATGGGCAGAGGAATGGGCATGCGCAGACGCAATCCCCGAGGACGACTCAGGCAAGAGATCCTCAGACTTCTCCTGGATGGACCGAAGCACGGCTACGAGATGATGCAGATCATTTCGGAGAGGTCGGGTGGCGTGTGGCAGCCGAGCCCGGGTTCGATCTACCCGACGCTATCGATGCTTGAGGATGCCGGTCTTGTGACGGTAGCTGAGAGTGGTGGCAAGAAGGTGTATAGCCTCACGGCAGCTGGCGAGCAGTCCGCTCGCTCGCTTGACGCCGAAGGTGAAGAGACGGCTGGATTCGATGAGAGGCCGGGGCTGGGCTCCGAGATCAGCGCAACCTTCCAGGCCCTTCGCCAGGTGCAGATGGTAGGGACAGCTGACCAGTTGAACAAGAGTAGAGAGATGCTAACGGAGCTTCGTCGGGGCCTCTATCGACTCCTTGCCGAAGACAGCGAGGCATAAACGCTGAGCCCCACCCAGTTCGTCGCCTGAGCTGTCATCGTGGCGGCAGCCTCGAGATCGTCTGCTGGTTACCTGCGGGCGAGCCCGAGATGCTCTCGTGCTGCGTCGGCAATGCCAGCGGAGTCGCTGATGAGCGATATGGTGCTGGGAGTTGGATGGGTTGCTCGCGGGCGCATCTGAGGAGTCTGCGCCCGACACCCACTGGAGCGGTTCGTCCCAGCCAAGGGTAGGCGGATGTCGCGCGAGACCTAGGGCGGCCTCTCCACCATCGAGTCGACCATTCTCTGGATTTCGAGTTCGCCGGGCAGCCTTTTGTCGTCCGTCGTATCCTGACAGGTACTAGCCGCCCATTTGACACCATTTGGCGAATCAACGGCTCGGTGTGACAATGGTCAAAGCGCAGCTCGCGAGTTCGGGTCCGGTGGTAGGATCGGGGCGATGGCTTTACGCATATCCTCAGTGGTTATCGACTCAGTCGATCCTCGACCGTTAGCAGCATTCTGGTGCGAAGTGCTCGGATACCAGATTATCGACGAAGACGAAACAGGGGTGAGCATCGGGTCTCGGGCGCATACTGGTCCGGTGATCGACATACTCCTCGTGCCAGAGACCAAGTCGATCAAGAATCGCCTTCATCTGGATCTAAGAGCTACCGAGTCGACGACCGAGGCGGAGCTAACGCGATTGTACGAACTAGGCGCCTGTCGAGTGGACATCGGACAGGCTCCAGATGTGAGTTGGGTCGTCCTCGCTGATCCTGAGGGCAATGAGTTCTGCCTCCTTTCTCAGACAATCGAGGAGGTAGAGGGCAGCAACTCTCTCTGAACGCCAACTAGAACGAGGCAGCGCTGGACTGTCGGTGTAACCTCACGACTACGAAACTTGAGCCGATCGGGTTGGAGGCCCCCCCGCCGCACTGGGAGCGGTGATCCCCAGTGGGCAAACGAGATACTGCTTCGTGGGCTCAGAGCACCGGATCACGTGCGATCTGCGTAGGGCTCGAGGAGATCCACCCGGGTCGATGCAACAGTGATTCGCTGGTATCTACGACCCCCCCTCTTCGTCTATGTCACGGCAGAAGGAGTCAACTGGAGCCAGATCCAGGGGGGTGAGGCGAAACGATAGTCGACGAGTGGGAACGCTTAGCGTACCCTACCTGGTAGGAGTAGTATTCGTCGATTTCCCAGTCGGCCAGCATCCTGATGGAGGTTTGCCTTGGCAGTAAATCCTGATGCGGCCACATGGTGTGGTCGTGCAACGATCTCCATTGAGACCAAAAGCTCCTATATACAGTATGGTCTGGCCATTGAGGAAGTGCGGGGTTGAGGAAGTGCAGGAGTCGGCCCGAATGATGAGTTACGGCTCGACCTTACAGCGACAGAGTTTTCGGGGGTGATTAGCCCACTGACCGATCGCCGAGGTTGGAGAAGCTACTCAATCAATAAGGGTCTTGGACTGGACTCAAGGGGAAATAAGGACGCCTTTTGATCTGGAGTTCCCAAGGCTCGGTAGGCATGAACTCTCGACTGAGCGAACAGAGGCAGCACCGTGGCGTTGGGCCGGGATCAGGGTGAGCGCCTACCAATAATCCATCATGCGCGGCGATTAATGCTTATGAGGCCAAGAACAATCAGACCCATACCGAGAATGGTCAAAGCGTGCATTGCGTGTCCGAAGATAAGAAAGTCTAGGAGCGCAGTAGTTGGTGGCACCCCATAAAACACGCTGGTCACATTGGTTAGGGCTCCTTTGCGAATCATGAAATAGAGGAGCATTGTGGCTCCTACCGATACGACGAGAACCATCCATGCCAGTGCGATGGCGAAAGATGCGGTCCAATGCACGTTAAAATGGTCCATGGTTGTTGCCAGGATTGTAAGGACAATAGCGCTGCCAGTGTATTGGATGGCCATGTTGGCGGGTTGGCTTGTGGTCGTACGCTTTTGTAGGAATGTTCCAGCGGTTATACTCAACATTGATAGGACAGCACAGGAGATGCCGACGGCGGAAATGTTTACGATTAATAGGCTATTTGCGACAACCAATGTCAATCCAAGCATCCCGAAGAGCAATCCGACCCATTGGACTCCACTGGTCTTGTCTTTCCCGACGACGGCGGTCAGTATTGGTTGCATACCCAATATTATGGTCAAAAGAGCTGGCGATACGTGATGGGACAGGGCTTCGAAAAAGAAGACCTGGTATCCGGCTTGCAGAAATATGCCCGTTATGACAATGTTGCGCCATTCCGAGATTGTTCGCGGGAAGCTCGGACGAAGACCTGAACAGATTAGCCACAGAATTGCCATAGAGAGAATCAGGCGCAGCGCTAAAAAGGTTAATGGTCCAGTAGATTCCAGGCCAAGTTCTGCAAAGATTGCTCCACTGCTCCACATAAGCACAAAGGCCATGGGAACCGCTGAGGCTATGCGTTGTTTCATTGTGATGGTGAGACCTCTGATCTATCTATTGGATTGCGGATCGTGTTGGCGTACTCGTTGTGCATATTAGGGAGTAAGTAATGGGCAGCAAACATGTGGACGGTCGCTTCGATCAGGGGTCCACACTTCATGCACTATTACCACTGGCATTGTAGTCTACGGATTTCGCCGCTGCTCCGTATCGGACCGCAATTGATTCAGGGACGCGGCAGCATCTGAGTTTCGATGGTGGAGAGATCATCATTGTCCGTAGGTTGTCACGGCGGGGAGTCAGGGCTGACGGCACGACTCGAATTGTAGGTGCTGCGATACTTTTCATGTCAATATCATTGCATCGGTAACCCATGGTGACTAATCGTAGACGCTGGGGATTGTCAGTTGGCACCCCTTTGTCCGGTCGGAGCCGAGTTGGTCTTCTGGTAGCCACTTAGCTGCTTGTGTAGTAAGAGTCGCGGTGTCTCTGGGCATGGTTGAGCACGGCGTTTGCCTCGTGTCAGTCGTATGCACAGCGATCCTCTGACCAGGTCTCTGCCCTAGCTAATGTGAGTTGTGGATCAACTCTTACGGCATTGGGCGGTCGATGATTACCGTATATAACGTGGCGGAGTGAAACCATTTGGAAATGGGATCTGGTCCGCAGTATTCGCTTATGGCTGATTTTGGCTTATTGTAGTTTGCCCGGTACCTAACTGGTTGAGATGGTCTGTTCGAAGGGAGGGTGTATTGTCGGGCGGATCAAAGGTGATGTTGGGTTAACGAGTGCACCCACGCAGTGTTGTTGTTGTGTTGACTGATCAAGAGGTCGCAGGTCGGGCGATTCCGAAACTAGCCGAGTGGCGTGCAGCTCTTTAATCTGCTCCGCCTTGCGAGTTCATGCCGCTGCTTTCAGGAGCCATGATCCAAGGGTTGCGGTCGGTCATCGGGTCCTGTGAGAGGATTAGGGGTAAGTGTATAACACGGGCTGATAGGCGATGTCGGGATGGGAAAGCCAATGTTTGAATCGTTCAACTGTAATACCACTCTGAAGCCCACGAGAGCAGTATTTGTCGGTGACCCCCAGGCGGGGTGATGTCGATGTTCCGGAGGATACAGCCGTCTCGGCCAGCCAAGTGTGATGGAACGGGTCGGGGATTTGACGGAAATATGGAGGCAGGTCCCGACACGGGACCTCTTGCGCCCGAACCAACTTGAGCTAGCCGATGGTGAATCAACTTTCGCAGTGGCTATTCATGCTTGTATCCATCGCCGAACTGGAGGGGCCATCTGTTCGGATGATCAGTGATGATTCTGCTCCTGCAAAGATTCGGTCACGGGCCGATACACCGTCGACTCAGCGCGATTTTGTCCGGTGGAGAACCCAGGAGTTCATTCGTGGGGTAGGATGAAGCGGTGCTCCGATACCTGCCCTACGAGCGAACTCACCTCTTTGGGATCATCGCCATCTGCCAGGCCGAGGGGTGGTCATCGTTCTCGTTCGACCCCGAGAGGGCGCACCGGACGATGACGGCGCCCGGTGTGACTACGGTGGTGGCGGACGTCGATGGGGCGGTCGTCGGCTTCGCCTGTCTGCAGAGCGACGGAGAAACCCAAGCACACCTGTCGCTCATTGCGGTCGACGCGAAATATCGTCGCCAGAGCCTTGGCCGATCGCTTATCAGCAAGGCGCTTGCCTGGGCGGGCGGACAGCGGGTAGATCTGATCACCGATACCGCCGAGGCCTTCTACTCAGCCCTACCGCATCGCCGCTTCGCGGGGTTCCGAATCTACCCACCTTTCGATGCAAGCAAACGCTTGGGCCGTGGCGAACTGGTGGTGCGTAATGGCACGGAGGTGGATGAGAATTGGGTAGCCGATGTTCTCCACCAACGCTGGGGAAGTCCGATGATTGTGAGCCGTGGCCGATCCCACGACGTCTCCAGACTGTCAACTCTTGTTGCGGAGGTCGACGGTGAGCGCCTAGGTCTTGCCACCTACCACACCGACGATGAGCAGGTCGAGTTGGTCACGCTCGACGCACTGCTGCAGGGTCGAGGGATAGGTAGTGCCTTGCTGTTGGCTGTGAACGAGCAAGCTGTCTCAGCCGGGTGCCGCCGGCTTTGGCTAGTCACCTCCAACGATAAGCTCGACGCGATCCGCTTCTACCAACGCCGCGGGATGCGGATCGTCGGTGTACACCGAGGCGCTATCGACGAGGCTCGGCAGCTCAAGCCTACGATACCGGAAGTGGGTAACCATGCGATCCCTATCCACGACGAGATCGAGTTTGAAGTTCTCTTGGACGAACGCGAGCATCACCGGAGCGTCGGGTAGGGGGTCGGTCTGAGCGTTTGTTCGTTGGATTGGGATTTTGTGAGTTGGCTCTCCAAAGAAAAGTTTCCGTTAGGTTCTGATTTGAGGGACTCGGCAGCATGTCAGTCCGCGCTTGACACAGTGAACAGGGACAAGTGGATGATTTGAGATCGGGAGGCTGCCGGCAAGGCCAAGAGGGTTAAGAAGCGCCACGACGCAGCACACTCCTTGACCAACCGGGAGCACAAGCCCCGTCTGTAAGGGCGGGGATGGATAGGCACATACTGGCTCAAAAAGCTTCGTACCAGCCAAGCATGTCCGACCCTCGACCAATAACACAAGCATGAGCATCCGCGAGCGCCTCTACCCACAAGAACAGTTCTCGTGCGCCACTGTTGAGATGCTCGCTATGGCTAGAACCTAGCGCTTGAACAACCCAACTTGTGG
>JAJZXI010000008.1:4104-37874 GCA_021806545.1 Actinomycetes bacterium | reverse complement strand
CCAGCCAAACATGTCCTGATCCAACGTGTGGGTATGTCCATAGGGACAACCGACACGGGGATGTGTTTCACTGTCGCAATCCCTATTGGGAGTGCAACTGGCAGGGCGATGTGGATCACGTAGCCGCCATGAGCATCAAGTCAAGGATCAAAGATCGCGAGATCAGCCGGTTCACTCCCTACAAGGAAGTGAACAAGATCCTTGATGAGAGGTTCCTACGCCGAATGCAAAGCCGAGGAATCCCGACAGATGATGCTGCTACCGCTCACGGCCCGACTCCAAGCAAACCACGACAACGAAAGTTGGACGTGGGAGGTAAACAACCATCGACTCGCCCTAGTTTTGTCCCTGTGGATAGGGCAGAACACGCAAAGGCGGCTGGAGAGCGAAGACAAAAGAGGTGCATATGAGTGTGTATGTGTTTTGGAGCGGCGAGGTTCTGGCGCTCAAGTGTGCTTGGGTGAGGTTTGTGCCACGCGCAAGTGGCACGACATCGAATGCGCCTCAGATCAGCGCGAGTCACCAGAGAGAGAGCCGGCCGATGGTTGGTGAGCTGTACCTATCCGTCTTCACTGATCACACGAGAACCAACCAGCGAGATCGTCAACTTGGATGGGTGCGTCGCTCTCACGGTAGCGATGTTGACCTGCCAACTTCGTGAGCTGGCGAAACTACTCGCCAAAGGCGAATAACGCGGTATGTGACGACTACGGCGTGAATTTGCCCGACAGATCAAGGACTCCAAGAGAGAAGCAAACTCTCCGCCGAGAGTCCAACCGGCCCAAGTGCTGGACCAGAGAGGCGACCGAGCTGGTACGAGATGACGGCCTGATCGTCTGGGAGCCACATCAAGGCTGCGTCCGGTCGTAATCAAGTCATTCTCGCACAGGGCTGGGGCACGCGTCGTCAACGGCTGAGTGACCAGGCGACCAACGCCACAAATCGGGTCACAATCGCCTTTTGTGACCCCGCTTTCCTGAGGATCTGTTCTTCAAAGTGTGGCCACGAGGAACGCAAGAGCCAAGGAACGCCTTGTCGCCAGGCAAATACCACACGAACAACGTCGACGCCAATGCAGCCAAGGGCAGCATTGCCAAGGGGTTTGTTGGTGACTGACATGGAGGTACGTCGCACGTTGTGCCGAGGGCACAGTCCAGCGACCCGTAAAGCGTCAACCAGTGAATTCGCGTGAGCGACCGAGAAAGCCTTGTCGTTTAGGGCCCAGAGGATCTCGCGGCTAGGCTCATGGTCGAGCAAACAACAGGAGGTCGTAGTCGTGGATCCAGTGGTCTCGGTCGAAGAAATCACGAGGTTCGACTCCGAACTAATGCGGCGTGGATCGATTGCCCAGGTAATTGATCGGGTAGGTTATGCGCTGGCACAGGTGGCGGTTGGGCTACTCGGCGGAACATACGGGCGGCGAGTCACGATCATAGTGGGCCGCGGCAACAACGGTGAGGACGGTCGTAGCATGGGGCGCCATCTTGAGCGGATTGGCGTGCGCGTGTCTGTGGTGGAGTTCGGCGCACTCACCAGCCTCAGCGTCGCACCGCGCGCGGATCTGATCGTTGATGCGATGGTAGGGACGGGTCTACGACGTCCCTTTGAACCGCCAAAACTCTCCGATGACGTGCCTGTGCTTTCGATCGATATCCCATCAGGCATCAGTGGTGACAGTGGTGAAGTCATGGGTGAGGCCGTGCGGGCGGACTACACCGTCGCGGTTGGAGCGCTCAAGTTGGGCCACGTCTTTGGCGCTGGCCCGGCCCATGCAGGACGTCTAATCCGAATCCTTCCGGAGTTGCGCCCGGCGAATGTGCAAGCGCACCTGATCACCTTCCGTGATCTTGACGCTGTCGTGCCCGCGGTACCGAGTCAGAGTCACAAGTGGAGTGCGGGTGTGATGGTGGTTGGAGGATCGCCAGGCATGCGCGGTTCGGCAGCGTTTGGATGCGCTGCGGCCATGGCCGTCGGCGCCGGGATAGTGCATCTGGTCACGCGGGCGGAGCCGACAGAACCGGTTGCCCACCCTCAAGAGGTTGTCGTGGACCGTGTGGAGTCATACTTCGCCGAGCCGGTGGTTACGGCATCGAGGAGGTTCCGCTCGATGGTGGTTGGACCCGGACTTGGTGGTTCGTTGCAGATCGGGAACTTCGTGCGTCGTCTGCTCATCGATTCAGACTGCCCGGTTGTTCTCGATGCTGACGGTATCAACTGCTTTCGCGACGCGGGTAATTTGGCGCGAACGCTCTCGCGTCGGCGAGCATCTACCGTGCTCACCCCGCATCGGGGTGAGTTCGAACGGGTATTCGGGACTATCGATGGCTCCCCAGTGGAGGCATGTCGTCGGGCCGCAGACGAATCAGGTGCGGTCGTACTGTTGAAGGGGTCACCGACGATCGTCGCCGACCCCCGAGGGTCGGTCGCTCTGATAGCGGCCGGATCCGCCAAGCTAGCGAGCGCGGGCACCGGCGATGTATTGGCTGGTGTTATTGCTGGATTCTTGGCACAGGGAATGTCGGCATACGAGGCGGCCTGGGCGGGTGCCTACCTCCATGGTGCCGCTGGCGCTAGCGTCTCAACGGGCAAGGTCACTGCGACCTCGCTCATCGAGGCGATTGCGCACTATTATGGCGGGCTCGATCGCGTCATGCCTCCTCAGGATTTGCTTCGGTGATACCATCGTTGCGTCGCCCAACCTATGTCGAGGTTGATCTTGGAGCCATACGCGCCAACGTGATCAAGCTTGGGTCGTTCGCTCGTGGGTCGGTGCACATCGGTGCGGTGGTGAAGGCCGATGCGTATGGTCACGGAGCCCGAGAGGTGGCCCATGCCGCGTACGAGGCGGGTGCGGAGATGTTCTTTGTCGCCACTCTTGATGAGGCACTCTCCCTGCGGACGAGCTTACCAGAGCCACCCATTGTGATGCTGGGCGAGCCGGACTCTCGTTACCTAGACGAGGTCTTCGAGGCCAACATAACCCCTACCATCCATCAGATGACGACGCTCAAGGCGATGATCGCACTCACGCATAGTCGTCACGGGTCTTGGCGGCCGGCGCTGCATTTGGAGGTCGAGACCGGCCTGCACCGACTGGGTAGCGATACCTCGAGCGTGTTGGAGCTTGCAGCGCTGGCACGCGCGCACGGGCTAGAGGTGGCCGGCGTCTATTCGCACCTTGCTAGAGCCGACGAGGGTGAACCGGGGCGCGCTAGCGTGTTTGTGCAGGTAGCCCGGCTCACGAAAGCATATGAACGCACCTGTGAGGTTCTTGGTTATCGGCCACTCCTCCATATGGCCAATACCGCCGGCCTGTTGCGCTATCCCGAGACTGCTTTTGATCTGGTTCGCCTTGGAATCGGCATGTACGGCTACGAGGGCCCCTCGACGCTCGGTCTCAGGCCAGCATTGCGTCTGGTGAGCCGTGTGGCGCGACTGCATGAACTTGATGGAGATTCGGGAGTCTCCTATGGCCACCGGCGATCATTGCCCTCGGGGACGACGATCGCAACGATTCCGATCGGGTATGCCGACGGCGTACGTCGCAACCTCTTCGATGCTGGAGGTCAGGTACTGATTCGGGGGCGTCGCCACGATCTTGCGGGGGTTGTTGCCATGGATCATGTCATGGTCGTGGTCGATGACCAGACGGTTGCAGTGGGTGACGAGGTGGTTCTCATTGGGGGGCAGGGGGATGATTTCCTTGGGGCCGACGAGATCGCATCTCGGCTCTGTACTATCAGTTATGAGATCCTCACCGGGATCAGTGATCGCGTCCCCCGGAGGTACCGTGGTTGATACGATAGAGCGCCTCACTCGTGAGGCCTCCTGCTGCGTGTCCTGTGCACTCGCCACTACACGAACTCAAGTGGTGGTGGGAGAGGGTGCGGTCCCTTGTGATCTCATGATCATCGGAGAGGGACCCGGTGCGCGGGAGGACGAGCTCGGGCGCCCCTTCGTAGGACGATCGGGTGCGTTGCTCGATCGACTGATCCACGAGGAGCTGGGGCGTGCTCGGGATCAGACCTATATCGCGAACGTGGTCAAATGCCGACCGCCCAACAATCGGGATCCCTTGCCTGACGAGATGGATGCCTGTGCGCCGTGGCTGGAGCGTCAGTTGGCCCTGGTGGCTCCCCGCGTGATTCTTCTCCTCGGGCGGACCGCGGTTGGACGTGTATTGCGTGTCAAGGAATCCTTGACTTCGTTGCGCGGTACCGTCCATCCTCTCGCTGGCTCAGCGGTAGCGATCCCCACGTACCACCCAGCCTACGCGTTGCGGGGAGGCGCTGCCCGCCTGACTGAGATGCGAGTAGATTTCGCTCGTGCCCGCTTGGTTCTCTTAGAGGGCGGCGATGCAAAGGCTTGAGGTCCCCACCGCAGCATCGATGTTTGACCTGGGCCGACGGCTCGGTGCTGAGCTCCACTCGGGTGATCTCGTGTGCCTCATTGGTGAACTCGGCGCGGGTAAGACAACCCTCACCCAAGGAATTGCGCATGGACTCGGGATTGAACGTCCGGTGACCTCGCCGACTTTCGTTACCATTAAACCTTACGCGCTTGGTTCGGGCGTCGATCTCTATCATGTCGACCTGTATCGGATCGACGACAAAGACTATCTCGACGACCAGGGAATTCTCGAAGAACTCCAGCGTGGTGCGATCGTGGTCGTCGAGTGGTCGGATCATGCTCGCGGGCTTGAAGAATTCTCCCCATTGACGATCTCGATTGCCGTTGTCGGTGAGCGTCGGGTGCTCGAGTTCAGGGGATCGCAAATCTGGGAGGAGCGCCTGTCGTGGTTGGCTTGAGCAACGAGGTGATGCTGGTGATCGACTGCACAGGTCGCCCGGGCCGGATCCTGGCGCGAAGACAGGGAGTCGATGTACGAGTTGATTTGGGTGAGCGTCCACTCTCTGACCTGGCGGCCAAGGTCTCTGAGGTGCTCGGGGGGGACACTCTCGGAGTCCTTGGTTTCGTGACTGGTCCAGGCCCGTTGCTGCCATTGCGCAGTGCGGCCGCCTTTGTACGATTCTTCGCCTGGTCGCAGGGGCGACTAGTCGTCAGTTTCCGCTCGCTCGATCCCCTCGCCACCCGACTTGGCGCGTTACTCGGGCCTGGCCAACGCGGTTGGCTGCTCGAGCCGCTCGGGCGGAGCCAAGTCCTGGCGGCGGAGGTGCGCGATGATCGAACTCCACGAATCGAGGGAGTGCGAGTGGTTGGGTTTTCCGAACTGGCGATCGGGCGAGATGATCTTGTTGCAGGTCGCCTGCGTGAGCAGGCTCGGAAGTTTGGTGCGCAGATCGTCGATATCGACTCACCTTCAGACGCCGAGCTGCTCGACTATGCGGACTGGTTATGGCGACGAGGTGTGGTGACGGCGCTTGCCGATCTGCGTGCCTGGTATGTGAAGGACTCGGGGGTGCGTCGCGGCTTCGATGTTCGGGCGCCGGACGGTTCGATCTCACGCGTAGGACAGGCGAGGCCGTGACGAGTATCGAGCCGATGACCGTCGAGCATCTCGATGAAGTTGTGCAAATCGAGCGGGCGATCTCAGGCATCCCATGGAGTCGTCGCCTGTTCGAGGAGGAGCTTGCCCACGCACACGGCCGACGCTATCGTGTGGCTATCCAAGATGGTGAGGTTGTCGGATACTTGGGCATGCTCTATATCGTCGATGAGGCACATATTGCCACCGTTGGGGTGGAGCCCGGGCATTGGGGCAACCAGATAGCGACGCGGTTGCTGCTGGACGCGCTTGAGGCGGCGATGGTGGCAGGTGTCAAGGATTGCACGCTTGAGGTGCGAGCGCGCAACGAGCGCGCCAAACGCCTCTACCTGCGCTTTGGCTTTGCTCCCGTAGCGCTGCGCCGAGGGTATTATCATGACAATGGCGAGGATGCGATCATTATGTGGCTTTACGATCTGGATGCCCCGGCCGAGTTGGCCCGGCGACGCGCTATAGCAGAGACACTGGATGGCCAAGGGAGCGCCCACGTTGGGTAATGGTTCTGTTTCGATGCACGCGGGGCGTGGGGACACGGCCTCCAACTCGGAGGTGGCGTTCTCCAGCGAGACTCCTTCGACACTCTCATTGGTTGACGCCGGTGTTATCCTCGGCATCGAGACCTCGTGCGACGAGACCGCGGTCGCGGTACTGGCTGGGACGGAGGTGCGTTCGTCGATCATCCATTCCCAGGTGGAGATTCATGCTTCTTTTGGCGGTGTTGTCCCAGAGTTGGCGGCGCGCGCACACGATCAGGCGATTCTCGAGACCGTCGGTCGGGCGCTGGTTGATGCAGGTCTTGGGCTAGAGGATCTCGATGCCATTGCAGTAACTAATGGTCCGGGTCTTCCCGGTGCGCTTATGGTCGGTGTCGCTAGCGCCCAGGGTTTAGCTTTGGGTCGTGGGCTACCACTCTACCCTGTCGACCACATGGAGGGACATCTCTTTGCCGCTGCGCTTGAGGCGGCGGTTGCCCTCCCGGCACTGGTGTTGCTGGTGTCCGGGGGCCATACCGAGATGATCGCGGTCGAGTCCCCTGGGCGGTATCGATTGGTCGGCAGAACCAAGGATGATGCCGCCGGCGAGGCATTCGACAAGATAGCCCGGCTACTGGACCTAGGGTACCCGGGTGGGCCCGCGATCGAGCGAGCCGCTGCTGGTGAGGTGGACCCCGATCTGGTTTTTCCTCGAGGCATGCGCAGCGAGGGTCTCGATTTCTCGTTCTCGGGCCTCAAGACCTCGGTCATGTCTTTTGTGCGCACACACCCAGAGGTTGGCGTCACACCGATCGCCACCGCCTTCCAGTTGGCGGCGATCGACTCGCTCATGATCAAGGTCGAACGTGCGCTCTCGATGGCGCCCTACGCCTCACTCGTCATCGGCGGTGGTGTTGCCGCGAACGAACTGTTGCGCGATCGCGTCAGGGAGGCGGCGAAGGTATATGGTATCGCGAGCGCGATACCATCGAAGCGCTATTGCACCGACAACGGTGCAATGATCGCTGCCGCGGCAGCCTTTCATCGCTCACTCGGTGACCCGGGTGTAGTGGCCGTCGATGCCGATCCCCAGCGCATGCTTATCGCGTGATCGTAAACCGCGTTTGGTCCGGCTGGGTGGATAATCGATCGGTTGGTGCGGGTGAGAAAACCGAGTCGCGTGGATGGAAGTTAGCACTCAAGGTACTAGAGTGCTAGTTGGCCAATTAGTGGCACGTTAGCTCGAACAAGGAGGCAAAACAGAATGAATCTCCATCCCCTAGAGGATCGGATTGTGGTCCGTCCAGCAGAGTCCGAAGAGCGGACGGCATCTGGACTGGTGATTCCTGATACCGCCAAAGAGAAGCCACAGCAGGGTCAGGTCCTCGCTGTGGGACCAGGAAAGCGCGCAGAGTCCACCGGCGAGATCATCGCGTTGGACATCAAGGTTGGTGACACGGTCGTGTATTCGAAGTACGGAGGAACTGAGATCACGGTGGACGGTGAGGACCTGCTTATCCTCAACGGCCGTGACGTACTCGCAAAGGTGGTGAAGTAATGCCGAAGATTCTGCAGTTCGATGAGACTGCTCGCCGGTCGCTTGAGGCTGGCGTCAACAAGCTGGCTGATGCCGTGAAGGTGACGCTAGGCCCCAAGGGTCGAAATGTTGTCCTTGCCAAGTCTTTTGGTGCACCGACGATTACCAACGACGGTGTTTCGATCGCACGAGAGATCGAGCTCGAGGACCCCTACGAGAACATGGGCGCACAGTTGGTCAAAGAGGTCGCCACCAAGACCAATGATGTCGCTGGTGACGGCACGACGACCGCGACAGTGCTGGCCCAGGCCATGATCCGTGAGGGTCTGCGCAACGTCGCCGCCGGTGCGAATCCGATGGCGCTCAAGCGCGGTATCGAGCAGGGTGTCGCTGCAGCTGTCGCCGCGATATCGGCACAGGCTAAGCCGATTGAAGGCCAGAGCGACTTCACTCAAGTGGCGGCAATCTCGGCCGCTGATCAGGCGATTGGTGAAGTGTTAGCCGAGGCGATCAGCCGTGTCGGCAAGGACGGGACGGTAACGGTCGAGGAGTCGAACACCTTCGGCTTGGAGCTTGAGTTCACCGAGGGAATGCAGTTCGATAAGGGTTATCTCTCCCCGTATTTCGTTACCAATCCTGATCGTCAAGAAGCGATCCTAGAGAACCCATATATCGTCTACTACTCCTCGAAGATCTCTTCGATTCAACAGCTCCTGCCGTTGCTCGAGAAGGTGATGCAGAGCGGCCGACAGCTGCTGATCATCGCCGAAGACCTTGAGGGCGAAGCACTGGCAACGTTGGTCGTCAACAAGATTCGGGGAACCTTTACCTCGGTAGCCGTCAAGGCCCCGGGTTTTGGCGAGCGCCGCAAGGCGATGCTCCAGGATATGGCTATTTTGACCGGGGGCCAGGTAATCGCCGAAGAGGTTGGTCTCAAGCTCGAGAATGCGACACTAGACCTGCTCGGCGAGGCTCGCCGTGTCGAGGTGACCAAGGACGCCACCAAGATCATTGGCGGATCCGGCGACAAGGCTGAGGTTGAGGGTAGAATTGCCCAGATTCGTCGTGAGATCGAAGATACCGATTCCGATTGGGACCGAGAGAAGCTCCAAGAGCGCCTTGCCAAGCTGGCCGGTGGTGTCGCCGTCGTCAAGGTTGGGGCCGCAACCGAGGTCGAGCTCAAGGAGAAGAAGCACCGTATTGAGGATGCGCTCTCTGCGACGCGCGCCGCTATCGAGGAGGGTATCGTCGCCGGTGGTGGTACCGCGCTGCTGCGTGCTCGCAGCTCTGTCGTTGAGGTCGCCAACAAGCTCGAGGGTGACGAGGCAACTGGTGCCCGACTGATCGCCAAGTCGCTCGAGGAGCCGCTAAAGTGGATCGCCTTCAATGCTGGCCTCGAGGGACCCGTTGCCGTGCAGACAGTCGAGCGTGAGACCGGCAACGTTGGACTCAACGCCCGCACCGGCGTGTACGAGGACCTCGTCAAGGCGGGCGTGATCGATCCTGCAAAGGTGACGCGTTCCGCATTGCAGAATGCTGCCTCGATTGCTGCGCTGCTCTTGACGACCGAAGCGTTGGTCGCCGACAAGCCTGAGCCCAAGGACGCTGGTGCCGCGGCAGCAGCTGCCGCGGGCATGGGCGGCATGGGCGGCATGGGCGGGATGATGTAGCTTTCAATCCTGTCCTTCTTCGTTGAGGAACTACTCTGGCGGGTGTGTCTGCACCCGCCAGAGTGAGTTTTGTGCTTTTCGGGATTCGTGATTGGCACCGTTCGTCTGCAAGGTGGTGACCATGGAGCTACACGATCTGACGCAATATCTTCAGCGTCTACCGGCCGTCGAACGTCGCGTGCCGGTGACGTTTGACAGAGAGCGATTCAAAATTGGATCTCACACCGAAGTCATCGCGACGTTGATGGCACGACTATCACCTGTGACCGCCGAGCTCGTGGGAAACCCGGCCGTGGTGCTCATACTTGTCTACCCTCATGATGGTACGTCGACGGTGCTCATGACTCGGCGTGCAGCCACTTTGCGACATCACCCGCGCGAGGTCTCATTTCCTGGCGGTGCTGCGGAGCCTGGAGAGACGCTTGCGCAGACCGCGCTCCGCGAGACATACGAAGAGGTGGGCATCGAGCCTGCTGATGTCGAGTTGATCGGACTCCTTGGGTCGGGGGCGGTTCGCGTCAGTGGACGCAGCTTCTCGTGCGTGGTTGGTCATGCTCCAACGCGGCCAAGCATTCGAACCAGCATCGACGAAGTCGAGGAGGTCGTCGAGCTTCCGTTGAGTATCGTGGGCTCAAGCGACTACTTCAGCGAGCTTTGGTATAGCAACAGCATGGGTTGGGGACTATTCCACTTTTTCGTTCGTCGACCGGACCTGATCTGGGGAGCCTCAGCGCGTCTGCTCGTCGACCTGTTGGCAATCCTCGAGTAGCCGACTCAGACGCGTCTCTCGATGTAGAGGGTCTGGAGGAGGTGCCCGTAGCTGTGGTTGCGGTCAAAGAGGGTACCCCGAGTAACCCCCACACCCTCTGGGTCGATGGTGGTTCGCGCGGAGAGTCCGATCTCGGTCGTCGTAGGCGCGGAGCGGAACACCACCTCTACGACCGTTGGCAGAAAGAGAAAGGCGGCAAAGTCCAACTCGGAGCTAATGCCGTTCGCCGAGTCAGCGACCAGCAGAGCCGCCTCGGTCGGTGCCAGGGGAGTGTGATTGATCAGGCTCAGCTTGGGCCGTGCCCATACAGTTGCAGGGCCGGGTTCGGAGAAGCCTCCTTCGAGAAAGGACCAGTCAATCGATGCGCCGTAGGGGAAGGAGGTGATGGCGCTGTCTGCGTGGCCAGCCTCGAAGCCAGGGATGGTCAATGGCTGCTCGACCCGGGGACCTCGACCGGGGGCGACGGCCAGATACCAACCGCGACCCGCAATGACAACCCGGTTATCGTCGGTACGCGCAGTCGTCTCGAGGAGCTGGATACGCTTACCTGGGCGAAGTGTGTTCGTGGCGAACGTCAAGGGAGTGAGCGGGACCTCGCCATAGAAGTCGATGTGTACTTGGGCAAGTCGGTACGTATCGCTGGACATGTGTTGTTCGAGTTCGTGGATGGCGAGCGCTGATGGAGGGCCACCGTGGCAGGCCTCGGGACTCCATGGACCCTGGCTCGGCCGGAGCGGTCGAAAGCGATGGTTGTCGAGCTGGAAGAAGTAGCTATCACCGCCGGATGAGGAGGGCTCTACTCCGCTGTGCCCAGTCGCTCCATTATGATCAGGTGGCATGGTGGTCTCCTCCACGTATTGCATGGCAGTCTAATGGAGGACTAAGGCGTGACCAGGGGCTTCGCCGCGGATGATTCTGTGCCTGTGCCGGTTCGGACGCAACCAGCGCATGGCTGACACGGGCACCTTCGTCGGAGATTGGCGGAATCTTGCACCAGGGAGTGATCTGTCGCGTTACTGCTGACTTACGGCGCGGGTACTATTCCCTCTCGCCTTGAACCTTGGTGCCGATCTCGATCGGCCCGAACCGGGCAGATCGGGTTCTCAGGTGCCCGCATGACGTTCAGTGGCGAGCCTTTGGGACCTCGGGACGTCGCTTTCCACGCGCCTGCAAGGTTCGTGCTCTTATCCGTGGCCCGTCTAGTGCGCAAGGTGGATGCCTAAATAGGCAAGTCCGGAGGCGGCGATAACCGTGCCGAACATGTTCAGACCGCCGAAGGTGAGCGAGCCTGACGAGACGAGTGAGAGCGTCTCAAAGGTGAGTGTCGAAAACGTGGTGTATGCTCCTATGAAACCATCGCCGATGGCGACCACGACATCCGTGGCGATGACGTGACGAGTCGCCAGCCCTATGACGATCCCGAGGGCGAGCGCGCCGCTCAGGTTGATGACAAGCGTGCCAATTGGAAAGTCGGTTGCGAGGCGGCTCATGATGAGTCGATCGAGGACATACCGAGTGACGGCACCAAGTGCACCGAAGATCGCGACGAGGAGCCAGATCATCCCTTAGCCGAGGTGCCCCGCGGTAGCAGGAAGCCGCAGGGTCGCACCGGTGACGCCTGCGTCGGCGAGCGAGGCAAGGAAGCGATCAAGCTTTTCCGTGGTATCGCAGATCACGACCGCCACACCCTCGTCATCGGTCATCGAGAGCAGGGTTTGGCGATGCATGCGATGATGGATGCCGAAGCCATCGATTGCACGAAACGCCGATGCTCCTGCGAGTTCGGCTGTCAAGGCCTGTCGGATGATATAATCGACGGCCGAGTGGTGATGAATCCGATCGGACTCATTGACGAAGATCACAAGAATTTCGTAGTCCAACTCCATCCCTCCTGGCTAGCAGGCTGGGGATCGGCGAATGCGATACCAGACACGACCAGCTCCACGTCCGGCTATTGCTGCCACGACCCCTGCGGCTATCGTAGCACCAGCATACCAAAGTGCGGCCCCGATACCCAGCTTCATGAGCGCGGTGGCAATCGCAACCGCCAAGGTTGAAAGCGTTGTCAGTCCACCGCAGAAGCCCGTCGCAAGAAACAGGCGCAGCAAAGGTCCGGATCGTGACGATGCAATGGGTAACAACGTGAGCGTCACTCCGATGATGAAGGCCCCCGTGACATTGGCAACGAAGATCCCTAAGGGGAAACCCACAGCGCTCCCGAGCTGGAGTTCAAGCCAATAGCGCAGGAGCGTGCCGAGTGCGCCACCGACTGCAATTGGTCCGAATCGGGTCACCGCGGCTCTCATGTGGCCGCTGGGTCGCTGGCGTAGTAGGTGAGCGCGAGCCGATCCTGCAACGCACGAAGGTTCGTGAGTTCGCTGGTGCGTGTACTGGCAGGCAGATTGGAGTCCTCGACGAGCAACTCAGCCAGTCGGACGGCGGCCGCCTCCCGGCGCGGATGGGCGGAATCGATGGTGATAACGGCGAGCTGACTGGTCACCAAGGGGTACAGGTTACTCGAGGGAAGGTTGGGATGCCCGCCGAGGCTATCGATTGGTAGCGGCAGCGAAGGGGCATTGAGGCTGAAATCGATGCAACCGGGTGTCGTCGCGCAGTGGTTTGAGTATGCCGCACCGAAGTTGGCAGGGAGCACCGCAAGCTTGTGAGTGATAATTGCGGCTCGCTGACCCGAGTGCGAGAGGGGGTTCATTGTGATGGCAAGGTTGGGAAGAATGACCCTCGGGTTGGCAGTCGCGATGAGCGAGTTGTTCCAGTTCGTGATCGAGCCCTCGATAATGCCGATGAGTATCGCACTGGTCAAGGTGATGGGTCGAGAGGTCGCAAGGTCGGCCGACACGTAGAGCGTACTGGTGCCAATCGGGACAGATTCGACCCCTCCAATCTGTGCAATGAGCGTGCGTCCCGGGTTGACCGAGAACAGCCGGAGATCAGCCGAGTGTTCGAGACTCGCAAGATCCATGCTGGTCGCCGTGCTGGCAGTCACGGCTACCTTGAGGTGGGGATAGAGGTGTGCGAGGTTGACGAGTGCGCCGCTGAAGGTGGTCTCAAGCGGGGTAGCGACCAGGGCCGTGAGTGTGACGCCGTTGAGCGACACCGGGCGGAGCGCTGTCGTGGTCTTATTGGGTGTTACGGGCGTGCTCGACACCTTAGCGGTCGTTGTCCCACAGGCGGCAAGTGCAACCGCAACTATCGGAACGAGCGCACCCAGAACACGTCCTCTGTTATGGGTTGGCACGTGGAACCTCCATGCAGGTCGCAGCAACTAGACTTAAGGATTCTAACGGTTGAGTTTGGTGCGCAGTTCGATGGAGTCATCAAGGGTTGGAATTAGGGTTCCTGGTGGTCAAAGCGTGAGCGTGGGTGCCATTCTCTTGAGGCGGGTAGCGAATGAGAGTACCCACGAGCAGGAGTGACGCCTGTTGGTAGGGTGGCCAGCGGTTAAGACTACAGGGTCGAACGGCTGGTTTCCGTGGCAAGATGGAAGGTCAAGGGCGTTGGAGTTGCGTGTTCGTCGGTCGATTGGAGGAAGTTTTGGCTGAGATAGAAATTGGCATCGGCAAGTCTGGTCGGCGTGCCTATGGTTTTGATGATATCGCAATCGTGCCGTCCCGGAGGACGCGGGATCCCGAGGATGTCGACATCTCCTGGGAGATCGATGCGTTCCGGTTTGAGCTTCCATTCCTTGCGTCCGCAATGGACGGTGTGGTCTCTCCGGCGACGGCGATCGAGATCGGTCGACTTGGCGGACTTGGTGTGCTCAATCTAGAAGGACTTTGGACGCGATACGAGGATCCTGAGCCCATCTTCTCCGAGATCGCCTCGTTACCTGCGGAAAAGGCGACGGCGCGTATGCAGGAGGTGTATCAAGAGCCGGTCAAGGAGTCACTGGTTACGGAGCGCATCCGCCAGATCAAAGCCGCAGGCGTCGTGGTGGCAGCGTCGGTTACTCCACAACGGACCCAGCCACTCCTCAAAGCTATACTCGCGGGTGAGCTCGATATCCTTGTAATTCAAGGAACGGTCGTCTCCGCTGAACATGTGTCACGCTCGGAGGAGCCGCTCAATCTCAAGAAGTTCATTCGCGAGCTCGAAATCCCGGTCATCGTTGGCGGCTGCGCATCGTACCAAGCGGCGCTTCATCTCATGCGGACCGGCGCGGTCGGGGTGCTCGTGGGCGTTGGACCTGGCAACGCCTGCACGACACGGGCGGTCTTGGGGCTTGGGGTGCCTCAGGCGACGGCTATCGCGGATGCAGCGGCAGCGCGTATGCGTCACCTCGACGAGACCGGAGTGTATGTCCACGTGATCGCCGATGGCGGTATGTCCAAGGGCGGTGACGTCTCCAAGGCGATCGCCGTCGGAGCTGATGCGGTCATGATGGGCTCCCCTCTGGCCGCAGCCTACGAAGCCCCAGGCCGCGGATTCCATTGGGGAATGGCCACCTTCCACCCAACACTTCCACGTGGGGCGCGCGTGAAGACGGAGACGCGCGGGTCGCTCAAGGAGATCCTTGTCGGTCCAGCCCACGAAAATGACGGTCGAATGAATCTCTTCGGAGCCCTACGAACGTCGATGGCTACGTGCGGCTATGAGACGATCAAGGAGTTCCAGAAGGCCGAGGTTATGGTGGCTCCCGCGTTGCAGACGGAAGGAAAGGCACTCCAGCAGGCCCAACATGTCGGCATGGGCCATTAGGTGGAGAGTTCGCGTGAGTCTCCGGTTGTTGTCGTTGACTTTGGCGCGCAGTATGCTCAGCTGATTGCGCGCCGAGTCCGAGAGCTTCACGTCTATTCCGAAATTGTCGCGCACACGGTAACTGCGGCAGAGCTGCGCGCGCGTGGAGCGCGGGCCGTTATCCTCTCGGGGGGTCCGAAGTCGGTCTATGTTGCCGGTGCTCCAACGATCGATCCAGAGATCTTTGCGATGGGTCTGCCGATCTTAGGCATCTGCTACGGGGCTCAACTTATGGCGCTCGCACTTGGGGGGCGGGTCGAGCGTACGGAGGTGGGTGAGTATGGCCGCACCGCAATTCGACAGACATCGACAGCCGGCATGCTTCTGGCCGAGTTGCCCGACTCATTTGCATCGTGGATGAGCCATCAAGACACGATCATGGCACCGCCGGCCGGTGCGTTGGTAACTGCCACCACCGAGCAGTCCGTGGTGGCGAGCTTTGAAGACGCCGAACAACGTCGCTACGGCGTGCAGTTCCATCCTGAGGTCTCCCACGGAGAGTTTGGGCGCGAGGTGCTCCACAATTTTTTATTTCGGGCGGCAAAACTGGAGCCGAAGTGGACAAACTTCTCGATCATTGAGGAGTCGATAACCCAGATTCGTTCTCAGGTCGGCGAGCGAAACGTTTTGTGCGCCCTCTCCGGAGGAGTTGACTCTACTGTTGCTGCCGTTTTGACGCATGAGGCGGTCGGCGACCAGTTGACCTGCGTCTTTGTCGATACCGGCTTGTTGCGCGAAGGCGAGGCGGACCAGGTCGTCTCGCTGTTCTCGTCACAGTTCCACATCAAGTTGGTGGTCATCGACGCTGCTTCGCAGTTTCTCTCCTCGCTTGCCGGTGTGCTCGATCCAGAGCTCAAACGCAAGACTATCGGGAACCTCTTCATACGCACGTTCGAGGAGGCGGCCCGGGATATCGATGCGGGTGGCTTTCTGGTGCAGGGAACGCTCTACCCTGATGTGATCGAGTCAGGGAGTGGTTCTGCAGCACTCATCAAGAGTCACCACAACGTCGGTGGGCTGCCCGATGATATGTCGTTCGCGTTGGTTGAACCCCTTCGCTTCCTGTTCAAGGATGAGGTGCGCGCTATTGGTGTCGAGTTGGGTATTCCCGAGGAGATGGTGTGGCGCCAGCCGTTTCCGGGCCCTGGTCTTGCGGTCCGTATTGTTGGTGAGGTCACCGAGGAGGCGGTTGGTCGTGTCCGTGCAGCTGACCGGATCGTGCGTGAGGAGGTCGTTCGCGCGGGTCTGGCGCGCTCGATGTGGCAGTACTTCGCTGTGCTTGCTCCCTCGTTGCGCAGTGTCGGTGTCTCGGGCGATGAGCGTACTTACGATGCACCGATCATCGTTCGCTGCGTGGACTCTGATGATGCGATGACCGCCGACTGGGCGCGAATCCCTTATGAGATCCTTGATACTATTG
Organism: Actinomycetes bacterium; assembly: GCA_021806545.1. Classification (GTDB taxonomy): domain Bacteria; phylum Actinomycetota; class Acidimicrobiia; order Acidimicrobiales; family Acidimicrobiaceae; genus Ferrimicrobium. The sequence goes on along the minus strand of JAJZXI010000008.1, from coordinate 21,744 downwards.
CGCATCGTATTGTCGGAGAGGTCGATGGCGTCAATCGCGTCGTCTATGACATAACCTCGAAACCTCCGGGAACGATCGAGTGGGAGTAAGCGGGTGTCAGTGGTCGATCGGCAGATCCTCGCAGGGCTGAACGAACAACAAGTTGAGGCTGTTTCGACCTTCAAAGGCCCCGTTCTTGTGGTCGCTGGGGCAGGGTCCGGCAAGACGCGGGTTCTGACCCGCAGGATTGCGTATCTTCTTGAACAAGGGGTTCAGCCGAGCGAGATTCTCGCTATCACCTTTACCAACAAGGCGGCCCGAGAGATGGTTGAGCGCGTCCAGGAGCTGGTTGGATGGGAGGCGTCACAGTCACTTTGGATCTCGACCTTCCACGCAGCGTGTAGCCGCATCCTACGGGTTCATCCCGAGCTAGGGAGGCTCCGCCCTGGTTTTACTATCTATGACGCTGATGATGCACGACGGCTCATTGAGAGGACGATTCGGTCACTCGAACTCGACACCAAGCGATTTCCCCCACGGGCAGTCATGGCGAGAATCAGTAGCGCGAAGGCGGACTTGATGACGCCCCAGGAGATGGCGGTCGAGACTCGCGGCGCCTACGGCCGACTGGTCGCTACCATCTTTGAGGCCTATGAAGCGGCCCTAATCGAAAGCAATGCCGTCGATTTCGATAATCTCGTCAACTCGGTGGTGTTTGGTCTCCGTGAACACTCCGGGGTACGCGAGTACTATCAGCGTCGCTTCAGGTACCTCCTTGTCGACGAGTATCAGGACACGAATCGAGCTCAGAACGAACTCATCGGGTTGTTGGCGGAGCCAGAGAACAATATTTTCGTAGTTGGCGATTCGGACCAGTCGATCTACGGCTTTCGCGGAGCGGACCTTGGTAACATCATCGGATTCTCTCAGCGTCTTCCTTCGACCCGCACGATCTCCCTCGAGCAGAACTACCGATCCACCAACGCAATTCTCGACCTCGCCAATGCGTTGATTACCCACAATGCAAGACGCCACGATAAGACGTTGTGGTCACAGCTGGGACAGGGCGAACAGCCTCTCTACTTCGCTGCTCAAGATGATCGTGCGGAGGCCGAATTCGTCGTTCACCAGCTCTTATCGTTCCTTGCGGAGGGCCACAGCCTGCGCGACGTAGCGGTGATCTACCGTACCAACGCCCAGAGCCGGGTGATCGAAGAGGAGCTGTCCAAAGCCGGTATCCCCTACCGCGTCGTGGGTGGGGTTCGGTTCTATGATCGTCGTGAGATACGAGATATCCTGGCGTATCTGCGCATCCTTGTCAATCCTGACGATGACGTCGCACTCGCTCGCATTATCAACACGCCACATCGAGGGATTGGGTCCGGCACCCAGGAGCAGCTCCAAAGCGCTGCTCGGACTCGCAACGTCACGATGCTGCACGCTTTGGAGTTGTATGGCGCCCAGGACCTTGGACTCTCTGCGAGAGCAGCAAAGGCGCTCGCGCACTTTGTAGAGCTCATTGGAGGGTTGCGTACCCTGGTCCACGAGGGGGCGAGTGCCCCCATGGTGCTCGATCAGGTCATTGCTCAGACCGAGTATCTTGCGATGGTGAACGAAGAGGATCCACTCACCGCTGAAGGTCGTTTGGAGAATCTTGCAGAGTTGCGGACGGTGGCCGCTGAGGCTGACTCGCTCGAGGCATTTCTGGAGCAGACGGCACTCTTTAGCGCGATCGATGCAGAGCTCGATCAGTCGAGTTTGACGCTCATGACGGTACACATGGCAAAGGGGTTGGAGTTCCCCGTTGTCTTCGTGGTCGGGCTCGAAGACGGAATCTTCCCGCACATTCGCTCGCTGACGGCACCAGACCAGGTCGAAGAGGAGCGCCGTTTACTCTACGTCGCGGTCACGAGAGCCAAGCAACGACTTGTGCTCTCCTCGGCGGCCCGGCGGCGAAACTTCCAAGGCAAGTTTTCTTATAGCCCCGAAAGTCGATTCATCACTGAATTACCCGAGGATGTCCTCATCCGCGTGAAGTCATCCGGCTTTATTCCCCCGGCCCCTAGGTCGACTCCTCAGCGCCCCACCTCTGACCCTGTGCCGTATCGAGTAGGGGATCGAGTGTTTCATGCCCGGTATGGCGAGGGTGAGGTGCGAGCGATTCGGGAGCGATCGGTCGATCGTGAGGTGGTCGTTTACTTTGATGACGCAGGTGAACGGGTGTTCTTTAGCTCGGCTGCGAAGCTTAAATTGGTGTAGTGGCCCTCGGACTACCTCTCCCGTGCTTCGATAAGAGAAGGGTTGCGCTGTAGTCAGCGGTGGGAGAAATTCTTCAGGAGACGGCGAGCCAACAGTGGCGTGAGCAGTGATGAGGTTGCCGCCACAGCTTCGACCTGAGTCCTGAGAGAATTTTCAGGCTCGGACTGCGACCTTTAGGTCAGGGCGTTTCGCGTCGATCATTCTCGGTAGAAATCGTTGGCCAACGGGGGAGACTTAGGTTCTCCCCAGGCCTGCGAGACGAGGATGGCAGCAGGTGTTGATGCGTACAGGACGTACCTATCGAGTCATTGGACGATTGTGTGGGGTCGACATGACGACGAACGTTGCACGGATCTCCACGTTTGCCGAGCGGCTCAACGATTATCGGATGGCATATTTTCGACGCCATCGCGCGGCGGTCGTAGTCTTGAGTATTGCTGCTGTGGCCTCATCCGCACTCTGGAGCTACTGGGTTCTCGCTCATCTCCTGTATGGCTTCAGCATGGTTCTCGCCATTGGGTTGGTCTTGGTGCAGGCGTACGCGATCGTGGCGTTGTTGTTTGCGTTGACCTATCGCGTTGCAGCTCGTCATCGGGTCGAACCTGTGCTCCATCCTCCCGCACGATGGCCAACGATCGACGTCTTTATTACAACGTATGATGAAGATCCAGAGGTGCTATTCCCGACCATTGTGAGCGCCAAGGAGCTACGGGGAGAGCACTCGGTCTGGCTGCTTGACGATGGAAGGCGCTCCAGGGTCCGCGAGCTAGCGGAATCGCTGGGGGTAGGCTACCTCAGTCGACTCGATAATTTGCACGCTAAGGCTGGCAACATCAACCACGCCCTTGGTGTGACAACTGGTGAACTCATTCTCACGCTTGATGCGGATCATGTCGTGCTGCCATCGATGCTAGAAGATCTGGTGGGCCTCTTTGATGATCCCAGGCTAGCGGTCGTTCAGACGCCGCACGAGTTCGCAAATCTCGATTCGATTCAGCACTACTCGCGCTACCGTCACGAGCAGTCGCTTTTCTTTCGCGTTCTTATGCCCAGCAAGGATGAGATGGGTGCCGCATTCTGGTGTGGCTCGGCGGCAATCCTGCGCAGAGCTGCCCTTATGGATATCGGCGGCGTAGCGGTCGAGACGGTGGCGGAGGATTATCACACCTCGATCAAGCTGATTGGAAGAGGATGGACGACGCGATATGTCAATGTCACCTATGTGCTTGGCATGGCACCGGGGGACCTCAACGCGTATCTGATCCAACGCGATCGCTGGGCGAGGGGGAATCTCTCGGTGCTGCGCTCTCGTGATAATCCGTTGATCGCACGGGGACTGACATTCAAGCAGCGTGTCGCCTTCTCTGAAAGCCTCTTTGCTTACGGATCGGGTGTTACACGACTGGTGATGCTGCTCATCCTGGTCGTGACGCTGATCACCGGGCAAGTGCCTCTGTCTGCGACGGTTGCGGAGTTGGCAATCCTCTGGCTGCCGGCGTTTCTTCTCAACGAGTTTGTCTTTGCCCTGCTCGCTCAGGGTTATTCTTTGAATCCAGAATTTCTCCACTTTGAGACACTCACGATGGAGATCTTCTCCAAGGCTTGGAAGGCTGCTCTCTTTGAGAAGACCAGCCGCTCGTTCAAGGTGACGCCAAAGACATCGAACGATTGGGGTGGCGTGGTGGTGTTGTACCAACTCAAGTGGGTTGTAGCGATTGGTATCCTGCTTTTTGTCGGTGTCGTTGGCCAACTCAGCGGGCTCGTTCCGCGACTACCTGGACTAGCCGCATGGTTCGTATCGCTCCTCGGAGTTATCGAGATCCGTCGGCTGGCTCGAACGGTCCTGTTGGTCAGCGGCAGGAGACAGCAGCGGTATCATTATCGCGTGGAGTGCAGGGTGCCCTGTGACCTCGCGATCACTGGGTCAACGATCGCCATTGTGGGCGCAACCATGGTTGATGTCAGCCTTCATGGGGCGAGGGTACTGCTGAATGGTACCATGCGTCTTCAACGCGGAGATGCGATCGTTCTGACAATGCGCTTCGGTGGTGATAGATTGCCGTGCCATGGCGAGGTGCGCTCTGTCGACAACACGGGTGTTGGAGTGGTATTTTTGGCCTTGGCGGACGACGCAAAGTACGCGATCGTGCAACACACCTACGCGGACCCGCTCCGGGCGAAGCTGATCGATGCCGCACGACCAGGTGATGACTTCCCGAAGGGGTTGCGGCCCGAGCTCTTCGTGGCTGAGACGGAGGTCCTGGTCGGCCACCAACACGATGAAGCCAGTTGACCATTGGGATGACACTCCGAAGTGGCTGGCGCGAGACCACGGCTCTTGGCCCGTTGACAGTTTGGGTCACGTGTGCAGGGCGTGCACCGTTGGGTCACATCGAGGTAGACGGACCGTGACATCGTTTGACCGATAGGGCGTGGACCTTTCGCCCGTGCTGCCAGCCATGCCAGCCTTGCGTGCCTAATCGATGCGTCGGTTCAGCGCGGCGGCGTGGGTGAACCAACCAGGACGCGCGCGAGTTGATCGAGGCCGACGAAGCCCAACTCGAGGGCCCGATGATGGAAGCGTTTGAGGTCGAACGACGGACCCTCCTGCCGGCGTAGCCGGTCACGAATGTCGAGCCAGGCGCGTTGACCGAGCTTGTAACTCGTGGCTTGGGCTGGCCAACCGAGGTAACGATCGACCTCTGAGGTGGCAAAGTCGCGATCTAGTCCTGCCATCGCTTGGAGGAAGGGAATCGAGGACTCGCGAGTCCATCGCTCTGGGGCTTCGGGCAACAGATCACGGGGTACCGCAAGGCCGTTGTGGAGTCCGATATCGATCACAACTCGGGCGGCGCGAAATGCCTGTGATGCGAGCATGCCTAGGCGATAGGCGGATTCCTCGAAGAACCCGAGTTCATCCATCAGGGCTTCGGCGTAGAGCGCCCACCCTTCGATGTGCCCAGAGTTGCCCCCGAGAGTGCGCTGGAAGGCGTTCAGCCGGTCGCCGAGCCATGTGGTGTAGCCGATCTGGAGGTGGTGTCCCGGCACGCCCTCATGAAACACCGTCGAGAGCTCGTGCCACAGCGGAAACTCTGTCCGCCCTTGCGTTGGATACCAGGTCCGGCCTGGGCGTGAGAGATCGGCTGATGGTGGCGTATAGTACATGGCTGCCGCACCTCCTGGAGGCGCCAGCATCGCCTCGATGCGCATGATGGCATCCGGGATGTCGAAGTGTGTACCATTGAGTGCCGCGACCGTTTCCTGGAGGATCTGTTGGTTCCAGAGTCGAAAGGCGTCAGCACCGTGGATGACACGAGACGGGTCGGTGTCGAGATGGGTGATGGTGGCGGCAAGGCCTGCTCCAGGGAGAATCTTGTCGGCTTCGCTCTCCATCTCGCGGCGAATGTGGGCAAGCTCATCGAATCCCCATAGATAGGATTCACGAGGATCAAAGGTCGCGCCATTGAACAGCTGACAGTACAGGCGCCAGCGATCCGACCCGACGCCATCAACCTCTGGTGTCTTTGGGAGATACTCGAGTTCGAGAAAGTTGGCAAAATCGAGGTAGGCGGTGGCGGCCTCATGACAGGCGGCCTCGAGACGCGCGACGCTCTCTGGTCGCTGGCGACGTCGAGAGGTAAGAAGTTCGTCAAAGTAGGACGGCCCACCCGGGGTCGCAGTCTGCCGGGCGAGTCGCGCAGCTTGGAGCGCTTGACGTTGCGGAGCTATACGTCCACGGGCGAGCCCAAGTTGCAAGGTTTGTTGATAGCCTTCGAGGGCACCTCGGACTCGGGTGAGCCGTGCGGTGACTGACTCCCAATCCTCGTCGGTCTCGCGGGGCATTAGATCGATGGCCTGCTTGATCTGATGCTGAGGCGAGTCAATGACGTTGATCTCGCTCAACCACTCCTCAGCCTCGTAAAGGGAAAGTTGCGTGGTCAGTCGCTCGATCATGAGCTCCTTGCCGATCTGCTCCGCCTCGGATGCCTCGGTGACGTTGGCCGTGGCCAGCGTCGACCGATGGAGCTCTGCACGTGCGTGCTGACCCTCAGGGGAGAAGTCCGGCAACGCTGCGGGATCATCTGGGGTGCCGAGCTCCGTAGCGAGGATCGGGTCGAGTTTAACGAGCTTGTTCAGATAGTTGGCGGCGAGTTCGTTGATCGACGGTGTCATGAGCATCTCCTTGACCAAGATAGAGCGTAGCGTGCTCGAGATGGTGATACCTGTCATTGGGAGGGGTCGCACGTCTACTCGACGAGTTAGCGTTGTCGTTTGACGCGCCGAGCGTCTGGGTCGATGCCGTGGTGCATCGCTTGATCTGGAGGTGATCAATACCCTCGAGCACGAGATGGTAGCTGCGCCAAGCTGCCCGCAGGCCGCTTGCGCGTGTGACCCCATTGTCGTGTCCCTGTGGGTCATGGAGCCGGTGGTCGGGCTCGAACCGACGACCTGACGATTACAAATCGCCTGCGCTACCAGCTGCGCCACACCGGCAGGTGTCAAGTCAAGCCTATTGTGTCGAGGGGTCGAGTTAGGCGTCACCCGGACAGGCTTCTTTGGATGGTTTTGTTTACCCTGTGGTTGCCTGCGGGTCAACTTCGGGGCGTAGCTTGAAGGCCGAGCTTGCGCACGTCGAGATCGAGCTTTGAAGGGACGGGGAGGGAATGGAGGCGGTACGATTTGTCAGGTCGGAGGAGCTAGAGCGGGGCCAGAAGGGGGGCTTCTTTGGCCTCCAGGCCACGTCGGAGCAGCAACACAAGGCGCCAGGCAGGAGGCTGGCGAAGATAGTTCACCTGTCGGACATTCAGTTGGCAGACGTGAAGTCACCAGCTCGCTACGAGTGGGCTAATGCATTCTCTGGTGTCGAGGGCTTTGGCGAGTTGATTCCGAGCTATCGTGCTCAGGAGTTCATGGTGGCTCACGCGCTCGTCGCGATGATACGTCATCTGAACGACCTCGTAGCAGGCGAGGAGCGCGTTTGTGCCGTCGTAACCGGCGACTCGATCGATAATTCCCAGCGCAATGAGCTTGACAATTTCGTTGCCGCTATTGCAGGAGGCATCGTCAACCTGCAATCCGGCGATTCATCGATGGCGCTGGTATCAGCGCACGGATTTGGTGATGTGTCCTTCTGGCATCCCGACCCTGGCGACGATGATTACAAGCGTTGTTGGGGCTACCCTACGGTTGAGGGAATGCTTGAGGCTGCCTTTCGCCCGATCGTCTCCCCCGGCCTTGCCTGCGACTGGTTTGTGACCAATGGGAACCACGAACTTCTGATTCAAGGTATCGGAATTACGGATGAGGAGACGGCATCGATCGCCGTGGGAGGAGAAAAGCAGGTTGGGCCACCGACGGTCTTGCCAACGGATCCGGAGAGATCAGGTGTCGAGATGCCTGTGGTGTTGCTAACCGGTGGGCCAAGTCAGTCGGTCGCACCTGACCTTGGCCGTCAGTTTGTAAATCGCAGGGTGCTCGCTCGGGCGATTCGTCAGGCCAACGGCACACCACAAGGGCATGGACTCAACGATGACGACCTCCTTTATTATGCGAGCGAACTCAGTGACGAGATGGTGCTCGTTGGATTGGACACCGCCTATCGCTGGGGAGGTGCGCAAGGTGCTATTGACGTAGCGCAAGCTCGTTGGTTGGTGGAGGTGCTAAGACGCTACTCAACCCAATACTGGGGTGATGACGGATCGGTCGTGACCTGCGATGGCGACGATCGCTTGATCGTGGTGGCTGCGCATCACCCCCTAGCGACGATGACAAACAGCCGAGCCGGGGTACAACCTGGTTTTCTCCTTGGAGATTGGTTGTGTACGACACTCCTGCAATTCCCCAACGTCGTTCTCTTTCTCAACGGCCATACTCATGAGAACCGGGTGCAGGTGCACCGGGACGGTACCCGACAATTACTCGAGGTCACCACCTCTGCGTTGATGGACTGGCCGTGTGAGGCAAGGTCGCTTGAGATAACGGTTGACGAGGACGACCTTTGGATCACCTCGGTGATGTTGAACTTCGACGGTGCCGGAACCCCTGGGCCAGAGCAGCTTGACACGGTAGGTCTCGCATCGTGGCATCGCCTCCTCGCGGCCAACACGCCCGGGCTGGGCCGTGCTCCAGAGGGCAACGCAACGGACCGGAACTTCTCCTGGCGCCAGAGACGCCCTCGGTGGTTGCGCGCCTAGGGGAGCAAACAGTGGAGTAGGTCGAGATGTCGAGAAAAAGCCGTTTGTCCAACAGGTAGACAGTCGACCGATTACTCCTTAGAGTTTCGTGCCAGACTGCCTACCCATTGGACCGCATGGGTGGGTTAAGGTCTAGTACCCAACACCGTGGTCGGGCAAGGAGTTGAGCGGCTTACCCTAGCGCTGCGCCGCTCGGGAGTTTTGCCGCCGCATTGGCGTGGCTCGTCGGTAGTGGCGATATCTTGACCCCGCCCTGTGTTGCACACAGGGTTGCGATGGTCTCGCCCTTAGCAGTCGCATACTGAGCAAGGCCAAGGAAGGCCTTGGACTGCGCGAGGTGACTTTCTAGGTTCGACGTCACCCGAGCACTTGCCATGAGATGGGCACGATACGCGACGCACAGACCATGGATGCTGGCACCTGATGCCAATCCGTTGTTGAACCCGCTCGTCGTGGTGGTGTTGCTGGTTGCTGGAGTTGTCGACTGTTGATGCGTCCGTCTGGGAGAGTTCGATGCCGTCTTGGTGTTGGCGAGCGCGTTAGCGTTCGAACGCGTGCTCAGCATCACTGCTACCGGCTGCTTTGCCGACGCTTGGGAATGAACAATCACAGTCGCTCCGACTCCGCCCGTTATTGCGATGAGCGCCGCAATGACACCCTTGCCGGAGATGAGGTTGATCAGCATATCTCGTCCTTTCTCAGTGTCAACGAGTGCTCGTTTCGTAGAGCGAGCACTCGTTCCGATAGCCAGTACTACCCATAACAGCGCACATCCGGTGCGTTCCGTTACAGTGAGTGCGATAATTTCTCCCTTCTCTGGTGTCCCCAGCGCATGCGCAGGTACCATTGGGTGCAGAGCCAACGGCATAGGTTAGGCTTGGTGACATGCAGACAAGAGAGAAGTGGCTGTTGCGAGCGAGTGCCGCATGGAGTATCTATGTTTGGTCAGTCTTGATCAAGAACATGATCAAGGATCGGGAGCACTCGATGCGATTTCGGCTCGTTCACATTGGACTGGGTGCCATCTCGACTGGATTCGCCATTCTCACCTGGAGGGTCACGACTCGGCGGTCGTAGCCTTTCGTCCTCGACGATGGGCCAGCTGCCCTACGAGGAAGGCTCATCGTCGCTGACGGCGATCCATTGACCACCGGTCAGCGTTGCGAGATCATCGGGGGTGATACTCAGTACCTGTGACGGTGTGCCTGCACTTACCCAGATAGTGCTGAAGCGCTGAAGGGTCTTGTCGAGGAGACAGGGTGTCTCCGGGCTCACCGCGAGTGGTGTGATGCCGCCAGGTTCGAGCCCAAGTCGGTCGCGAAGGTAGTCAGGTCCAACTGAACGCAGCGCGGCGCCGATGGTGCTGGCAACCAGCTGCTTGTTGATGCGCTTGCTGCCGGCCGCCACGATTATGATCGGTTGATCCCCAATAGCGAAGACAATGCTTTTTGCGATTTGATCCACCTCACATCCGACGGCGGTTGCAGCATCGAGAGCGGTATGCGTGCTCACGCCGAAGGCGACGATCGTGTCAGCCAGACCGTGGCTGACGAGTCGCTTGCGCACCGTTGCGATCGGATCGCTCGCTGAAGTCATCCGTCTGTTTTTGTGTGGGGTAGCGTGAGCGTAGGGTTGCCGAGCTCCTCGACGATGATGACATCAGTCGCGTCGCCTGGCTTTAGGTGCGCGCCGTCTGGCACAAGCATCAACCCGTTTGCCTGAGCCATTCCGGTCAGTACATGCGAGCCCTGATGACCTTGCGGTGTGACGATTAGCCCGCCATGACCGTCTGTCTCAACGACTCCTCTGAGGAGATGAAGCTTTCCGTCGGGCTGGTGGTTGATGGCAACGGTCAGCGTCGCGCGCATTGTTGGGCGAAAAAGTCGTGGCGTGCCGAGCATCTTGCGAATCGACGGTCGTACGAAGAGCTCGAAGCTGACCAAGGCGGAGACTGGATTGCCCGGCAGCCCGAATACGGGCACCCCGGCGATTCGACCGAATGCATAGGGCTTAGCTGGCTTGATGGCGACCTGGAACCATGTGAACTGGTTATCAGAGAGCTCGTCGAGCACAGCCTTCGTATAGTCAAAGTCACCAACACTGACTCCGCCTGAGGTGACGAGCGCGTCGCAGCTTGCAACGGCGTGTGTGAAGGCGGCACGCAGCTGATCGGGATCGTCGCCGACGCTACCGAGATCGACCGCGGTGGCCCCGGCTGCCGCTACCGCGTCGTACAGCGAGGGGCGGTTGGAGTCACGGATTTTTCCTGGAGCGAGAATGGGATCGTCACTGAGCTCGTCACCCGTGGAGATGACACCAACGATCGGTCGCCGGAAAACCGCGACATGGGTGACGCTGAGCGATGCGAGAACCCCCTTGACCGCTGGGGTTATCCTTGTCCCGGTCTCGAAGATGTGTTCGCCAGCATCCACGTCGCTGCCTCTACGTCTGATGTTCGCCCCAAGTGTCGGTAGTCGGAGAACCTTGACCTTCTCGCCTTGGAGAAGCGTGTCTTCGATCATGACGACCGCGTCGGTACCTGGTGGAAGCGGAGCTCCGGTCATGATCCGGATCGCTTCGCCGGATCGCAGGCGCAGGTGAGATGGGTCGTCTCCGGCGGCAACGGTCGCTACCACGTTGAGATCTTCAGCTATGCCAGTGGCAAACGTCTCCATACACACGGCGAATCCGTCTACCGCCGTATTGTCAAACGGTGGGACGGGGTTCTCTACGACGATCGGGTGGGCCAGGAATAGCCCGCTGGCCTCGCCAAGGGTAGTGGACAGCTCTGGCATGCGTTCGATGTTGGCCAGTGTGTGGTCGATGACCTCCTGGAGCGGCTTCATGATGCCTCAAACTCCCGAGCCATGATTGCTCGCAGGTCGGCGGCAAAGGCTGGACCAATGTCTTCGCGAAGGAGTGCCATCTCTACGACTGCCCTCAGGTACTCCAGTTTGTCGCCGATGTCGTAGCGACCATGTTGGAAGACCACGCCGAGAACCGGCTGGGTGCGACTGAGCTGCTCGATGGCATCGGTGAGCTGGAACTCACCGTTCTTGCCAGACGGTGTGGTCTCAATGGCATCGAAGATCTGCGGAGTGAACAGATACCTTCCCGTGATCGCTAGCGTCGACGGCGCATCACTTGGATCTGGCTTCTCGACGACCGAGACGACCCGCGTCGTCCCGTCGGCCTCCTGGACGATCTCGGCGCAGCCATAGAGGCGAATCTGTTCGCGCGGCACCTCCATGAGAGAGAGCACATTCGCGCCAGTACGGTGATGCAGTTGCAGCATCCTGGCGAGCAGATCCGAGTCTTGTGACATGATATCATCCGCAAGCATGGTGACGAATGGGTCGTTGCCGACATGGGCTTTTGCAGCGAGAACCGCGTGGCCGAGCCCGAGAGGACGGCCTTGGCGGATGTAGTGGATATTGCCGAGCCGAGCAATAGAGCGAACGACCTCAAGCTCCGTGGATCTCCCTGACTCGGTCAGCAGTTGTTCAAGCTCAAAGGACTGGTCGAAGTGGTCTTCGATGGAGCGTTTGCCGCGCCCGGTGACGACCAAGATATTGGTCAGGTCGTTACGGATCGCCTCTTCGATAACGTACTGGATCGCTGGCTTGTCGACGACGGGGAGCATCTCCTTGGGCTGGGCCTTGGTGGCCGGCAAGAACCGTGTACCTAGGCCTGCGGCGGGAATGACCACCTTTGTGATTTGCGACATGCAGTACTCCTTCGTTGCCCGGCCCATTCTATCATGCGGGGTCACCTGCGACACGTGCCGGTTACACTGGGGTTAGCAGTCTAACAGCTGGAGTGCTAACTGATTGAGATGAAGTCGAAACGGGAGGTGTGATGCCGACGTACGAGTACGCCTGTAAACAGTGCGGCAAACACGTTGAGGTTGTACAGTCATTCTACGATGACCCGTTGACAACCTGCGATGGATGCGGAGGTGAACTTCGCAAGGTATTTGGTAATATTGGGATCGTGTTCAAGGGTTCGGGGTTCTACAAGACAGATTCGCGTGGCGGTTCGTCGGCGGCCGCGTCATCGACGAGTCCTGGTGCCGCTAGTTCGGAGACCACGGCACCAGTCGCCGCAGATACTAGCACGTCGTCATCTCCTTCGGTGACCCCACCGTCGTCGGGTTCGGCGAAGGGCTCTGATTCGGCGGCATAATCGCTCGCACAGCGCCTAGGCCTTCTTGGCCTACGGACCTAGGGTCGTGTCCACAGAGATGCGTTGCGCGGTCACGGTTTTTGGTTGGCGAGATCGTGCGTCTGCTTAGAAGAAGGATAAAACGATTTGTCGGTTCAGCTCCCGTTGGAAAGTGAACGAGGTCCGTCACCCCTGGACAGGGTGTGAACGTCTTCGTCGATGACCAGACTAAGGTCGACCGCGACCCCAAAAACCCAAGCTCGATGTGGGAATAGGTCTGCCATCGAGTAGTGGTCCCTGCTCCTGACGGTGTATCGAATACTCTTTGACGAGGGGCGGGACTCCGACATGCTCGTCGATGACCAGACTCGTATTGATGCTCAAGAGCCGGGATCGTCGCTGACTATCAGGGGGTGCGCCGGTCGCGTGACGATAGAGTGGATGGTATCAAAGTTGACCTTCATACGCATACCTATCGCTCCGGTGACGCTGGGACTACCTTTGACGAATACTGCAGTGGGTCAGCATCGATGGATCTCGTTGCGGTCACCGACCACCACGACCTATTCGCTGGCTCGGTCCTCCAGGATCAGTATGGACTTTCGGTGATCGTGGGTGAGGAGATCAATACTGGTCAAGGAGAGGTCATCGGCCTGTATCTCTCGTCGGTGGTCCCCCGTGGTCTGGGCCTGGTGGACACCTGTCGCCGAATTCGACACCAGGGGGGGTTGGTCTATATTCCGCATCCGACGGACGCAAGGCGACACGGCATCGGTGGTGGGCGCCTTGCTGGCCTTTGCCAAGCAGGGCTCGTCGATATCGTCGAGGTTGGCAACTCGAAGGCGGTCACGGTTGATCGCGAGGCACAGGGCATCGCACACGCTTTTGGGCTTCCCGTCGCAGCCTCTTCGGACGCTCACGTTGGTGGGGCCATCGGCTCGAGCCACACCGTCATCGACCGATTGCCCAGCGACCCTGACGACCTGCTTGGCCTCCTGGGCGATGGCCGTTGTTGTCATCAGTTCTTTGATCCAGTTCGCGATCTCACCAAGACCGTAGTCACACCGGGTACATCGGCTACGTCCCCAGTGTGAAGATGTTGGAGCGGATCTGTGATCATCGTAGGTAACGACAGAGGCAAGAGTTTGGTGGAGTCGCGTGGGAGGGCGCTGGTGGCTTCTCATGATCACTTGAACACCGCAGTTCATGTCGCATATGGGCAGCGTGTGGAGCCCGGCGGGTAAAGGACCAGTGGGTTGCTGGCTTTCGTATAGCGTTTCGGGGTCTGTAAGCTAGAACAACAGAGGTGCTGACGGGTGGCTTTGTGGTCGTAATGGCAGTACGAGCAACTGGGAAGAGGAGGCGGCGCTCACGTGGTTGTAACGGCCAGGGTTTCTGGCGAAAGGGAGTAGGCGTGCTGGAGGAGAACGATTCGTTGGCTCGAATGTTGGTCGAAGTTGCGGCACCCCACTCGATCGTGGAGATTTCTAGGAGAGTTGAGTCCGAGCTTCTTCAGTTTCTCACGACCGAACACACCCGCTGGATGTTGGTCGACGCGGACTTTGCGATACCGATCGAGGCGCTGCGGCGGTTTGTGATCTCGGGTGGCAAGCGCCTGCGCCCGGCGTTTTGTTTCTGGACCGCGGTTGGCTTGGGCTTGGATCCTAGCGACCCGGGCCTGATGAAGACCTTGTTGGGTCTGGAGTTGCTCCACACTTTTGCGCTCATTCATGACGATTTGATGGATCGCTCCGCACTTCGTCGAGGTGAACCTTCGGTACATACGGCGTTTGCAACCCAGCATCGTCAGGAGGAGTTGCGAGGTTCGTCGGCCCAGTACGGGGACTCCATGGCGATCCTGGTTGGCGATCTCGCTTTTGCCTATGCCGATCAGATGCTCATTGACGCGAACCGACGCGCGCGGCAGCTCTACTCGGAGCTCAAGTTGGAGGTGAACCTCGGCCAGTCTCTGGACATCTCTGGTAGCTTCGCTCTGAACACCACCTTGGCTAAGGCTGAGCGCATTGCGCTCTACAAGTCAGGAAAGTACACGGTGGAACGGCCGATGCATATCGGAGCCGCGATGGCAGGGCGGTATTTCAGCACCTCAGATGCGATCACGAGGTTTGCCGTCCCGCTGGGGATGGCCTTTCAGCTCCGGGACGATGTCTTGGGAGTTTTCGGTATGACGGAGCGGACGAAGAAACCAGTCGGCGATGACCTCCGTGAAGGAAAACAGACTCTCTTGATCGGGTTGGCGTGCCAGCGATGCACCTCCTCAGAGCGCGAGCTCTTCGAAGGACTGTTTGGACGAGACGATCTTTCTGTGAGTGAAATCACTGCACTACAGGTGATGATCGAAGAGACTGGTGCCCTGCAGGCCGTAGAGGACCGCATCGATCAGCTGTTTTTGCGCTCCATGCAGGCGCTCGACGAGCTTCCGATCATACCTGAGGCTCGAGCTGCCCTCGGCGAGATGGCGGGGTTTGTGGTCGATAGGTTGCATTGATGCCTCCCTCGGTCGTGGTGGTTGGCGCCGGATTTGCTGGGTTGACCGCGGCCGTGGAGCTCGCCAGTAGAAACTACCAGGTGACCGTGGTTGATCGGAACCCTTATCCCGGAGGGCGATCAGGTCGCCACGACCGCAGGGGCTTTCGAATTGATACCGGCCCCACGGTGTTCACGATGCCAGAGCTCTTCCGCGATATCTTTCGCCGGGCGGGTGCAGACCCTGACGACTATGTCGAGTTCCATCGTCTCGAACCCGGCTATCAAGCGATATTCGCCGACGCCTCGTCGATCGACGGTGGCGGTCGCCTTGTAACGTATTCCGATCCGGAGCAGATGTACGACGAGATCGAGACGAAGGTCTCGAGGACCGATGCCGACGCATACCTCAGATTTCGCCGCTATCTCCAGGAGCTTTTCACGATTGAATTTCCAAACTTCATCGATGGAGAGCTCGACGGTGTTGTCGCACTGCTCAATAACCCTCGTGCCCTGTTGGGGCTGGTGCGATTGGGTGGCTTTCTGCGTCTTCCAAAGATCATGAGTCATTTCTTCGGCGATGACCGCCTTCGGCGCCTCTTTAGCTTTCAGTCGTTGTACGCTGGCCTTTCCCCAATTCGGGCGCTCGGTATTTTCGCAATTATCGCCTACATGGATGTGGTGTTGGGGGTGGTACAGCCGGTTGGTGGAATGCGCGCTGCAGCAGATGCACTCGCAGCTCTCGCGTCAGATCGGGGAGTTCGGTTCCTTTACCGGACCGAGGTCGAGGCGATGGTCATGCGTGAACGCCGAGTGACTCGCGTGGTTACCGACAGTGGCAGCCTGTCCTGCGATGCGGTTATCACCTCTGCTGACCCTGGCGAGCTTGCACGCATGCTTGGCAGATCGTTCGCCCGCGTAGGGGGGATGCACTGGAGGATGTCCCCATCGTGCTTCTTGTCACTTCGTGGGGTGCGCGGTGAACTGCCGGAGAGTCTCATACATCATAACATCTTCTTTGGTGTGGAATGGTCTGGGGCGTTTCGCGATCTGGTGGACAACCAACGTATGATGGCTGACCCGTCGATGCTGGTGAGCATACCGACCCGTACCGATCCCGAGCTCGCTCCGCCTGGGTCCCATATCGTGTACGCGCTCGAGCCAACGCCGAGCCTGCAGGGTCGCTTGGATTGGGATCGCTTGGGTGCCGGTTTCGTGGCCCGTTTCGATCGGCGACTTGAGCGTATCGGAGTGACCAGGGATCTCGCCACGCTGGTACGCCATGACTTGGACCCACGTGACTGGGCTCGGATGGGGATGGATGGTGGGACACCATTTTCCATCGCCCACACCTTCTTTCAGAGTGGTCCATTTCGGCCTTCCCTTGGAGATCGAACTGTTCGCAACCTGGTGCGAACAGGTTCCGGTACCCAGCCTGGCGTAGGTCTGCCGCTGGTGACGGTATCGGGTCGACTGGCGGCTGCGCGAGTACGAGAGGGTCTCGGTTGAGCGGTGCGCAAATTGACGGCGAGATCATTGCGCTCTCGCGTGAGCTAAACAGACGTTACGGCAAGACGTATTACCTGGCGTCGGCGCTCCTCTCGTCACGAACACGCCCCTATGTATTTGCGCTGTATGGGTTTTGTCGCTTTGTCGATGACATTGTCGATGTGGAGCAAGGGTCGGTGGCTGAACGCCTCGACAGGATCGATTCCATTCGCGACCGTCTCCTTGCCGGGCTCGCGCAGGGTGATTCCGATGACCCGATCGTGGCAGCCACGATCATGACGATACGCAGCTTCGGAATACCGATCGAGTATTTCGAGCGCTTCTTCTCGTCGATGAGGCAAGACCTTGTGGTGAATCGATACCAAAGCATCGATGATCTTCTCGTCTACATGGATGGTTCGGCTGCAGTGATTGGGGAGATGATGCTGCCGCTCCTGGGCGTGAGTGATCAGGCGGCTCGCAAACCTGCACGAGCGTTGGGGAACGCGTTTCAGTTGACCAACTTTTTGCGCGATGTCGGAGAGGACCTTGAACGTGATCGCATCTATCTGCCGATGCAGGACGTAGAGCGCTTCGGAGCCTTCGAGGCGTTGCGGACCCGGCGTGTCACCGACTCCTTTTGTGACCTGATGGCCTTTGAGATCGCTCGCAATCGGAGATGGTACGCCGACTCGTTGACGGGAGACTCCTATCTTCATGGGCGGGCGCTTCGCTGTGTTCGGACTGCTCGTCGTCTCTATTCAGCGATTCTCGATGAGATTGAGCGGGTTGGATACGACGTGTTTTCGAATCGTGCTACCGTTGGATCAGCCAAACGTGGCAAGCTCTTCCTCCAAGGGATCATTACCCCCTGAGCAGGCCCTGGCCAGGACCCTTGTGGCCGAAAAGCGCCGACCGACCAGCCCCGTCCCTCGGAGTGGGCGTCATAACGAGTGGAAGAACCGTACCGTACCGTCGTGGTACCAGCTTCTGACTTGCGCTACCGCAGCTTTGAGTGTGGGCCAGCTGAATCGGTGCGCAGCCAAAGCAAGCACGGAGCTGCAGGAGT
>JAJZXI010000008.1:0-4004 GCA_021806545.1 Actinomycetes bacterium | reverse complement strand
GTAGCCATCGTTCTTGCGGTTGGCAACGTCGGGAGCCATGCTCGGAGCTCCGACCAGGATGCGAGCACCTCAGAACACAGAGGAAGGTGGGCTGCTGCCGCGATGATCGGCTCCTAGGCGGGGGTTCGAGTGTCAAAAAGGCTTAGGTCGCGAACGAACGCAGTTGCCGTGACGCACAGCCAGAGAGCGTACCGGCGCCGAATTGTACAACTTGGTAGATGTTCTCAGTATCGCTAAAACCCAGACTAGGGACGAGGGGGTTCGGATGGAGGATCCCGATAGATAAGGAGAAGATGATATGTCTCATCGATTAGCGAAGGCTGCGATCGCGTTGTTCGCGACGGGGATGCTGGGAGCCGGTGCGTACGCATTTACGAATACGAATAACGTTGACGCATCCTACGCCGGAGCGGGTTCCGCAGCGATAAACGGGTACACAGTGACCGGTATACACTACGGCACGACTCCGAACGTCAACGGGATTACGTCGGTTAGTTTCAACCTGAATGCACCGGCCACATCCGTCAGTGCTGGTCTGAATCAGCCGCCACCCCCAGGTAACGGTCCCGGGCCACAATTGGCGGGTCCGGCCGGACCCCCACCCATCCTGTGGTTGAGGTGCGGGCCGGTCGGCGCAGGACCAACCTTCTCAGTTACCTGCAGTGTTCCAGGTCCGGCTGGCTATCCAATCGCACAGGCTGATATGTTGTTCGTCAACGCTGCTCAGTAGTGTCCGATGATGGGGAGCACGGGCGCAATGCAGGCGCGAGCCGACCCAAGCGGGTGTCGGAGACTTCGACCCCATACACGCAAGGGCTATCGAGCGGGTTGCGTCCGTGCTCCTGGTCGGGTGGCGTCGAGTGTCTCACGATCTCGTCGTGAGAAGTTGCCGATCATTGTGACTCGACACCGCCAAGGTGGCGAGGTGGAGCCATGAGTTCCGCGAGGCGCCACGTCGATCTCCGACCGAGCCCATCTTGGCACAAGGCGGTACTGCTGGGGATCGCGGTGGTTGTGGTCGGCGCTCTCTGGATTGTCTTCGGTCCTGTTGGACTAGGCGGCTCCGTCGTCTATGCAGTTACACGAGGTCCGAGCATGTTGCCGCGTTTCCATACCGGGGATCTCGCAATTGTTCGGCCCGAGCGGTCCTATCACGTCGGTGAGATTGTCTTGTATCGGTACCCGAAGCTTGGCTTGGTCTTACATCGCATCGTCGGCATCGTCGGCGGACGCTTTCTCATGAAGGGAGATCACAATGACTATATCGATCCTTTCCACCCGCGTTCATCGGGTATCGTGGGCAGCCTTTGGCTCCACATCCCATCGGTGGGCGTTGTCCTCTCGTGGCTGCATCAACCATCGGCAGCGGCGGCCGTCGCGGTTGCAATCGGAAGTTGGTTTCTCCTGATGCCGCGGTTGTCCCGGCCCCAGAGGCGGCGCAGAGATGCGGGTTCCGCTAGCGCAGTGAGATCGGTCTCTGGACCCTCGCTGGCGGGACCAGCCGGTATGGTGCTAGCGGGCCTGGCGACGGTGATGGTTTTGGTTGGTAGTATCCTCTCTGCCGCGAGCTTCGCTACGGCGGTCACGCGGCGAACCGAGACCCAACTACCGTACCGGTCATCGGGAGTCTTTAGCTACGGCGCGAAGGGCCCCAACAGTATCTACCCTGGAGGGCAGGTGCGCACTGGTCAACCGGTCTACCAAAGGGTGGTTGGTTCGGTTACCTTTTCCTTCAACTACCACCTCTCGGCGGCGTTGCCAACTGCGCCCGCGGGGGTGAGCTCCATGGAGGCTGTTGTGAGCGAACCCGACGGGTGGTCGCGCACGATGCTCCTCTCGGCGCCTACGCACTTCAAAGGCACTACCACGAGAGTTACCGGCACCTTGGCATTCGCGAGCGTGAACCGCTTGCTTGCAGCACTGGGCAGCGCCGTTGGTACGACGTCGATACCGGGAGCGCTGGTGACCATCTACCCTCGGGTATCCGTCCAGGGAGTGCTCGCCCATGAGCACTTTTCGCAGGTCCTTGCGCCGCAGTTCCCCTTTGGGCTCGACACCACGGAGCTCAGTTTTGGCACTTCAACTGCGGCGACGAGATCGGTGACTCTTGCACCCGTCGCCTCAGGGGCTGTCCGGATCTGGGGTACCGTTCCTGCCACCCTCTCCTTGGCGGGTCTGGGTCTATCAGTTGGCGCAGCACGGTGGGTTGGTCCGATCATCGCTACAGCTGGACTCGCTCTGGTCATCATGTTGGGCCTAGTGCTTCGGAGGGAGTTGCGCGTCCCAGAGGCAGAACGGATGCGTTCGCGTTACCCGCACCTCTTCATCCAGGCAAAACCGTCCAGCATAACGACCATGAGTCCACCAGTTGAGCTAGTCAACATTGGTGAGCTCGTTCGTATCGCCGATCGAGAGGAGTGCCCAGTTCTCTATTGGGAGGAGAGTCAGGTTCATTGTTATCTCGTCATTACGGGGGCCACGAGCTACTCCTACCGGAGTCCGGTAGCGGTAGACGCGGGTGCCAATGCGATGGAGGTGTCGGCGACATGACCGGGATTGCTCCTCACACGCACGCACTAGGCCCATTCCGTCCTCACCGGCTCTGATCAGTCGATAGCGATGTACTCACTGCCCTTCACAGGAGTCGCTCGTCGAAGCTAGGATTCGCGATTCCAGACAGCATGAGGAGCCCGATGATCGGCGGGTGTTGTAGTTGGCATCACGGTGGTTGGTGTGAGAAGGCCTGGACGGGGTCTTATGGGCAGCCGTGTATTGACTGGAATGTTTGTTTGCTGTACGGTAATCACCAGTTGTTGAGAAGTGGTGGCAGGGCGTGGCGGTTTGATGTGGTGTGTTTTCGTCGTGGTCGGGAACCGGCCTGCCGCGTCGGCGAAGAAGCACGAACTCGGTTTAGCCCTAACGCAGTTGAGTGATTGGCTCCCAGCAGCGAACTGTCATCGTTCGGGGTTTGTCCTTACGCGGCGGCCGTGATCGATCACGTGGGCGCAGAGATCTTGTGGTCACTCATCCTTACCGATCAGGAGCATCGTGAGCCGTTGTGTTTGTGGTTGGGAGAGTCGGGAACGCACACGACTTTGGGTAGTGGCAACGCAGATCCAGAGACGGCGAACGCGCACTGTCCTCGCTCCAACTGGTTCTGTCGCCTTGTAAGCGCGATTATTGACGAGGACACTGACCGGTGGGTCTGTGGAAACCTGAGCAATGCAGAACGTGGAGGATTCGACGTGCTCTTGGGCGTCCGGTTACGAGCTGGATGGATCCAGTGAAGATTGTGGGAATGGCGATGGCCAGCTGGTGCGGTGAGGCTAGGCAGCCAGGTTGAGGCTAGGCGGCCAGGTTGAGGCTCGCACGGGCTTGCCCACGACACCGCGAATGGTGCGCGGCACTCGGGATCGTCCGCGGGTCGGCGTTATCGACTCCTGAAGCGCAACGCCGCCCCAACTGAGGGTCGGGTCGATGGCGGGATTGCACCCCAACTTTCCCTGGCGGGGGGGGGCGGGGAATGGGGTCAGCTGGTGCGCTCACACAACGGGTTGCCTCCTGGTATTCGTACCAAGGTGCGCCCCGAGAAGAGGAGCCGGTTCCCGCCAGGACGCAGACGCTTCCTATCTCAGGGGAGGAGTGACGAGGATCTTGGAGGACGCACGAGTCAGGACTGTACCCGGTCCGGTCATGGCTCGCTGAGCTCGTGTGCCGTTGGGGCTATGTTGTGATGCTTCGTGTTGACGCACTCAGTGATGCCTCCCCGAAATTCTACAATTTTATAGACGAGATACTCACCGCCGTTGTGCTACACTCACGGCGGTGGGGTGTGACGCGGTTGCTTGGCTGCTCCACGCTTCGGGTAATGGGGTCTCGGAGGCGTACCTATGGCCACATCAACTGACGGCAACGGGGTGGATAGCTTCGAACAGGATCAGCCACGACGCTCACGGCGCCACTCTGGGCCGGTCCAGTACCGTGGTCCGGATCGAAGGACTAGG
>JAJZXI010000113.1 GCA_021806545.1 Actinomycetes bacterium | reverse complement strand
CTCCGAGAGCAGGTGAGCATACCCAGACGGCTGGTCGGCCTTGGCCGCCAATAACAACCGGGTAATCGCCCCCGCTGTCATGTTGACCGGTTGGAGCAGCAGGACCGCGCTACCTACCCAAAGCACCCCCCAGACGATTCGCGCACCAGTTCCGCCGACGAACCCATCGCTGAGCAATGGGCTAGGAGGCTGCGGTTCCCCGTTGACCGGTAGTCCACCCCCGTCGGGGCACGTGTCTCCTGGCACCTGGCCCCTCGGGTGGGCCAACGTGCTCACCTCGGGCCGCGGCCAGACGAGCAGCCCGACAAGGATATAGAGAAGGACCGCCCCCGGAGCGCCAGAGAGTGGCGAGGCGGTGCCGGTGAGGATACCGCCCAAACCCTCTGCAAGGATCCAAACCAGGATCGACCAAACGAACGAAGCAGCGAGTGCGGTGCGGACCGTGCGTCGAAACAGCAAACCTAGCCCGATGAGCAGTTGGAGCAGTGCAAATGACACGTTCCATATCGCAATATGGGGTTCGATGAAACGGCTCACCGCAACGATCGCGCTTGCAACTGGACGCGGGTTACCATCCGCGGTAGGCACAAGCGTGTCGGTTACAAAGCTCGGAGCAAACATCGAGGGTTGTAGCTGTAAGACACCGTCGAATAACCATACGACTCCTAAGAGCATCTGTATGACCCGCATCCGCGAGAGACGAGTGGTGGTCTCAGTCACTCGCGCCCTTCCCATGGCGTTTTGTTGCATTAGGAGGTCCCTGTGTTGGCATCGAGATCCTGACCATCACCGAGGATGTAGTACACTCTGGGGTGTGTTCCGTAGGACTCCTTGAACTTGACTGCGTTGTTATCTCGAACGAACTCCGACAGCTTGACCGTGTTGCCGATTCCATTCACTGCAACGTCTGTCTCGAGATCACCGAGATAGATGACTCCCATCGGGCAATGACTCACGCATTCCGGTAGTCTCCCTGTCGGAAGCATCGCGGCGCAGTCCACGCATTTTCCCACCGTCCCCTCTACCTGGGGAACTGGCCATGTCGGCTCCTGGGGGAAGGGCTGGCGCGGTGCCGGCCTTGGTGCCTCCCAGTTGAAGTAGCGGGCCTGATAGGGACAGGCATTCATGCAGATTCGTGTGCCAATGCAGCGACTCTGGTCAACTAACGTAATGCCCTCGTCGGTCCGAAAGTTTGCCTTGACTGGGCACACCGGAACACACGGTGGATCCTCGCACATCATGCAGGGCCGCGGCATGAAGTACGCCGCGCCGCCAGCATCTTCCATGCGGAAAACGTTGATCCAGGTCTGGTCAGCATGCAGATAGTGAGCACTTTGACATGCCTCAGTACACAACTTGCAACCGTTACAGTAGCGCAGGTCGATCACCATCGCCCACTGATGAGCCACCTTGGTGGTGGCAGCAGCCATCTGCTTTGCTACGAATCCGTCACCGACTTTGGTGAGAACTCCCAGCGACGCGAGGCCGGCTCCTCCCGCGGCGATCCTTCCCAAGAAGTTCCGTCGATCTATTATCGCCCGCTCCGATTTGGATCCTTCGTCACTGCCCATGCCACAGCCTTCCCATCTACCCTGCCAGAACCATCGAAATCTTGAACTCGGTTGAGCGGTCAGGTAGTGACCGACACAGTCCCCTCCATCCAACCCAGTCTTGCCATCGCTCCACCCATCGAATTAGGCCCCGAGCCGCAGGGAGCGTAACATTGCCAGACGAAGTTGCCGGTACGCTTTGCTTGGAAGCGCGCTACAACGGTAACGCTGCCTCCGGTTGGCGCGACCGGAATGGGAAGGTTGAGTCCAAGACCGACGACCGTGAAGGTATGGGAGATATTGTCGTTTGAGACCAACGAGGTGGCACGGCCGTCGATAAGCTCGATGCCCCCCAGCGTGCCCTCAACCCGGTCGAACATCATCTGAGCTCCCATCAGGGGAGCGGTGCCGTCGTCGTAGCTGGTGATTCTCAGCACGACGGTGTCACCCGCCTGGACACTCCAAGAGCTGTTCGTGTACCGTGGCCAGCCCGGATCACCGTCCATCTTGCCGGTCTCGATCACCATCGACTCATGAACTGTTGCATGGGGGTCAGCCGGCTTCGATTTCGTCCCGACCAGCTGGGTCGCCGCAGCACGAATGGCGCCCGCGACACCGGACGCCACGGCGACACCCGCCGCAAGGCTGACGAAGAGAGTCAGAAGAATGACGGTGCCAACGACGAGGGCATGGCGACCCGCTCTGTGTTCCTTGGGACCTGCTGGAGAACGCACGATCACCTCTTCGATTCCGTAGGGCCCTCGGGCGTGTGATTCCTGTCGACGGTCACCGTGAGCGGGTCCCGTGGGTGAAGCGCGATTCTCGCAATAGCTCCTCGAACTCACGATCGATCGGATCACGCCGCGATGGCTTAGGGATCAGCGAAATCATCACGACGATGAAAGCAAGCAGGTAGGCGATGATAGCGAGCAGTGACAAGGTCGCTACCAACCCAACGCAGATACGTACAAACTCAACCATGGAGTGAGTATTGGGGTGGCCGCCTTGCGGCTACAAGCGCAATATCACGGCTTCCACTGCGTGGTTCCAGGTGGGGTAGCAGGTGATATCACGTAAGCCGAACCTGATGCCAGGCATTGGCACGATCCCCGGGGTCGTGCTTGACGCCAACGGACGCAGGCGATACCTTTCTACCGGTCCGGGAGGGTTCTTGGGTTAGGCATCGGATTGAAGGAGCGGCTGGTGCTCGATGCGAATGGGTTAGCGCGCTCGAGACCCCTCCGATGGGTGGCCCCGGCCGCGACCATCAACTACTCGGTTGCCAGGGGTCGTTCAGTTGAGGGCCTCGACGATCTTGTGCGGGGTCAGGGGGAGATTGATGTGGCGAACTCCGCGGTGGCTGATCGCGTCGATGACTGCGTTCCAGACCGCCGGGGTTGCGCCGATGGTCCCGGACTCCCCGATTCCCTTGGCACCGAGTGGATTCATGAATGTTGGTGTCTCTTGGTGAATGAGCGTAAATGACGTCAATTCGGGTGCCGATATGACGGAGTAGTCGGCGAAGTTGGGCGTCAGTGGTGTGCCATCGTCGCCATAGCGGAACTCCTCAAGGAGAGCCTGGGCTATCCCTTGGGCGAGGCCACCATGGACCTGACCCTCGGCGAGCAAAGGGTTGAGGATTTTGCCGGCGTCATCTACCGCGGTGAGAGCGACGAGCTGGGTTTGACCGGTCTCGGTGTCGACCTCGACCACTGCGAGATGGGCGCCAAACGGGAAGGTTGCATCCTCGGGATCGAAGTCCAACGAGATATCGAGGGGATCGTCGATCTCTTTGGCACGTCGGGCGAGCGTCGACCAGTCGATTGTCATTGATGGGCTGCCATGCACAAAGGCACCTCCGATCCCAAGCTGAATGTCAGCCTCACTAGCCTCAAGGATCGCTGCGGCCACGCGCTTGGCTCGGATGCTCACCTCGCGGGCTGCCTGGGCGACGGCAACCCCACCGGTTTGCAGGGAACGAGAACCAAAGGTGCCAACGCCTCGCGGCACGAGATCGGTGTCACCGGTGATGACTTGCACCTGATCGAGGCTGACACCAAGCTCGTTTGCGACCAGCATTGACCAGGCAGTCGCGTGGCCTTGGCCGTGTGGCGATGTGCCTGAATAAGCGAGTACCGAGCCGTCGTCTTGGACCTGGACGCGACCGTACTCACTTGATCCGCCCCCATTGGTTATCTCGACGTAGACGGCTACGCCGATCCCGAGTTGGAGCGGGGCCTGGTTGACCCGGCGCCGGCGTTGCTCGTCGCGAAGTTGGGCGTAGCCGGCATGTTCGCAGACGGAGTCAAGGGCCAATAGGTAGTCGCCAACATCGTAGTTGGCCCCGGTCTGTGTCCTCAAGGGGAAGGCGTTCTTCGGAATGAGGTTGCGACGGCGAAGCTCCACAGGGTCCATATCGAGCTCGAGGGCCAGCCGATCCATCATTCGCTCGATTGCCGCCGCGGCTTCAGGACGGCCAGCACCACGATAGGCGGAGATGGGGGTGGTGTTGGTGGCGACGGAGACGTAGGAGGTCTCCACTTTGGGAATTGCGTAGGTGCCTTGGGCCATTAGGCACGTGAGCGTGGGTAGCACTGCGCCGAAGGCGGGATAGGCGCCGCAGTCTTGAATGACGTGTAGGCGGTAGCCGACGAGCGTTCCATCTTTGGTCGCCCCAAGCTCGACGTTCTGAATTTGGGCGCGTCCGTGCACCAAGCCCAGCATCGATCGACCGCGGTCCTCCGTCCACTTGATCCCACGTCCGGTCTTGAGGGCGGCCGCGGCGATCGCGACGTCTTCGGGGTAGACGGTCACCTTGGCACCGAAACCGCCGCCCACATCGAGCGCACGCACGATGATAACATCGTCGTCGATGTCGAGGCACCGCGTCAGCGTGCGCTTGAGGCCGTGGGCGGATTGAGTAGAGGAGTAGATCACAAGACGCCCATCGGGGGTTGGTACCGCTGCCATCGCTCGGGTCTCGAGTGAGCAGGGTGCGAGCCGTTGGTTGATGAGGCGTTCGGATACCACCACGTCGGCCCCGTCGAAGAGATGAGGGTCCGGTTCAACCTGACTCGATGAAAACACATTGCTACCGCCAGGGAAGAGACGCGTGGCGTCTGTCAGCGCCTCCTCGGGGTCGATGACCGCATCGAGCGGGTCGAAGTCGGCATAGACGAGCTCAGCGCCGTCGTAGGCGGCCTCGGGACTATCTGCCAGAACGAGGGCAACAGGCTCTCCAACGTAGCGCACTCGATCAATAGCCAGGATGGGTCGGGCACCATCGGGCCGGTCGCGGATGGCACTGGGGATCGGCTTGGCGGTGAGATCGCTGGCCCGCAAAACGTGGCGCACACCGGGCACAGCCAGTGCGTCTTCGATGGTGATCTGGCTAAAGGTGGCATGGGCGAATGGGGAGATCACGAAGCATGCGAAGAGAGGGCGGTCCAATGAGAGGTTTGCGACATAGCGACCCTCTCCACGCAGGAGGCTTGGGTCTTCCCTGCGTACGACACGACTTCCGAGAATACTCATGTAGAGACCTTTCTCCTATCCGATCGGGTGATACTGTTGCCCATGGGCGAGCGAGCCGGACAAGAGGCCGAGCCGTTGGACTCGGCAACTGTCCTGTGGCGTTTGACGGCTTGAGAGTCGCAGCACAACACCGGCCCGTATGCGGGTCAATGTTGGGGAACTGGTGGTCGATAGAGTGGCGAACTCGGCAGGATCTGGTAGGGAGTAGATCCGACCGGATACATCCCGAAGTCATTACGAGCAATGGACTCGATCCACTGTGGAGAGTTGAGCTGTGCAATTTTGTGCCTGAGATTGGCATTAGCACTCTGAAGGGTCCGTAGCTCAGCAATATCGCGGTGCTTGGTCGAGATGACTCCCAAGAGCTGGCCGACCGGTAAGACCGTCGTGACATACACGACGGCACCGACCGCCAGTACCACAACACCTATAACTCGTCGCCGAAGCTTCACGTCGCTCTCTTGACCCAGTCGTTGAACCGTGCTCCCTCACCTAGCATAGCCTCAATCCGTAGGAGCTGGTTGTATTTTGCGACACGATCCGAGCGTGCCGGCGCTCCGGTCTTGATCTGCCCGGCGCCGGTCGCGACCGCAAAGTCAGCGATGAAGGTATCTTCGGTCTCTCCGGATCGATGGGAGATGACGGTGGTGTAGGCCCGCGAACGCGCGAGTTCCATGGTCTCCAAGGTTTCGGTCAACGTGCCGATCTGGTTGAGCTTGATCAAAATGGAGTTCGCAACCGATTCCTTGAAGCCGCGCTCGAGCAGGCGTGGGTTGGTGACGAAGATGTCGTCGCCGATGACCTGGATGCGGCCACCAAGACGTTCTGTGAAGAGCCTCCACCCAGCCCAGTCCTCCTCGGCCATCGGGTCTTCGATGGAGACAATTGGGAAGGCATCGACGAGTTGGGCATAGTAGTCGACCATCTCCTCTTGGGTCAGGGTCCGATCCTCGCCTTTGAGAACATAGCGACCGTCGATAAAAAACTCGGTACTCGCTGGATCCAATGCGATCGAGATATCGATGCCGGGTCGAAAGCCAGCCTTTTCGATCGCCCCGACCAACAACTCGAGCGCCTCCTGATGGGAGTGGAGGTTGGGGGCGAATCCGCCTTCATCACCGACAGTCGTCGAGAGCGACTTGGCTTGGAGTTCAGCCTTCAACGCCGCGTAGGTCTGAACGCCCCACTGGAGAGACTCACGAAAACTCACTGCACCGTGAGGGACCAGCATGAACTCCTGCATGTCGAGGTTGTTAGAGGCGTGTACCCCGCCATTGATGACGTTCATCATCGGAATCGGGAGCAAGGTTGCGTCGACGCCGCCGAGGTAGGCGGTCAGAGGGAGACGAGCTGCGTTCGCAGCAGCGCGAGCGGTCGCGAGTGAAACCGCCAACATCGCGTTGGCCCCAAGTCGAGATTTGTCAGGTGTATCGTCGAGTGCGATCATCGCGCGGTCGAGGAGTCGCTGTTGGCGAGCATCGTAACCAATAACGGCGTTCGCGATCGTCCCATTGATATTGGCAATGGCCTTCGTGACCCCCTTGCCTCCGAAGTCGGGTCCGCCGTCGCGGAGCTCGACCGCCTCGAATTTGCCAGTTGAGGCGCCCGACGGGACAATCGCGCGTCCTCGGGCACCGCCAGCGAGCGCCACTTCTGCCTCGACGGTAGGGTTGCCGCGAGAGTCCAATACCATGCGGGCCACTACTTGGGTGATCTCATTGTCGTTGCGCGCCATTGGACAGCCTTTCGTCTCGGGTGCTCGTCGTCTTTAACCTAGCATCTCCATCCCTATCTGGGGGTCGACTACAACGATGAGTTGGCGGCACGTTACTGTGGGTCGAGATGCTCCAGTTCGCGGGCGGCATGTCGCAGCGCCTCCTCGAGATCGACGTCTTGGCCAAGTGCAGTAAGTGCCGCGCCAACAAAAGTCCGGGCAGGCTGGGAACCGCAGAGGAGTTTGTCGAGCTCCTCAGGGCTGTGCCCGAGACTGGTTGCCTTACGAAAGGCCTTCTGGAGGCGCAGGGCCGCAGGGAGCGTCTCGGGTACCGGGGAGGCGACGCGCCCACTGCGCTCGTCAGCTTTGATAGCCTCCCAGTTGGTCACCACCTCGTTGGCTGAGCCAACCCTGACATCGCCAAAGACATGGGGATGGCGTCGGACTAACTTTTCGTGCAGGGTTTGGGCGATGGACTCGAGATCGAAGTCATCGACGTCATGCCCAATCTCGGCGTGCATCAGGACCTGCAGGAGGAGGTCACCAAGCTCCTCCTTGAGGTGACCAACGAGTAGATCGTTCGATGCCGGGGCCAATTCAAGGTTGTCGATAGCCTGGATCACCTCGTGGGCCTCTTCCAGGAGGTGTCGAGCAAGTGAGCGATGCGTCTGCTTGGCGTCCCAAGGGCATTCCGAACGCAAGCGATGCACCACCTGGATCAACGAGATCAGCTCTGGCGCCACCGGCGCAAGATCGGTGATCCAGAGACTGGTGAGATGGTCACACCGTTGGAGGACTTGGCTTTGCTCGTCAACGTCGAGAATCATCTCATCCTGGAGTCCAAGATGATAGAGCATCCGAATCCTACCACCACGCTCCTTGACGGCGGTGACGAGCTCTCGCGCGATCATCGGGTCGTAGCATTGCAGGACAAACAGGGATCCTCCACCAGCTGGCAGGTCGTTGAGCAGGTCAAGTGCGTCGACGATCATGAGCCCATCAGCGGGGTCTTGTTGAAGCTTGAGCGCCGCATAGTCAATGAGGCCCAAACCGGAGCCAATCTCGACGTTGAGGTCCTCTTGTGCCAGGAGAAGCTGTACGCTGCGCTCACCGACGGCAGGTGAACCCGGCACGACGTAGGCGATACGATCGTTCCCAGGAATTGCGCTCAGGTCTCTGAGTCGTGCGACGATTTGCGGATACAGTTCGTCGAAGTTCTGCGCTCGGTCATAGAGGTCGTCGCAACTGAGAAGCGCCCCACCAGGATCCATCACTGCGGCGAGCGTCTCGGCGAGGCCGGGATGACGGAGGGTGCGACATAAAACGGTAGTGCACCCCGCGAGGACCCGAGCGAGATCGGCTGGTGAGGCGGTGGCAATGCCGACCCCGACGATGACGATGGTGGATTTCATGTTGTTAGGCTACCTGGTGCATCCGTATTGTTGAGAGCTATGCGTTGGGTGCCGACCGCTTCCTTTTCGACTAATAACCTCTCAAGGCTCCCGCCTTGTGGTGCGCGCTTGGGTCGCCATGGTCGAGGTCCAGCGATGCAACGCGAGTACTCGGTTGGCGACCTGACTTCGTGTGGCGCACTGGCGAGTTGGACCTGGGCCCCGTAGCGATCGGGTCCCTCGATCCTTGCGCTGGGCGATCGTGCATGTTCTCGACGGTACGCGATCAGGTGCTGCCAGTGTTTGTAACCCAGATACAGGGTGTCGAGCTCTCCTCCGCACAGGGGGGCCTGCTTGAACCGGGGTTCGCCACTAGCCAACGAGGGCACCCTGGGACTCGGGGCCTTTGGACCAACACTCACCTACAAGGCCAAACGCGCCAAGGTCAAGGTAGTGGTGGTTGATCGGTACTTCCCCTCATCTCAGATCCACCACAACTGCACGGGTGAACTAACAGGTG